>CANPYG010000027.1 GCA_947588205.1 uncultured Acetatifactor sp. | reverse complement strand
CTGTGGGATATTGACGGAATATGGTATTCTGCTGCGGCTGCACAGTGCTTGGCGATGATATGTACTGTTGTATTCCTCGTTGCGATGCGGAAGAAGTATCACTATGCATAAATTGAGCGCCACCAGAAACACGCCGGTAAGGAATCCAGACCCGGAAACGCTGGAATACATTCTTCAAATCATGTCGCTCTATTCTTGGGGCTTTGTTGTCATGGCTCTCAATGTCATGATTTCAGCGTATCTGTATTCAACGGAGAGGTCAGGATATGCAATCATCATCAACTTCCTGCGGAGTGTAGTCGTAAGTGTAGCTGTCATTATGATCCTCCCGATGCTTTTCGGCTCATCCGTTATTTGGTTTACTTTCGGAATTTATGAGGCGATTATTCTGGCGATTTCCACGCTGCTCTTGATACGGGCAGAGAGGAACAGTTGAATAAATTAACTTTGACATAATTAAATTGGAGTTAGATAAGTAACCGACAAGAAGAACCGAAAAACTGAAATTTTAAAAGGAAAATGTAACGTTTCCATGGTTTTTTTCTCTAACTGTAAAAGAGGCCGATCTAAAAGAGACATCTCTAAAAGAAGCAGCTCTAAAAGAGGCTGTTCCAAAAGAGACACCTCCAAAAGAAACAGCTCTGAAGAGGCAGATCAGCAGAAAAGTTTCGGAAAAGGCAGGAGAGGAACGCCGGAGGCAGGCTCCGGAAGAAACCATGGAATTAAAAAATCCGATCAAAGAACGGGATGCGGTTTATTGTAATCTCAAATTATTTTTAATTTTTCTGGTCATCTACGGGCATATGATCGAGGGAAAGATCTATGAGGATGCGGTGCTGATGCAGATTTACCGTATGATCTACAGCTTTCATATGCCCTTATTTCTGTTCCTTTCCGGTCTCCTCCTGACAGATTCTGCCGGATGCTTCCGGCAGATGAAGAAAATGCTTTTCCTCTATTGCCTTCTGCAGCCCTCCGCTGTGTTTGTCTGTAATCTTTTGGGAGGTCATTTTTCCTTATGGATTCCGGTATGGCATCTTTGGTATCTGCTCAGTCTTGCCTGTATGGATCTGGCTGGTCTGTTATGGTATTGGGTTGTTGGGAGGTTACGGATAGCAGGGAACGGAGGTTTTGTAAAAACAGGCGTCGTGATCCTGTCGCTTCTGATCTCCTGTGCGGCAGGATATGTTCCGGCGCTGGGACGCTTTCTTTCCCTGTCCAGAACACTGTGCTTCCTGCCTTATTTTTTCCTGGGACTTTTCCTTCCTAAAGATATGGACTGGAAGGGCTTCCGCAGGATTGGGCTGACCGCTTTCTGGGTTTTTCTGATGCTATTCAATCTTTGGGGCAGCAGGATTCCGGCGGACTTTTTCTATCAGGCGGACTGTTTTGGCTTATCAGGGATCGGCGGTCTGGGATTAAAGGGGTTCTTTCGCAGAATGTTATGCTTCCTTCTGGCATGCAGTATTGGTTTGTTTTTTCTTGTCTTCACAGCTGACTGCAGGCTGCCGATTTCCAGGCTCGGGATGGATACGCTGGTTCCTTTTCTTCTGCATGCGCCTTTAGTAAGCGCCATCATCCGTCTGGCTGACTTTTTCCCCAGGGTGTCCGGCGGCTGCTGGAATCTTTTCAGCATTGCAGTAAGCGTTTACCTGATATTTATTTTTTATAAGCTCACCCAATGGAAGCAGCAGATGTGCCGGGTGACAGCAAAAGCAGCTGTAAGGGGAGCAGCGGAGTTGAAGCGAAAGGCATAGCGTGGACCGCGGCAAAAGAAAAGTCACAGCAATTGTCAAAGCTGGGAAGAAAGTAAAGCTGGGAAGAGAGTAAAGTCAGGGAGAAAGTAAATCTCCCTGCAGGAAGGAGGGGAAAGCAGAATGGCGACGTTTCAGGATATTTATGAGCAGTTTGGACGGCCTGTTTACCGGTTCCTGCTTTCTCTGACCGGAAGCAGGGAAGAAGCGGAGGAACTTCTGCAGGAAACCTTTTATCAGGCTTTTTTACATATCGATCGTTTTGAGGGAAGATGCAGCGTCTACACCTGGCTCTGCCAGATCGGAAAAAATGCCTGGATCAGAGAGTGCAAAAGGCGAAGCCGCTATGTCCGCCTGGGTCTGGCGGGGATCGAGGCAAGGGCGGCAAAGGGAACCCCTGAGGAAATTTTCGTGAAAAAGGAAGAATACAGACGTATCAGGGAGGCAATCAGAAGTCTGGAAGAACCTTACCGGGAGGTTTTTGTCATGCATCTGTTCGGCGGCGTGTCCTTAAAGGAAATCTCTGCTGCCAATGGCAGGACGGAAAGCTGGGGGAGGGTCACTTTCCTCAGAGCCAAAAAGAAGATCGCGGAATCGGTTATGGATATGAAATAATTGAGGAGCTTTTAAAACAGAAAGCGAGGAGTCGAGATGAAACTATCTTGCGATGTGTACAGAGATTTAATGCTAATGCTGGAGGATGGACTTTGCAGCGAGGACAGCAGGCGGCTGGTGGAGGAGCATCTGGCGGAATGCGAGGATTGCCGAAAGTTCTATGCCGGAATGCATCTACCCCAAGAAATGGCAGAAAAAATGAATACGGAAATCCCTGGGAAAACGGGTCAGAAAATCCCTGCGGGAACGAGCCAGAATACTCTTAAGGATGTGAGCCAAGATATCCCTGCTGATTTGAGTCAGGATATCCTTAGGAATATAGATCAGGATGTCCCTGCAAAACCGAGCCCGCGGGCTTTGGCGGAAAAGGATGCGCTGCGCAAAAGCTTCCGCAAGATCAAGAGACGCTGGCTGCTGTCTCTGGTGCTGCTTGTTCTGCTCCTTCCCCTGTCCTGGCTGGGCAGGATGTTTGTCAATCAAATCCGTGGAGAAGGCACCTGTTTTTCCAATCTGGACGAAATTTATCTTGCCGGTCGGTTTCTGGAGCTGATGCAGAATGGGGACTATGAAAAAGCGGTAGAAATGATCGATTTTGAGGGAAAATACCTTAGGCTGATAAAAACCCTGAATATGGAACGGACGAAACAGTATGAAGACTGTTTCAGGGAAGTATATGGGGATGTGCGGGAAATGACGGCGGAGGAATTTGCGGCGCGGGAGAGGGCAGAATTTCTGGATTATATCAAGAGCCATGTGGGAGAAGATGGTTCCTTAATCACGGATTACCATTATGAAAGCGCATTGTTTTATCCCAATTCCAGGGAATGGGAGATTTATTACGAAGTCAAAGAGCCCGCCGTAGGAACCGGTTATGAAGAAATACCATGGACTTTTGGACTGAGGTTCTCAAAAGAAGGAAAAATCTGGGAAAACGCTTCCCGTTTTGCCCCTATCCTGCTGGAGAATCTGGGAGATGTCGATTTGAGTGATCCAGAAGACCTGGAAGAGAAGATGGAAAAGGTAAACGAAGCGCTTCATGTTCCTTTTGCCTTAAGTGAGCTTTTCTCATTTCAGAGCGACCGGCTGAGCAGACTGATCAATGGGTTGGAGTGAAAATTGTAAGAAAAGTTTAAGAATGCTGTTCGAGATTTGTAAGCTTTCTTTTGTAATCTGAATATCGGCTATATTATACCGACTTAAAAACGGCTTAAAAAGCAAAAAAATAGCTAAATAATAGCTGTTAATAGCTGTAGATTACAACAGAAAGGGTGTTTCTATGAAAGTTTTCATGAAAAAATGTGGTTGGAGAAGGGCGCTTTTGCTAGCATTCACATTGTTATTCTGCTTTCAGCTGTCAGGCTGCTCCGGTCTGGGAAAAGCAGGGCAGGACAATGGAGGCGAGAACAAAGGAGGACAGGAAACAGAGGGGCGCAACGGTGCGGAAAACAATGGTCTGGACAGCGGTCAGGGCGGCGGCAAAGAGGGCACAGAAATGGTCTATGTGCCGGAATCCATCCGCCTGAAGCTGCCTGAGGGAGTGGAGTTTAATGGCAATCAGATGGCAGCCGCAGGAGACAGCCTGTATTTTTACAGCTCCAACCGAGACAACGGTTCTCTTGTCAGTGAGTTTTACCGGTTTGAACCGGGAAGCGGACAAGGAGCAGGCAGTGGCGGACAGAAAATCGACGGAAGCGAGCAGGAAACAAACAGCGGCAAACAGGAAAATGATAACGACGGGCAGGAAATGGGAAGCGGCGAGGGAAGCTTTGTCAAGCTCCCGGTCAGCGTAAACGCCGGCATGGGCATCGCCTCCTATACCGTGGATCAAGAGGGGAATTTTTATTTCTTCCTGCAGGACTGTACCCTGAAAAAAGTAAGTGCCCAGGGTCAGGAGCTGTTTTCCGTGGATCTTTCGGAGGCTTTCGGGGAAAAAGAAGAGACGGAAAACCAGACCGGGAGTATGGGGGGCTTCAGCTATGTCGTCATGTTCGCCCCTTTTACAAACGGGGCGGTAGACGCAGAAAGAAATCTCTATGCTACCAAAGATTCTAAGATTTATCTGATGGATCCGACGGGGAATGCCCTGGGGGTGATTCCCGTGGAAGGGGAAGGTCTCCGCGTATCCGGTCTTGTAGCCGGAAAGGACGGGAAGGTCTATGCAGTTTTATGGGACTCTGACGCTGGGGAAAACCTACTTGCACCGGTGGATCCTCAGAAAATGGAGTTGGGAAAAAGCTTTGGCAGTTTGCCCGGTGACTCGGATGCCCATTTCTTTGCCGGGGCAGATACGGATTTTCTCGTCTATGACGGCACCGCCCTTTATGAATATGATATGAATACGGGAAACTCCAGAACCCTGGCAAAATGGCTTGACTGCGATATTCAGGGAAGCTCTCTGCAGGCTGTAGCCCAGCAGGACGGGGAAATTTTTCTGGCAGTCTATGACTGGATGATGGAGGAGAACTCCACAGAGATTCTTCATCTGGTCAAAAGAAAGGCCTCCGAACTGCCTGTAAAGGAAGAGATCGTGATCGGAAGCCTCGCCTCCGACAAGGCATTTCTCGGCTATGCGGTGGTGAGCTTTAACAAGCAAAGCGACAAGTATCATGTTTCTATCCGAGAATATGGAGATGCGGACAGGGAGGGGACGGAGGCCCTGGCGGAAGCGATGCAGGCTATGAACAATGACCTTCTTTCCAAAAATTCCCCCGACCTTCTGGACCTATCCGCGGTGGATATCGGTTCCCTGGTTTCCAAGGGGCTCTTAGAGGATTTGAACGCCTATCTGGACTCGGACCAGAAGGTACGGAAAGAAGATTTCCTCCAGTCAGTTTTGGATGCAGCCACCTTTCAGGATACCCTGACCTGTATTCCCAGGAACTTTACCCTTTCCACCCTGGCGGGCAGAAGCGCCCTGGTGGGGGAGAAGATGGGCTGGAGCCTGGAGGATCTGATGGCTCTGGCCAAGGCCAATCCCAATGCGGAGCTTTTTGAAAACGCCGACAGGGATACGATCCTGGAAGGCTGCCTGACCTTCGGCTGGTCCCGGTTCATTGACTGGGAAAACGGAAAGGTCAGCCTGGATTCCCCGGAATTTAAGCAACTCCTGGAGTTCGCGGCAAGCTTTCCCCAGGCGGATTCCGCAGTGAGTCAGGCAGGCGGGAAAAGTACCATGCAGAAGCTCCTGGACGGGAACATGCTTCTGTATCAGGCCGACATTAGCAGTCCTGAACAGATCACGGAAGCGGCAGGAATGTTCGGGGCAGAAAAGGTAACCTTTGTGGGATATCCTTCTGAAAATGGAAACGGCTGCCGCATGGCCCTGGGCGACGGTTGCTTCGGAATACTGTCCGCCTCCGGTCATAAGGAGGGAGCCTGGGAATTCCTGAAATTTTTGCTGGAGGAGGACGGACTTCCCAGAATAAGGTGGGAAACCGGAATGTCCGCCAGGGCGGATCAATTTGAACAGGAGATCGAAAAGGCTGCGGCAGATCCCTATGAAAAAGATATGGAGGGTCAGATCCGTCTGGATGAGAAAGGCGATCCCGTCAGGAGATCCTATGGCGGCATTTATGATATGCAGGAAGGCACCATGATTCCCTTTTATGTTCCCCTTCCGGAGGATATCGAAGTTCTGCGAAACCTGCTTGACGGGGCCGGAACAGCCGATTCCAAGGATGAGGTGATCTGGTCAATCGTTTCAGAGGAGGCCGCGGCTTTCTTCCAGGGGCAGAAAACAGTGGACGACGTGGCTAAAGTTATTCAGAACAGGGTGTCTCTCTATGTGAATGAGAGGCAATGAACGGTTGGAGTTGCGGAAAAAGGTCACAGTTCACTCCGCGCCATTCGCAAAGCCGCGCTTACGCGCTTTTCGCTGCTTTGCAGCTACCTTTGCTCATAAAATGGCGCTCCCTTCGTCCGTTCAGCCAAGAGCAGATATTTGTGCAAGCACGAATCTGCTCCTTGGCTGGCGGACGAGTGAACTGTAACCAGCAAATTTCTCAAACCATAAAGATTTACAATTACAATATTTTGTGTTAAAATCAGAGCGGATGCGCAAGAGATTGTGTATCCGCTTGATTTTTACCATTAAGAAGTTTCGGAACGTTAAGAACAGGAGAGTAAGACCGTGGCTGAGATGACTCCCATGATGCAGAAATACATGGAGACAAAGAAGGAATATCCCGACTGTATCCTTTTTTACAGGCTGGGAGATTTCTATGAGATGTTTTTTGAGGACGCGCAGATCTGTACAAAGGAACTGGAACTGACCCTCACGGGGAAGTCCTGCGGGCTGGATGAGCGCGCGCCCATGTGCGGCGTGCCTTACCATGCGGTGGAAGGATACTTGACTAAGTTGGTCAACAAGGGTTATAAGGTGGCGATCTGTGAACAGGTGGAGGATCCGAAGCTTGCCAAGGGGCTCGTGAAGCGTGAAGTGGTGCGGATCGTCACTCCCGGAACCAATCTGAACATGCAGTCACTGGAAGAAACCAAAAACAATTACCTGATGAGCGTTGCCTATACACCTGCAAAAATCGGTCTTTCCGTGGCTGACGTGACCACTGGGGATTTTTATCTGACAGAGGTGGAGGACACGAAGCGTCTGATGGACGAGCTGATGAAATATGAGCCTTCTGAGATCGTCTGCAACGATGCTTTTCTGGTCAGCGGCGTGGATATCGCGGACCTGCGGGGCAGGCTTCACATCAGCGTCAATTCCCTGGAGCCCCATATGTTCGATGATGATACCTGTAAAAAGGCTCTGATGAAGCATTTTAAGGTGAATACCCTGATCGGGCTCGGGATAGAGGATTTTCCCATGGGCGTGGTCGCCGCCGGAGCCATGCTTGAGTATCTTACGGAGACTCAGAAGACCACCCTGGATCAGTTCATCCACATTTATCCTTACCTGACAAGCAAATACATGCTCCTTGACAGTTCCACCAGGCGCAACCTGGAGCTTGTGGAGACGCTTCGGGAAAAGCAGAAGCGCGGCTCCCTTTTATGGGTGTTGGACAAGACGAAGACCGCCATGGGTGCCAGGACCCTGCGCAGCTTTTTGGAGCAGCCGCTGATCGAAAAGGCGGAAATGGAAAAACGGCTGGACGCCATCGAAGAGCTGTGCGGCGATACGGTATCCAGGGATGAGATCAGGGAGTATCTGAACCCAATTTACGACCTGGAACGGCTTTTGAGCAAGGTGACCTATAAAACCGCCAATCCACGGGATCTCATTGCTTTCCGCAATTCCTTGGAAATGATGCCTCATATCAAGGCTGTGCTGAAGGGCTTTGAAAAAGAAGCGTTAAAGGAGATCGAGGCGGATATCGACGGGCTGGAGGATATCTATCAGCTCATTGACCGCGCCATCGAGGAGGAGCCGCCCATCACAATCCGGGAGGGCGGTATGATCAAAAGCGGCTTTGACCAAGATATCGACATGCTGCGCAGGGCCAAGACGGACGGCAAGGAGTGGCTTGCCCAGCTGGAAAACGACGATAGGGAGCGCACGGGCATCAAGAACCTGCGTATTAAATATAATAAAGTCTTCGGCTATTATTTTGAGGTCACCAATTCCTTTAAAAACCTGGTGCCGGAGGACTATATCAGGAAGCAGACCCTGACCAATGCGGAACGCTATACCACCCCCCGCTTAAAGGAGCTGGAGGATACAATTTTAAATGCGGAGGACAAGCTCAACACCCTGGAATATGACCTATTCTGCCAGATCCGCGACGCCATCTCCATGGAGGTGGAGCGCATCCAGAAGACGGCCAAGGCCATCGCCAGGCTGGACGTATTCGCCTCCCTTTCCTGGGTATCGGAACGCAACCATTATGTGCGGCCGAAGCTGAATGAGAAGGGCGTGATCGATATCAAGGAGGGCAGGCATCCTGTGGTGGAGCAGATGATCGTCAACGACCTGTTCATTTCCAACGATACCTATCTGGATAACGCCAGCCACTGCATTTCCATTATCACAGGCCCCAATATGGCCGGCAAATCCACCTATATGCGCCAGACCGCCCTGATCGTGCTGTTGGCACAGATCGGCTGCTTCGTGCCGGCAAAGAGCGCAAATATCGGCATTGTGGACCGGATCTTCACCAGAGTGGGGGCTTCCGACGACCTTGCCAGCGGCCAGTCCACCTTTATGGTGGAGATGAACGAGGTGGCGAACATTCTGCGCAATGCGACCTCTAAGAGCCTGCTCATCCTTGATGAGATCGGAAGGGGAACCTCCACCTTTGACGGGCTTTCCATCGCCTGGGCCGTGATCGAGCATATCAGCAACCGCAAGCTGCTGGGCGCAAAGACGCTTTTTGCCACCCACTATCACGAACTGACGGAGCTGGAGGGTAAGATCAGCAATGTGAACAATTACTGTATCGCAGTGAAGGAATCCGGGGACGATATCGTTTTCCTGCGTAAGATCATCAAGGGCGGTGCCGATAAGAGCTACGGTATCCAGGTGGCAAAGCTGGCGGGGGTGCCGGATATGGTGACGGACCGCGCCAAGGAGATTGTAAAACAGTTAAGCGACAACGATATCATCGAAAAGGTGCAGAGCATCCAGGTGGATACCAAAAATGAAGGCAAGGCAAAAAAACAGCCGAAGCTCGATGAGGTGGATCTGGCGCAGATGTCCCTTTTTGATACGGTGACGGATGAGGATGTGATCAAGGAGTTAAAGGAGGTCAATATTTCAACCATGACGCCCCTTGACGCCTTGAATACCCTGTACCGCCTGCAGTCCAAGCTGAACAACAGGTGGCAGGGATAAAACCCAAAATAAGGAAGGCACCCAAAAGAAACATTTCGGGATAAGGAACAAGGCTAGGACAAAGGGCAAGACCAGAACAAAGGATACGGATATGGCAAAGATACATGTTTTAAATTCAGAAACAATAGATAAGATCGCGGCAGGCGAGGTTGTAGAGCGCCCCTCCAGCGTGGTGAAGGAGCTCGTGGAAAATGCAATCGACTCGGGTGCCACCGCAATCACCGTAGAAGCAAGGGATGGCGGCATCGAATTCCTGCGTGTGACGGATAACGGCAGCGGCATGGAGGCATCCCAAATCAGGACGGCTTTTTTGCGCCATGCCACCAGTAAGATTACGTCTGTAGAGGATCTGATGCATGTGAACAGCCTGGGCTTCCGCGGAGAGGCCCTTTCCAGCATTGCCGCGGTTTCAAAGGTTGAGGTGATCACCAAGACAAAGGAAGCCCTGACGGGAGTCCGTTTTGTCATGGAGGGAGCCCAGGAGAAGTCCTTTGAAGAGATCGGAGCCCCTGAGGGAACCACTTTTATTATGAGAAACCTTTTTTACAATACGCCCGTCCGCCGAAAGTTCTTAAAGACCCCTGCCACGGAGGGAGGTTATATTGTCGAGCTGATGGAGCATCTGGCGCTTTCCAGACCGGATATTTCTTTTAAATTCACCTTGGGAAGCCAGGTTAGGTTCCATACCTCAGGCAACGGGGACCTGAAAGAGGTCATTTACCGGCTTTACGGAAGAGATATCGCTTCCCAGCTTGTGCCTGTAGAAGAGGTGCGGGGAGGCATCCGCGTTGAGGGCTATCTCGGGAAACCGATCCTGGTGCGTTCCAACCGTAATTTTGAAATTTATTTTATGAACCGGCGGTTTATCCGCAGTCAGCTTATCGCGAAGGCGTTGGAGGAGGGCTACAGGGAATACCTGATGCAACATAAGTTTCCTCTCTGCGTCCTTCATATTTACATGGGAAACGAAACCGTGGACGTGAATGTACACCCCACCAAGATGGACGTCCGTTTTTCCGACGGCCCGGCGTTCTGCAATCTGCTCGCAGCCATTGTCCGGGATACCCTCCACCGCAGGGAGATGATCCCGGAGGCGTCCCTGTCCGATACCGACCCTAAAAAAGAAGAGAAGACGGAAACGCGCAGAGACACCCCTGAACCCTTTGAAAAAAACAGGACAAACCAGTACCGGGTCATGGAGGAAAGCAGATACAGTGCGAAGCATTCGGGAGGGCAGATGCAGGATATGCTGAACAGCCCCCTGTGGAGCAGAGTCTTAGAGGGCAGAAAGCCCGGAGACGCCATCACGGGATCGACTTCGGCCGCATCCCCTGTTTTGACCCCGGCCCAAGAGGACGCGTTCTTTGTGGAAGCGGTGCCGTTAAAGGAGATTGATGCCCCGGATAGGGAAAGGGCAGAAAGAATAGGAAACGCAGAAAACACAGAAAACGCGGAAAAAACAGAAAACACGGAAAAAACAGAAAACGCGGGAAAAACAGATAGCCCGGACATACAGACATCCGCACAGCAGATGAATCTGTTTGAAGAAAAGCTTCTGAGCGATGAAAACCGCTCCCGTTACCATATTATCGGCCAGGTTTTCGATACCTACTGGATCGTACAGTTTGAGGATAAGATGTTCATTATAGATCAGCATGCGGCCCACGAAAAGGTAAAGTATGAGCGTCTGATGAAGCAGTACAAGGAGCATGAGGTGATAAGCCAGAGCCTTCTTCCTCCCGTGATTGTAAGCCTGTCCGGACAGGAGGAGCTTGTGCTTCGCGAGAACAGGGAGGCTTTTACTTCCCTGGGCTTTGAGATAGAGGAATTCGGCGGAAATGAATACGCCCTGCGAAGCGTTCCCGCGGATCTTTATGGATGCAGTGAAAGACAAATGTTTCTGGAGGTGCTGGATGGTCTGACTGAGGGTTCTTCCATGGGAAATCTAAGATCCGTGGAAGAGAAAATCGCTTCCATGTCCTGTAAAGCGGCTGTAAAGGGCAATCACAGGCTTTCCCCTGCTGAGGCCGACCATCTGATCGATGAGCTCCTTACCCTGGACAATCCCTATAATTGTCCCCATGGAAGACCGACCATCATTTCCATGTCCAAAACAGAGATGGAAAAGAAATTCAAACGAATTGTGTAAACGGGAAGGGAAATTATACATGATACAGGAAATAAATGCGGAAAAGCCCCTGGTTATTCTGACGGGACCTACTGCCGTAGGCAAAACAAGGCTGTCCATAGAGCTTGCGAAGGCAATCGGAGGGGAGATTATTTCCGCTGATTCCATGCAGGTCTACCGCCACATGAATATCGGCTCCGCCAAGATCACTCCCGAAGAAATGCAGGGGGTTCCCCACCACCTCATCGATATCCTGGAGCCTTCTGAGGATTTTAACGTGGTCTTTTTTCAACGTAAATGCAGGGAATGCATGAAGGAAATCTATGGGAGGGGGCATATCCCCATTCTTGCCGGGGGAACCGGCTTCTATATTCAGGCTGTCCTGTATGACATTGATTTTACGGAAAATGAGGAAGATACCTCTTACCGGAGGAGGCTGGAACAGCTGGCGGGGGAGAGGGGAGCGGAGGCCCTGCATGAAATGTTAAGGCAGGTGGACCCCGCATCCGCAGAAGCCATCCACGCCAATAATGTCAAGCGCACCATACGGGCTTTAGAATTTTTTCATTTGACAGGAACGCAAATCTCGGAGCATAATAAACAGGAACGCGCGAAAAAGAGCGCATACCGTTCCTGCTATTTTGTCCTGAATGAGGACAGGCAGCATCTTTATGAGCGGATCGACAGGCGTGTGGATGAAATGCTTCGTGCGGGGCTTGTGGATGAGGTGAGGCGGCTCCGGGATATGGGCTGCCACAGCGGACAGGTTTCCATGCAGGGACTGGGCTACAAGGAAATTCTGGATTACCTGGACGGCAGATGCACCCTGGATGAAGCGGTTGCCCTTATCAAGCGGGATACCAGGCATTTTGCGAAGAGACAGCTCACCTGGTTCCGCCGGGAAAAATCTGTCCTGTGGGTCGAGAAGGAGGCTTTTCAAAATGATGAGGGGAGAATTCTTTCCTATCTGCTGGAATGCCTGAGGGATGCAGGGATACTGGACCGGCAGAACGGATCGATATAAGGTGCGGAAGGAATCGCTTTACAGCGAAGGAAACGGAATGCGACGTTCTTTTATTTTATGGAAGGGAGCCGCCGGAGGCATGGAGGATCTGATAAGAAAGCAGTATAAGGAAATGGGAATCGGGGAAGATGTGTACAGCTATGGGGAAGCGGTCTGCGGACTTCTTTCCGGGCGCTTTGCCGCCATCGATTCCGTGGCGGAATATAATCAGCTGAAGGTTCTTGCGGCCATGCAGAAAAACCAGGTCGGCGAGGCCTGTCTTACGGGAACGACCGGTTACGGCTACAATGACCTCGGCAGGGATACCCTGGAGAGGGCCTACGCAGATATCTTCCACACAGAGGATTGCCTGGTCAGACCCCAGATCACATGCGGAACCCATGCTTTGGCGCTCGCCCTGATGAGCAACCTTCGTCCCGGGGATGAACTGCTTTCCCCCGTCGGAAAGCCCTACGATACCTTAGAGGAGGTCATAGGCATCCGTCCGTCCAGGGGCTCCCTGGCGGAATATGGGATCACCTACAGGCAGGTGGAGCTGAAACAGGACGGAAGCTTTGATTATGAAGGGATCGAAGAAGCCCTGAATGAACGGACAAGGCTGGTCACGATCCAGCGCTCCAAGGGCTACCAGACCAGACCGACCTTTTCGGTTGCCCAAATAGGGGAGCTGATTTCTTTTATAAAGGAACGCAGACCGGACGTGATCTGTATGGTGGATAACTGCTACGGCGAGTTTGTGGAAACCATCGAACCGTCGGACGTCGGCGCCGACATGGTAGTGGGCTCCCTCATCAAGAATCCAGGCGGCGGGCTTGCCCCCATCGGCGGCTATATCGCAGGAAAGAGGACATGTGTGGAAAACGCGGCCTACCGTCTGACCTCCCCCGGTCTCGGGAAGGAAGTGGGGGCGTCCTTAGGCGTGCTGGGGCAGTTTTATCAGGGGCTGTTCCTTGCGCCCACAGTGACCGCCAGCGCCTTAAAGGGGGCTGTTTTTGCCGCTAATCTCTATGAGAACCTCGGTTTTGCGGTGATTCCAAACGGCTGGGAGGACCGTCACGATATCATTCAGGCGGTGACCTTCGGAACGCCGGAGGGGGTGACCTCTTTCTGTGAAGGAATCCAGGCGGCGGCCCCTGTGGACAGTCACGTGACGCCTGAGCCCTGGGACATGCCCGGCTACGACGCCCCGGTGATCATGGCGGCGGGCGCCTTCGTATCCGGTTCTTCCATCGAGCTTTCTGCGGACGGACCCATCAAACCGCCCTTCGCGGTTTATTTTCAGGGTGGGCTGACCTGGCAGCACGCCAGGTTCGGTATCATGAAATCTTTGCAGTTCCTGTTGAATAAGGGTGTCATATCCGGGCAGGAACTTGAAAAAGCAAAAGAAAAAATTAGAAAAACCACGAAATAAAATTGTTGAATTTTATGTACAGATTCTGGAAAATATGCTACAATGTCGACAGTGAGGGCATCTGTCGACATGATCCTGTCATAATCGGGCTTTGGTGGGATAGTTTTTGGCGGATGTAATCCTTACAGGGGCAGATGCCGGAGAATACAGAAGAAAGATGGTATGGGATTTTGAAAAGGATAAACTGGACATTGATCATCCTGGTTCTGGTTGGATTTGTGATAGGACGCTTTATCGGAACGTTCTTTGACGGAAGTTTTTTAAATTATGGACAATCCTTCGGGCTCAGCTCCCCGGTTGAGCTCAATATGGGATTTATCATCCTGACGTTCGGGCTTCAGTTCCATATTACCATTGCAAGTGTTCTGGGTGTGGTAATCGCCCTCGTGGTTTATCGCTTTATCCGATAGAGAAATTTGTATTTTTATTTGGAAGGGTCATACGTCGTCGGAGAAGGTCGGAAGGGAGACGTATGAAGAAGCAAAAAGAGACGGGAACGCCGTCCAGGCCGTATGAACGTTTTCTGGCTTATGGCGCGGAGGCTTTGACGGAGAGCGAACTGCTGGCGGTGATCCTGCGGACAGGCACGCACGACATGGATGCCCTTGCGGTGGCGCAGGAAGTCCTGAAGCTCGCAAGATACCCCAGGGAAGGGCTTCTGGGGCTGTATGATCTGTCTGTGGAAGAATTAAAGGGTGTCAGGGGGATTGGAGAGGTAAAGGCGGTAAAGCTGAAATGCATTACAGAGCTTTCTGCCAGGATCAGCCGCGCTACCGCAAAACAGGGGCTGATTTTTACGGATTCCGGAAGCGTGGCGGAATATTTTATGGAACAGCTCAGGCATAAGGACACAGAATGCGTTGTCCTGGTATCCCTGGACGCCAAAGGACAGGTCCTGAAGGAATCCGAGCTGTCCAACGGAAGTGTACGGATGTCGCTGATATCCCCCCGGGAGATTTTCCTGGAGGCGTTAAGACAAAAGGCGGTCAACATTCTGCTGGTGCATAACCATCCAAGCGGAGACCCGACGCCCAGCGGCTGTGATAAGGCTTTGACCCGACAGGTAGCGCAGATGGGGGAGCAGTTGGAGATCCCTCTCCTGGATCACGTTATCATCGGCGATAACAGATATACCAGCTTTAAAGAATCAGGTTTACTATAGAAAGGAGCTGTCATTTTGGCAATCAACGCATTTGGTATCGATCTCGGTACGAACAACATCAAAATTTACAGCAAAAACGACGACAATATCATGGTTCAGAAGAACATGATCGCCATTGAGAACAAGAATATTCTGTTCGCCTATGGGGATTCCGCCTTTGAGATGTATGAAAAGGCCCCAAGCAATATCCAGATTTCCTATCCGCTTTCCAATGGCGTCATCGCTGATATCAAAAATATGGAGACCCTGGTGAAGTATTTTATTTCGGACCTCCAAAAAGGGAGCGCGAAGCCTGCGGATTTCCTGATCGCAGTTCCTACAGATGTGACAGAGGTGGAGAAGAGGGCCTTTTATGACCTGATCAGGGACGCCAACGTGAAGGCCAAGAAGATCATGGTTGTGGAAAAGGCTGTCGCAGACGGTCTCGGCATGGATATCGATGTGAAGAACTCGCAGGGGGTGCTTACAGTGAACGTGGGCTACGAGACAACGGAAATATCCATATTGTCCCTGGGCGGGATTGTCTTAAGCCGCCTGATCAAGGTGGGCGGGGCAAAGTTTGACGAGGCGATTAAGACTGCGATCCGAAAGGAATTCAGCCTGATCATCGGCGGGAAGACAGCGGAAGCGGTCAAGGTGGCTTTAAACGATCTGGAAGCCGAGAACAGCGGCGCGATTGTATATGGACGTGATATTGTGACCGGTCTTCCGGTAGAACGGGAAATACCTACCAAGCTTGTAGTGGATTCCCTTCAGGAGCATTTCAACACCATAGTGGATAACGTGAAGGTGATCCTGGAGCGCACGCCGCCTGAACTCGCGGCAGATATCTACCGTCATGGCGTTTACTTAAGCGGCGGCGCATCCCAGACAGGACATCTTGCCGAATGCATTGCACAGGGGACAAAGCTGAAGGTAAATCTTGCCGAGAATCCCATTACCAGCGTTGCGGTGGGGCTTTCCAAGATTATTAGAGAGGACAACTATAAATCGGTAGCTTATGCAATTGAAGGGATGAGTAAATGAGCCCAGTTATAAAGAAAAAAGGGGAGAGCTTTACTTTGCCGAGTAAATATCTCCTCTTTGTTTTAACAGTGTTTTGCAGCGTGGCGATGCTCCTTACCTTTGGCACGGATTTCTTCGATATACCGTTAAATACGGCTGCAGGATACATCGTGGTTCCCTTCCAGGAGGGCATCAGCAATGCAGGCGAATGGCTTTCCAACCGCTCAGAGGAATTAGGCCAGATCAGGCAGCTTCTGGACGAGAACGCAAGACTGAAGGAGCAGGTGGATGAGCTCACCAGTGAAAATACCATTCTGCAGCAGGAACGCTATGAGCTGATCCGGCTGCGCGAGCTCATGGAGATGAAAGAAAAATACAGTCAGTTTGAAACCGTGGGTGCGCGTATCATAAGCCGGGATTCCAGCAACTGGTATTCCAATTTTACTGTAGATAAGGGCTATGAAGATGGAATTGCGGTCGACATGAATGTGATGGCGGGCGGCGGTCTGGTAGGACGTATCACGTCTGTCGGACCCAACTGGGCAAAGGTGACCTCCATTATTTCCGACAATTCCAACGTAAGCGGTTCCGTTATGCCTTCCGGCGTTAATCTGATCGTGTCCGGGGATCTACAGCTGATGAAAGACGGCGTCATTCGCTTCAGTCAGCTGCTGGACGGGGACGACCAGGTGGAAACAGGCAGCAAGGTGGTCACCTCCAGCATCAGTGACAAGTATCTGGCGGATATCCTGATCGGCTACATCGATACGATTTTTCTTGACGCCAATAATCTTACCAAGTCCGGATACATAATGCCGGTGGTGGACTTTGAGCATTTGGAAGAGGTCCTCATCATTACCCAGACCAAGCAGCAGGTGAACGATGAGGATGCCCTGGAATAGAAGCATGGAGTGGGATATGTTAAGGAAGATTGTGGTTGCACTGCTTATTTTTCTGTTTTTTTTACTCCAGACCACAGTGTTTTGCTGGCTGGATTTTGGGGGTATCATCCCCAACCTGATGATCATTCTGACCGCCTCCTTTGGATTTATGAGAGGGGACCGGGAGGGGTTGCTCATCGGATTCTTCTGCGGGCTTTTGTGCGATATTTTTTATGGGGATATCCTTGGATTTTACGCCATGGTCTTTATGTATATCGGCTTTCTGAATGGAAAATTCAGCCGGATTTTTTATCCTGAGGATATCAAGCTTCCCCTTGCGCTCATCATCATCAGCGATCTGACCTATGGTCTGACCTGTTATGTACTGCTTTTTCTGCTGCAGGGGAAATTCGAGTTTGTTTCTTATCTGACAGGCGTTATTCTGCCGGAAGCGATTTATACGATAGTGGTTACCTTAATATTATATCCTTTGATCTTAAGGATCAATGTGGGCTTGGAAGCGAGAGAAAAAAGGAGAGCGCAGATTTTTGTTTGACGAATGGATCGATCGGTTAAAAAGTATCATAAAGAGCCGGACAACCATACTGGCAATCCTGTTTTTTATCCTGGGCGGGATCTTGGTCTATCGGTGTTTTGATCTGCAGATCGTGCGGGGACAGGAATATCTGGACAACTTTGTCCTGATGACTGAGAAGACCAGGGAGATCGCAAGTACCAGGGGAAGGATCCTGGACAGGAACGGTAAGGTGCTGGCATACAGCGAGCTGGCGTATTCTGTCAGGTTAGAGGACGTTTTCGATTCAGGGATGAGCACCTCCTCCAAGAACCGTCAGATGAACAGCAATATTTTTAAGCTGATCAAAATGGTTGAAAAAAACGGGGACAGCATTATCTCGGATTTTAACATTATGATCGACGAGGATGGGGAATTTGCATATTCCGTCTCCGGGCGGTCCCTGCAGCGTTTCCTTGCCGATGTATATGGCGAAAGATATATTGATGATCTCTCTGACGAACAGCTTGCCACCACCGCAGAGGAACTGATGGAATTTCTTGGGAAGGACTTCCAGATCGGCGAATATGAAGTGGAGGGGGATTCAAAAAGCGATTTTATTGTCGGAAAAGGCTATACCAAACGGGAATTGCTTCAAATGGTCACGCTCCGCTATGACCTGAAGCTGATAGGATTCCGAAAATATCTCGGGGTAACTGTGGCGAAGGACATTTGTCCGGAAACGGTTGCGCTGATCATGGAAAACTCCGATGTCCTTATCGGAGTGACCATAGAAGAGGATACCGTCAGAAGATATGTGGACAGCGAATACTTTGCCCATATTTTAGGATATACAGGAAAGATTTCATCGGAGGCCCTGGAATCCCTCAATGCGGCAGAAGCAGAGGCCGGCGGAAACCCTGAACGGTATAACATCAACGATGTCGTGGGCAAGGGCGGCATTGAAGAGAGCATGGAGGGCAGGCTTCAGGGAATCAAGGGAAGCGAAACGGTGGTGGCCGATTCCATGGGCAAGACCCTTGAAGTAAAGGACCGCATGGAGCCCGTCGCCGGAGAAGATATTTACCTTACCATTGACGCGGACCTTCAGATCGCGGTATATGAGATCCTGGAACAGCATATCGCCGGAATCATCACGGATAAGATCAAGAATATCAAGAAGTATGATGCCGGCGCAAGCAGCAATAAGGATATCCCGATCCCGATTTATGATGTTTACTTTGCCATGATCAATAACAGTATCCTGGACATCGAACACTTTGCGGCCTCCGGCGCGGGGGAGACAGAAAGTTCCGTATATGCCGCATATCTCGATTACAAGGAAAAAGTTTATTCCCAGCTCAGGGAAGAGTTGGTAGAGAAGAAAACGCCCTACAATAAATTGAAGGAGGAATACCAGGTCTATCAGAGCAATATCGTTTCGCTGCTAAATAAGAACAATGTGATAGACCAGGATATGCTTGACAGAAATAACGATACCTATGTCGCATGGGCGGACAAAGAGGTCATCAGCCTGAATGAATATCTGAATTTCTGCATCGATTCCAGGTGGATCGATGTAAACAGGCTTTCCTTTGATGAAAAATATGTGGATTCAGAGGAAACCTTTGAAAAGCTCGTGGATTATATCATCACAATGATCGACGGAAACGTGGAATTTCAGAAGAAGCTTTATAAATATATGCTTCTGAACGATGTGATCTCGGGCAAGGATATCTGTAAGCTTTTATGTGAGCAGGACGCGGTAAAGATCGATGCGGAGGATGAGGAGCTGCTTTATTCGGGGAAGCTGTCCGCATATCAGTTTATGATGAACCGTATCAAAAACCTGGATATCACGCCGGCGCAGCTGGCCCTGGATCCCTGCAATGGCTCCGTCGTCATTACAGACGTGCATTCCGGGCAGGTCCTCGCCATGGTTTCTTATCCGGGCTATGACAACAATATGATGGCAAACTCCGTCAACGCCCAGTATTACGCTAAGCTTACCACAGATAAATCAAGCCCGCTGTTAAATTATGCGACCCAATATGAGGCGGCGCCCGGCTCCACCTTTAAAATGGTCTCCGCGACGGCCGGGCTATGCGAAAACGTCATCACCCTGCGCGACAAGATCAATTGTGTGAAGACCTATACCAATATTACCCCTTCCCCCAACTGCTGGTCGCGCGGACATGGGCTGCTGGACGTGGTGGGCGCCATTCAGAATTCCTGTAACTATTTCTTCTATGAGGTGGGATACCGGCTTGCAACCCGGGGGGATTCCTACAACGACCAGGAGGGGCTTGATGCACTGGCTTATTATGCGGACCAGTACGGACTGTCCGAGCGTTCCGGCGTGGAAATCTCTGAATATGCGCCGATCATTTCCAACGGAGATGCCGTGCGTTCTGCCATCGGACAAGGTTCTAACAGCTTTACCACATCCCAGCTGGCGAGATATGTGACTACCGTCGCAAACAGCGGAACCTGTTATAACCTGACGCTGATCAATGAGATAACGGACGCTTCCGGAAAAGTGGTGGAAGCGTTCACACCAAGCATCCGCAATACCATAGAAATGGACGAAAGCTACTGGGACGCCATCCATACCGGTATGCGCAAGGTGGTGGAGGGGAAGAAATACTTCGGCGATCTGGCGGTTCAGGTAGCCGGCAAGACCGGTACCGCGGAGCAGATCAAGACTCGTGCCAACCACGCCTTATTTGTGGGATACGCGCCCTATGACGATCCGGAGCTTGCATTCGCCACCAGGATTCCTTTTGGCTATTCTTCCGACTATGCCGCTCAGGTAACAAGAGATATCGTGAAATATTATTATGGTCTTGCGAAAGAGGAGGATCTCATCACCGGAACGGCGAATGAGGCAAATGAAGGGGCGTCCGTCAACGAATATTAATCAGGAGCACAGCTATGAGGGAAGCGGTTATTTTAAAAAGTTATCAGAACGGCATAGCGATCAAATTGAACCCCGAGGTTCCCTTTGAGAAGATATTAGAGGAGCTTTCCGTGAAATTTACGCAGTCAAAGGCATTCTTCGGAAGCTCTAAGGTTGCGGTTTCATTGGAAGGCAGGGAGGTATCTGACGAAGAAGAAATCCGTATCCTGGACACCATTAACGCCTGCAGCGATGTGAAGGTCATCTGTATAGTCGGCAGGGATGAGAAAACGAACCGGCTTTTTCTGAAAGCCTTAAAAAACATGGAAAAGAGGCTTTCAGGGGACGAGGAGGGAAAGTTCTACAGGGGAAGCCTGAAAAATCACGAAAGCCTGGAAACGGAAACGAGCATCATTATCCTGGGGGATGTACACCCGGGCTGTTCCGTGGTCTCCGCTAAAAATATCATCATTCTGGGCGGCCTGTATGGAAAGGCGTACGCCGGGGCAAACGGGGACGAAGAGCATTACATAGTAGCGCTTGAAATGGCGCCGGAGTCACTGACGATCGGCGATTTCAAATATCAATCAAAGGAAAGACACAGAAAAAAGCTGATTCAGCCGAGAATACAGCCGAAAATTGCATTTGTGAAAAACAGACGAATCATGTTTGAACCGCTCACAAAAGAATTGCTGGATACCTTTTAACTTTATCAATAAGGGAAAGGTGCTCTGCAGACGACGAATTAATCGAAAACCGTATAACGGTGGAAATGGAGGATTCAATGGGTAATTCCGAGGTAATTGTCGTCACGTCAGGGAAAGGCGGTGTGGGTAAGACCACCACAACTGCAAACGTAGGAACAGGTCTCGCCAGGCTGGGCAAAAAGGTCTGCCTGATCGATACGGATATCGGTCTGCGCAATCTGGATGTCGTGATGGGCCTGGAAAACAGGATCGTTTATAACCTGGTAGACGTAGTGGAGGGAAACTGCCGCGTCAAGCAGGCTCTGATCCGTGACAAACGCAATCCGGGGCTTTATTTGATGCCTTCCGCCCAGACCAGGGACAAGTCGGCGGTTTCACCCGGTCAGATGATCAAGGTCATTGAACATCTGAAGGAGCAATTCGACTATATTCTTTTGGATTGTCCGGCGGGAATCGAACAGGGCTTTCAAAATGCGATCGCAGGGGCCGACAGGGCTTTGGTGGTCACGACGCCGGAGGTATCCGCGATCCGTGACGCGGACCGCATTATCGGACTGCTGGAAGCAAATGGTTTTCAAAAGATGGATCTTGTGATCAACCGTCTTCGGATGGATATGGTGAAGCGGGGAGATATGATGTCCTCCTCTGATGTTGTGGACATTCTGGCAATTCCGCTGATCGGAATTGTTCCGGATGATGAGAATGTTGTCATTGCTACCAATCAGGGAGAACCGTTGGTTGGGAACGATACGCCGGCCGGGAAGGCATATGCGAATGTGGTAAGGCGAGTGATGGGAGAGGAGATTCCTTTCTTAAATTTTGAGAGAGGAATATCCTTTTGGACCAGAGTAACGGGCATATTCCATAAAGCATAGGAGGTGTGCAGCTATGATGAGATTTTTATTCCACAGGAAAAGCTCCCGGGATGTAGCGAGGGACAGACTGAAGATATTGTTGATTTCCGACCGTGTAAATTGCTCGCCGGAAATGATCACATTGATCAAACAGGATATTGCCAGAGTGATTTCAAAATACATGAAGATTGATGCTGCCAACATGGAGATACAGATCAATACAAAGGGCAAGGGCTCCCGGGGGAAGACGCCTTCCCTGTATGCCAATATCCCCATACTGGATCTGCACAAATAACCGGATGAAAGGGATTTATGTTTAAGCATTATAAAATACGGAATTTTGATATAAAGCTTGTTCTCATGATGATTGCGCTTTCTGTGATCGGATGCTTCGCCATCGGCAGCGCGGAACCGTCGGTGCAGAACAGACAGATTTTCGGGGTGATAGCCGGGATCGTTATCATGCTGTTTCTCGCTTTTTTTGACTATTCCTGGCTGTTAAAGCTGTACTGGCTGATGTATCTGGGCAATCTCGGGCTCCTTGCCCTTATCTTTACCGGTCTTGGGGACAGCAGCAAGGGGGCGCAAAGATGGATTGAAATCGGAAGTTTTCGGTTCCAACCTTCAGAAATTGCAAAAATTCTGTTGATTTTATTCTTTGCACAGTTTATTATGAAATATAAGGGGAAGATCAATACCTTCCGGGTAATCGCAGCCAGTATCGTATTGATCCTGATTCCCTGGATACTGATTTATAAGCAGCCGGATCTGTCCACCAGTATTGTACTGATTGTTATTTTTTGTTTTATCATGTTTATTGGGGGCGTCAGTTATAAACTGGTTGCAAGCATTTTGCTGGTAGCGATTCCCTCCATCGCCATTGTATTTGCACTGGCGATCCAGCCGGAAAAGAATTTTATCAACTCCCACCTGAAGGATTATCAGCTGAACAGAATCTTCGCTTATATTGATCCGGAGGATTATCCGGATCTGGCATATCAGCAGTTGAATTCCGTTACGGCGATCGCTTCCGGGCAATTAAATGGGAAGGGATATAAGAACAATGAGGTCACGTCGGTGAAAAACGCTAATTTCTTGTCGGAATCCCAAACGGATTTCATTTTTACGGTGATCGGGGAAGAATTTGGATTTAAGGGATGTGTGGTGGTGATTGTGCTTCTCATGGGGATTTCCCTTGAGTGCATGTCCATTGCCAGACGGGCAAAGGATATGGCGGGCACGATCATCGCGGCAGGAATGGGGGGACTTATCGCGTTCCAGACCTTTACAAATATAGGGGTAGCGACCTTTTTGCTCCCCAACACAGGGCTGCCCCTGCCATTTGTCAGCTATGGGCTCACTTCCTTACTGAGCACCTATATCGGCATGGGATTTGTCCTGAATGTAAGGTTTCAGGTAAGGCGGCAGGAAGGTGTTTGTTAGCGCTGGCTTGTAAGACTAAACAGAAAGAGAGAGGGTATGGCATGAATATTGCGCTGATTGCACATGATGCAAAGAAAAAACTGATGCAGAATTTCTGCATCGCTTACAGGGGTATTTTAAGTAAAAATGAGCTTTATGCGACAGGTACAACCGGAAGGCTTGTGGAGGAAGTGACCAATTT
Organism: uncultured Acetatifactor sp.; assembly: GCA_947588205.1. GTDB lineage: Bacteria > Bacillota > Clostridia > Lachnospirales > Lachnospiraceae > Acetatifactor. Next base: position 9,692 of record CANPYG010000027.1, on the reverse strand, counting down.
AAATATCCATAAGTTCCTCGCCGGGCATTTAGGGGGTGAGCAGCAGATCGGTGCCCAGATCGAGCACAATCAGATGGATCTGGTGATCTTCCTGCGCGATCCGCTGACGCCCAAGTCCCATGAACCCGATGTGAACAATGTAGTCAAGCTCTGTGATATGCATAATATTCCTCTTGCTACAAATCTGGCAACTGCAGAGCTGTTGATCAAGTCATTAGACAGAGGAGATTTAGAGTGGCGTGAGATGTACAAATAGATTCGCCGGACTGGCATTAGGGCTTGTCATGGCCCTGATGCTTGGCGGCTGCGGCAGCGTTTCCTATGAAATACCATATAATCCGGATTCAGATATCAGCAGCTTTAACGTGATCTCCCGGCAAAAGCCGGGCGTAGCACAGACATTTGCTTCCGATCTGTGCATTGTCACGGGCAATCTCATGGACGACGAACAGGTGGACATGTCGCAGGCAGGCGCGGCCTTCCTTGTCGACGTCGGGCATCATGAGGCAATGTATGCTAAAAATGTCCATGAACGCATGTACCCGGCAAGCATCACTAAGATCATGACTGCGATTGTCGCCTTAAAATACGGTTCCCTGGACAGCATGATGACGGCGACGGACGCCATCATCATCACGGAATCAGGGGCACAGGTGGCAGGTATTAAGATCGGGGATACGATGACCTTAAACCAGGCCCTGCATATCATGCTTATCCATTCTGCCAACGATGTCGCCCTGATGATCGCTGAGAACGTGGCGGGGAGCGTAGAAGCCTTTGTGGAGCTGATGAATAAGGAGGCGTTGTCATTAGGGGCCACAAATACCCATTTTGTCAACCCTCACGGATTGAGTGATGAAGCGCATTATACTACAGCCTATGACCTGTACCTGATCATGAATGAAGCAATCCACTATGAGCAGATTCAGGAAATCATCCGCATGACGGAATATCAAACAACCTATCACGACAAGGATGGAAATGAAAAAGCGATAACCGTTAAGACGACAAACCGCATTCTGAACGGAACCTACCAGGCCCCTTCCCAGGTAACCGTGATAGGGGGGAAGACCGGCACAACAAATGCTGCAGGACATTGTCTGATGCTCTTGTCAAGGGACACGGAAGGAACCCTGTATATTTCCGTGATACTCCGTTCCACATCTAAGGATGTGCTTTATACTGAAATGTTAGATTTGTTGGATGAAATCGAGAAATAATAGTTGTTTTTTGACGAAGGATACACTATAATAGATTTATCAAAGCTACAAAAACATACTTTAGGAGGGTTTTTCCAATGGTTCAATTAATTGTAGGCAATAAGGGAAAGGGCAAGACAAAGCAGTTATTGGATAGGGTAAATACCGAGATTAAGAGTGCTGACGGTAATATCGCTTACCTGGACAAGAGCACAAAGCATATGTTTGAATTGAATAATAAGGTTCGTCTGATCAATGTATCGGATTATATGATTGATAACAGCGATGAATTTGTAGGTTTCATCAGTGGCATTATTTCACAGGACCATGATCTGCAGCAGATGTATTTTGACAGCTTTTTAAAGATTTCCTGTCTTGAGGGCAAGGATATCAGCAATACCATCGTTAAGCTTGAAAAAATGAGCAAGGCTTTTCAGGTAGATTTTATTTTGAGCGTTTCCCTGGACGAGCATGAACTTCCTGAAAGTGTAAAGAAGAATGTTTATATTTCTTTATAAAAGCTTTTTCATAAAAGCCTCGGATGTCTTCCGGGGCTTTTTAACCTTGTAGAAGTTTAGAATCTGGAGGCATTGATTTTGGCGCAGAAAAGACGAAATCAGAAAGTAAAAAGAATCAAAAGATACAGAAAGCCCCTGAATTTGAATATCGGCATGGTGATTTTTGCGGCGGTACTGGTTTATGTCATTTATTGCGTGATGAATTATTTGCGCTCCGATCCGCCCAGACCCTACGAGGTGACGGAAGGCTCCTTATCCACCAATTTAACCTATCGCGGCATCGCCTTAAGGAATGAGCAGGTCGTCACGGCGCAAACCTCCGGGTATTTAAGCTACTATGCCAGAGAAGGGGAACGGGTGGCCAAGGGCGATGTTGTCTATACCATTGACGAGACGGGGCAGTTTAAAGAATATCAGGAAAGCATCAGCCTTGGGGAAAATACCCTGAGCAAGCAGCAGCTGATGGAATTTAGATCCGAAATCGTAAATTTTGTGCATGGCTTCAGCCCTCAGAATTTTTCTTCCGCCTACAATTTTAAATACGAACTTTCCAGCACCGTGCTTCGGCTCGCAAACGCGAATATGCTGAAGGACCTGAACAGCGCAGGGGATTATGCGGGGAACTTTCAGACCTGCCGCGCCCCGGACACCGGAATTGTGGCTTATTGGATGGACGGATATGAAAGTCTTACTCCGGAACAGGTGACGATGGACATCTTAGATGAAAAAGCTTATGGGAAAACGCAGCTGGCGGATATCGAACTGGCTGCCGTATCCGATCCGATCTATAAGCTTGCGCAGAACGAAGAATGGAACCTTGTAATACCTGTGGAGGCGGAAGAGGGCGCCATGCTGGAAAAGGAAGGTTATGTCAGGGTCCGCTTTCAGAAGAACCAATATGAGTCCTGGGCTTCCACTAAAATGTTGGTGGGCCCGGACGGAGGCCACTATGTGCAACTGGGATTCAATAATTCCATGGTCACGTTTATTTCCGAAAGATTTCTGGAGGTTGAGCTTCTGCTGAATCAGCAGGTTGGACTTAAGATACCGTTGTCCTCCATCGCCAGAAGGAACTTTTTCCTGGTGCCGGAGACTTTCATAACCCAGAGCGGGACAAACGCAAGCAACGGCGTGTTGAGACGTACCTATTTAGAGGATGGAACCCCGTCCACTGAATATGTGGAGACAGACCTGTATTCTTATGATGAGGAAACGGGAGATTATTATATTGACACGGATGTGCTTGGAATGGGGGACGTCCTCTTAATGCCCGACAGCCAGGCGACCTACACAGTCAGCAGGATGGAAACCCTGATTGGCGTATATAATATGAATAAGGGCTATGCGGATTTCCGCGAGATCAATATTCTGGCCCAAAATGACGAGTATGCCATTGTTGCGTCCAATACGCGGTACGGATTAAATGTATATGATAATATCGTCCTGGACGCTTCAACGGTTACGGATGCACAGCTTATTTATGAATAAGGAATCAATGGAGGCTTTCATGAATGATTAAGGAACGAATGGAAGAAGTGCGGGAGCAGATTGCGTCTGCCTGTAGAAATGTCCAAAGGGATCCATCGGAGGTGATATTAGTCGCCGTCAGCAAGACCAAGCCTGTTTCTGCATTGGAAGAGGCTTATCAGGCAGGAGCCAGGGATTTTGGGGAAAATAAGGTACAGGAGCTGGTTGAAAAAGCGGAAATCCTCCCAAAAGACATCCGCTGGCACATGATCGGCCATCTGCAGCGCAATAAGGTTAAGTATATCATTGACAAGGTATGGATGATCCACAGTGTGGATTCCCTGCGCCTGGCGGAGGAAATCAGCCGTGAAGCCGTAAAGCATCAGCTTTGTATGGGGATCCTGATTGAAGTGAACGTTGCGCAGGAAGCAAGCAAGTTCGGCGTAACTGTGGACGAGGCGGAAAGCCTGATCCGGCAGATCGCTTTGCTTCCCGGAATTCGGATCCTGGGTCTGATGACCATCGCCCCGTTTGTAGAATATGAGGAAGAAAACAGAAAATTTTTTGCACAATTAAAGCAATTGGCAGTTGACATAGAGGGAAAAAACATTGATAATGTTACTATGAAATATTTATCGATGGGAATGACCGGCGACTACCGCGTAGCGGTAGAAGAGGGCGCTACCCATGTACGGGTAGGAACCGGTATTTTCGGAGAGAGAGATTATGGTGCGTAATACATACGCTCCCGATAAAAAAAGGAGAGATGACTGCTATGGGAGTAATGGACAAGTTTTTAAATATCATGAAGCTGAATGACGAGGAAGAAGATTATTATGATGATGAATACCTGGATGAGGACGAAGAGGAAGAACGTCCTGCCAGGGGAAAGTCCTCAAAGGCAAAGAGCTTCGATGATGAATATGAGGAGCGCAGGAAGCCTTCCCAGCCCAAAGTAACTCCTTTACGCCCCGTTTCCCGCAGAACATCTACCATGGGCAATGGGATGGAAGTTTGTGTGATCAAGCCCACCAGCGTTGAGGATGCCAGGGAGATCACGGAAACATTGCTTGCAGACCGGACCGTGGTGCTGAATCTGGAGGGCCTGGATGTGGATGTGGCACAGAGGATCATTGATTTCACCTCCGGCTCCTGCTTTGCAATTTCCGGTAACCTTCAGAAGATCTCGCACTATATTTTCATCATAACGCCCGCTTCTGTAGATGTCTCCGGAGACTTTCAGGAGCTGTTGAACGGCGGCTATGACAATGGTCCGATAGATAACAGCCTTTGATCCATACCGTATCAGATTGAATAACAGGAAAGGAAATGACAGTTGTGCAGCTTTCTTTGCGTACAGCTGTCTTTAGTGACTTTATATGGCACAGCGATTACCGATTTTATTGAATAAGAAGCCCTGCTATGATATCGTTCTTAGCAAGTCCTTTGATGGGCTTGCGGAAGAACTGAAGGAATTGGGTGCGGAAGGGAAAAGACTTTGTATCGTAACGGATTCCAATGTGGGACCTCTTTATGGCCAGGAAATCCTCGGTCTTCTTGACGGGAAATGTCTCAAAGCGGTCCTTTATACCTTCCCGGCAGGGGAACAGTCTAAAACGCTGGATACTGTCAGGGCGCTCTATCGATACCTGATTGAAGAAGGCTTCGACCGGAAGGATATGCTTCTTGCGCTGGGGGGAGGCGTCGTCGGTGATCTGACCGGGTATGCTGCCGCTACTTATTTACGTGGGATCGATTATATCCAGATCCCCACATCTCTCCTGGCGCAGACTGACAGCAGCATCGGCGGCAAAACCGGCGTGGATTTTGACGGCTACAAAAACATGGTTGGGGCTTTTAAGATGCCCAGACTGGTCTATATGAACCTTTCTACCCTGAAAACCCTTCCTGACAGACAGTTCTTTTCAGGCTTTGCGGAAGTGATGAAGCATGGGCTTATTAAGGACGCAGCCTTTTATGAATGGCTTCTCACCAATATGTATGAGATCTGCGAAAAAGACCTGGATGTATTGGAAGAGATGGTAATGAGAAGCTGCGCGGTGAAGAAGTCAGTGGTGGAGAAGGATCCCACAGAGCAGGGGGAGCGGGCTCTTCTGAATCTGGGACATACGATCGGACACGCCATAGAGAAGGCAAAGAATTTCGAACTCTATCATGGGGAATGTGTTGCGCTGGGTATTGTCGCGGCAGCATATATATCCTGGAAGAAGGAGTACATAAGCCAGGAGGAATATCTGGAGATCCGGGATATGTTTGTACCCTTTTATCTCCCGATTTCCATTGAAAATATCAATCCGGACGAGATTGTGGCTTATACAAGATCTGATAAGAAGATGGAGGCGGGTGCCATTAAATTTATCCTTCTGAAACAGATCGGCAAGGCTGTCATCGATCCTACCGTGACAGAAGAGGAGATCCTGGCGGCTGTAAAGGAAATATATTTCAGTGAAGAGGATGCCTATGAATAAGCAAAGAGGCAGGATTCTATGCCTGGATTTTATTTTGATCGCCGCTTTGACCGCCTTTGACCAGCTAACCAAGCACCTTGCCACGGTCAGGCTAAAGGGCAATATTGCATATCCCATCATAAAAGATGTATTGGAACTGCAGTACCTGGAGAACCGCGGGTCTGCATTTGGAATGCTGCAGGGGCAAAAATGGTTCCTTCTGGTCACGGGTATCGTATTTATCGCTGTTTTGGTCTTTCTTTTGATCAGGCTTCCTGTTCAGAAGAGGTACCGGATCGTCCATATCCTGATTGCGGGTATTATTGCGGGAGGGCTGGGCAATCTCATCGACCGCATCAGGCTGGGATATGTGGTGGATTTTATTTCCTTTGTCCTGATCCACTATCCGATCTTTAATGTGGCCGACAGCTATGTGGTGGTTTCCGCCATTACAGCTTTTATACTCTTTCTGTTTGTGTACCGCGATGAGGATCTGGAACAGATAATTGGTTTTCACAGGAAGCAGAAGGAATAAGCGTAAAAGGCGCGTTGTCAGATAGGCAGGGCAGGTAACTTTATGGAGGAGTTCCGTTTTCTGATAACTGAAGAATTAGAGGATGAGAGAATCGATAAGTGTATCAGTATACTTATCGATTCTTTATCACGTTCCTTTATCCAGAAGCTGATCAGGGAAGAAGCCGTTTTGGTCAATGGGAAGACGGTAAAGGGCAGTTATCGGGTAAAGGCGGGGGATGATGTGTTCTTTCTTCTCCCAAAGGCAGAAGAACCCGATATCCGGCCGGAGGATATCCCGTTAGATCTCCTTTATGAGGACACGGATGTGATCGTGGTGAATAAGCCGAAGGGTATGGTGGTCCATCCGGCTGCCGGGCACTATAGCGGCACCCTGGTCAATGCCCTGATGTACCATTGCGGAAAAGACTTATCCGGTATCAACGGCGTAATGCGTCCGGGAATCGTACACAGGATCGACATGGATACCACAGGTTCCCTGATCGTGTGCAAAAATGATATGGCGCATAACTGCATAGCGGAACAGTTAAGGCTTCATTCCATCAACCGCAGGTACCGGGCAATCTGTGAAGGCGTCATAAAAGAAGATGAACTTGTGATCGACAAGCCCCTTGGGAGGCATCCTACGGACCGCAAGAGAATGGCAGTGAATGAAAAGAACGGGAAGCGGGCGGTTACCCATGTCCGCGTGCTGAAGCGTTTTCAGAAATATACCTACATTGAGTGCGTACTGGAAACAGGCAGGACACACCAGATCCGCGTGCATCTTGCCAGCATCGGCCATCCGGTTCTGGGAGATGAGGTATACTCTTCCTGCAGGTCACCTTTTCACCTGCAGGGACAGACTTTACACGCATATACGCTGGGCTTCAGGCATCCGAGGACTTCTGAATATATAGAGGTAGAAGCCCCCCTTCCGGAATACTTTACGCATTTGCTTGAAATCCTGGCTTAGAAACAGCCATACAAAGTGAGGGAGAAGAATATGAATCTATTCGATATTTTAGGACCCGTAATGGTTGGCCCCAGCAGTTCCCATACCGCCGGAGCGGTGAGGATAGGGAACCTGGCATTAAAGCTTTTGCAGGAAAGGCCTGTTAAGGCGGATATCGTCCTTCATGGTTCCTTTGCCACAACCGGGAACGGGCACGGAACGGACCGTGCCCTGATCGCAGGGCTTTTGGGAATGCAACCGGATGATATGCGGATCCCTGACAGCTTCCAGCTGGCAGAGGAACAAGGACTGGACTATACCTTCACAAATAAAACGCTGAAGGATGCGCATCCTAATACTGCGGTATTAACACTGACAGGGGAAAACGGTAAAACCATGGAGGTTCAGGCAGCATCCATCGGCGGAGGACGGGTTGAAATTCATAAACTCGATGGCGTAGACGCATTTTTTTCCGCAGAAAAGCCCACATTAATCATCTATAACCTGGATCGGTGCGGGTCGGTTTCCGACGTGGCGTCCGTGCTTTCCCTGAATCATATCAATATCGCCAATATGCACCTATACCGCTCTAAAAAAGGCGGTTTTGCAGTAATGGTCATTGAAATGGACCAGGGGATTTCAAAATACGCCGTCCAGCTTCTGGAAGGTCTGGACGGTATCCAGAAGGTGGTATACCTGAACACGGAAGAATAACCGCGGAAGAATGACCGCAAAGGAATGACCGCGAAGGAATGAGAGGACTTTGCCGGCAAAAACATAAGGAGGGAGCAGACGATGGCTTTTGAAGCATTACAGGATATTATTTCTGCCTGTGAGCAGATGAAGAAAGCATTCTGGGAAGTGGTCCTGGAGGATGACATGACGGAACGGGAGGTCTCGAAGGAAAACAGCATGGCGCAAATGCGCTATACCTGGAACGCCATGCTACAGTCAGCCTCCGGCTACGACCGTACCCTGCAGTCGAAAAGCGGTCTTGTGGGCGGCGACGGAGCCAAAATGGAAGATTATTATAGGGAAAAGGGTACAGAATCCCTTTGTGGGGAGTATGTCGACAGCGTGATTGCAGGAGCGCTTCAGATGGGAGAATCCAATGCCTGCATGAAACGCATCGTTGCGGCTCCCACAGCCGGGGCGTGCGGCGTCCTGCCCGCTGTGCTGGTGCCATATTTCCAGAAGCGCAGATGCCCGGAGGAGCGGATTCTGGAGGCGCTGTATGTCGCTGCGGGAATCGGTCAGGTCATCGCTACCAGGGCCTCCATCAGCGGGGCCGCAGGCGGCTGCCAGGCGGAGATCGGCTCTGCCAGCGCCATGGCAGCCGGCGCCCTGGTACATCTTCAGGGCGGAGATATGCAGCAGATCATACAGGCTGCAGGCATAGCCTTGAAAAACCTCCTTGGCCTTGTGTGCGACCCGGTTGCCGGGCTCGTTGAAGTTCCCTGTGTAAAGCGCAATGTCATAGGGGCGGTAAACGCCATGTCCAGTGCGGATATGGCAATGGCCGGCATCACAAGCCGGATCCCGCCCGATCAGGTGATCGATGCGATGAAGGAAATCGGCGACCGGATGGATGTATCCTTCCGTGAGACTGCCCAGGGCGGGCTGGCGGGAACCGCCGCCGGAATGGAGATCGCGGAAAGAGTTTTGGGAAGGCAGTAACGGAGTTATAAATTTTCTGAAAATTTATATTGTTTATTTAAAAAAAATACGGTATAATAGATTTAGGTAGATGTTTTGCTGACATTTATACTTTGAAACAGAAAGCAGGGGTGTGTATATGAATACGATTATCACGATTGGACGTCAGTTTGGATCTGCAGGAAGAGAGATTGGGGAAAAGCTTGCCGAGTATTTCGGGATCAAATGCTATGACAAGGAATTGCTCACCCGCGCCGCAAAGGAGAGCGGCTTCTGTGAAGAAATGATTCAAAACCATGATGAGAGACCTACCAACTCTTTCCTATATAACCTGGTAATGGACACCTATTCCTTCGGCTATAATGCATCCTCATTCGTGGATATGCCCATCAGCCATAAGGTTTTCCTGGCTCAGTTCGATACCATCAAGAAGATTGCCCAGGAGGGTCCCTGCGTAATCGTGGGGCGCTGCGCGGACTATGCGCTGGCGGACATGCCCAACTGCATTCATCTGTTTATCTATGGGGAAGAGGAGACCAAGGTAAAGCGTATCATGCTGAAGTATAACCTGAGCGAGGCGAAGGCCCGTGAAATGATCATTAAGAAGGATAAACAGAGACAAAGCTATTATAACTATTATTCCTCCAAAAAATGGGGCCGCGCCGACAGCTATGATCTGTGCATCAACAGCAGCGTCCTTGGAGTAGAGGGTACTGTAAAGCTCATTGCACAGTATATCGAAGATTTTGAAAAACGCAACAATGCCGACGCAGTTACAGGTTAAAAGGTTTACTTGCCGTAAAATTCAGAAAAACTTGCCGTAAAATTCAGAAAAAATGCTGTCAAGCATTTTTGAAAATGTCTTAAAAAATCAAAAACATTAGCGCCGTGTAATGTGGCGCTTTTGTCATTCTTG
>CANPYG010000026.1 GCA_947588205.1 uncultured Acetatifactor sp. | reverse complement strand
CCTGGTCCTGGAACCGGACAGAAGGAGCACCCGGTATTTTTTGCGCTTATACATCTGCAGGTCCCTTACCAGGGATTCAAAACTGTTGTTATAGGAAGAAACGCTCCTGGTCTCAAGGTCGAAGCGCCTCTCCGCCTTAAAAAGCCCGTTCCGTGCTTCCAGCGCGGAAAGCGTCACCACAGGGGACCGTAAAAGCTCCGCCGCTGTCTGCTCCGCGCTGTACAGGACATTCATCTGCCCGGGAAGGACATATCCCTTCCTGGCGCGCTGCTCCATGCTCTCCCTGAATTCCAGCTCCACCGCTTCCCCCTGCTCCTTAAGCCTGGCCGGCTCATCCAGGAAAAAGACCAGGCTTTCCCCCGTCCTTGCAAGAAGTCCGGGCAAAGTCAGCGTGTCCTCATAAAAATACCGGATATAGCTTTCCAGATTGGTATAGGAACGCAGCTCCTCCAGCTCCTCTTTTAAATCTCGCACCTGAGTGAGGATACGCTGGGCTTCCTCAGGCTGATGGGCGTCCCGAAACACCTTCTCCTGATACCTGGCATCCTTCTCTATTTTTGCAAGACCTTTTCGAATCCCCTCATCGGAAAGCACGAACTCTGAGGCAGGATAAATGGAAAAGCTCTCCAGCCTCTCAATGGAACGCTGGCTCAAAAGATCAAAGCTGCGGATGGAGTCGATCTCATCCCCCCACAGCTCGATGCGGACCGGATTTTCCTCCGTCAGGTCAAATACGTCCAGAATTCCTCCCCGGATGGAAAACTGACCCGGTTTCTCCACCTGATAGACCTTTTCATAGCCCATATCCACCAGCTTCCGGGAAATGGCATGATAATCCAGCTCCTCCCCCTGAAAAAGCTCTATGACATCCTCCTTCTTATCCCACATCACCTGGGGCGTCATCAGGGCGGCATAGGTGGTGATAATGGTCAGGGGCTTTCCCTCCAGGATCCTGCGGAGGGTGCGCACCCGTTCCCTGGTCAGCTGATTGCCATGAATATCTGCCTGGAAAAAGATCAGATCCTTTGCAGGATACAGATAAGCATTATGGTCATAAAACTGATATTCCTCATACATCTCCCTGGCTTTCAGGTCGCTGTAGGTGACGATGACCTTCACCTTCCTCCCTTCCGCCAGCCCATAGACCAAATGCAGCTTCTGGGAATCCACACAGCCCGTAACCGCCACGGGAGTAAGTTTTTTCCGGATCGCATCCTTCATCTCGCCAAATTCCGCCAGCTCCCTAAGAGGGGCGACTAATGCCTGCATATGCTTCCTCGCTTTCTATTCCGCACAATCTAACTGTTTCATGCGACCTTCCTATTTCGCACGATCTTCCTGTTCCGCACGATCTTCCTGTTCCGCACAATCTTCCTGTTCCGCACGATCTTCCTGTTCCGAACGATCTTCCTGTGCCGCACAATCTTCCTGCTTCGCCTGCAGTTCCTCTGCTACGCCTCATTCTTCCGGTTAAACCGGTTCATGGCCGCCTCCGGCCCCTCCGAAAGGATCACCTCTATGGCCTGCACAGCCTCTCCTGCCGCTGCATCCATAACCTTCCTCTCTTCCTTTGTAAAATGCCCCAGCACATAGTTCACCAGGTCATAATGCTCCGGCTTCTTTCCAACGCCCATCCGGACACGGATGAATTCATCGTGCCCCAGATTTGCAATAATATTTTTCAGACCGTTGTGCCCCCCGGCGCTGCCCTTCTTACGGACCCTGATCTGCCCCAGGTCCAGGCTCACATCGTCGGATACCACAATAAGCTGGGTCTTCTCGTCCGCCTTATAAAAGGATACCAGCTCCCTTACGCTCTCCCCACTTAAGTTCATATAGGTCTGGGGCTTTGCCAGGATCACGGCGTTCCCGGCGATATTCCCTTTACCGATGACGGCCTTATGCTTTTTTTCCAGCATGCGGACGCCCTCCTTCCCCGCCAGGGCATCGATCACATCAAACCCTACGTTATGTCTCGTATTTTCATACTCCCTGGACGGATTTCCCAAACCGACGATGATATACATCCTATACCTCCACAATATCAAAAAGAAGCCTCCCGGATTTTAAGCTTCCAATTCTTTCTATGAAAAAACAGATTTTTTCCTGCAAAAATATAGTATAAACAAAGCCGCAGAAATAATCAAGCAAAAAAAACACCCGGCACATCAAAAGCCGGAGAAACCCTTTTCCTCAGGCTTCTCCGGCTCATTTTATGTCTCATGCAACTAGTCATTTTCAATACGATTGTAACCCACATATCCCCTATGCTTCCGGCTCTTCTTCAGGTTCCTCCATTGCGTTCTCATAGTGCTCCAGAATGATCTTCTGGATGCTCTCCCTCGTCGCTGAATTGATGGGATGGGCGATATCCCTGTATTCCCCATCAGAAGCCTTTTTGCTGGGCATGGCGATAAATAATCCCTTTTCACCCTCAATCACCTTGATGTCATGAACCACAAATTCATCATCCAGCGTGATCGACACAATAGCCTTCATCTTACCCTCTTTCGCGATCTTGCGAACTCTAACATCTGTAATCTGCATTCGTTTGACCCCCATGTAACTTTGATTTTAGTATCTGTACGAGGGGATGCAGTTATACCAACAGCATACCTCCGTCCATTTACCAATGCTACAGTAACCTATCAACTGCGTCAGTCGACTATCCCGAAAATTGTGTCAAATCGTGCTAGTCTGTGCGTGGAGGTACGACTGAACTATTGTTTTTTTGTTCTTGTAACAAAGATTCCCGTCCGGGAACCCTTCCCCTTACAGGAGCGCTCCTGCAAGGGATCTCTTCCCGCCTGTAAAAGCGGGGATTCTGAGCCGCTGCCCGCGGGATTCGTTTGCAGCCATTCTCAGATCACATACCTTGCGTTCTTTTCCACTACTACTCTTATGCCGTCTTCCCCGACGTAACGGGAGCCGGCATGGATCGTACCGCGGCTTTCCACGATACAGTTTTCAATATGCGTATTGTCCCCGATATAAACGTCGTTCAGGACAATGGAGTTCTTGATCACACAATTGTTGCCGATATAACTCTTCTTAAAAATCACGGAATTCTCCACTACGCCATTGACGATACAGCCACTGGAGATCAGGCTGTTCTTAATCTTTGCCCCGACATTGTACTTCGCAGGAGGCAGATCATCTACCTTAGAGTAGATATCCGGATACTGCTTAAAGAAATAGTCCCGCACCTCTGGCTTCAAAAAATCCATATTGGTGTCATAATAGTCCTCCACTGAAGCGATATTCCTCCAGTAGTCCGTGATTTTGTACCCATAGATGCGTTTCAGCTCCTTGTAGCGGACCAGAATATCCCTGACAAAATCGTATCTGTCCTCTTCCGCGCACTTCTCGATCATCTCGATGAGCTGGCGGCGGCGGATGACATAGATACCGCAGGAAATTGTGCGGGTCTTGGCATGCAGGGGCTTTTCTTCAAACTCTTCAATGCGGTTGTCCTCATTCATGCGGACGGTTCCAAACCGCTCCACGCCGATCCCGGGCTCCATATCCCGGCACACCACCGTGATATCCGCCTTCTTCTCGATGTGGTACTCCAGCACCGCATTGAAATCCAGCTTATAGACACAATCGCCGGATGCAATGACTACATAAGGTTCATGACTGCTCTTTAGGAAGGACAGGTTCTGCCAGATCGCATCCGCCGTTCCCCGGTACCAGTTGCTGTTCTCTGCTGTCACAGCAGGCGTGAACACATACAGACCGCCCTGCTTTCGCCCAAAGTCCCACCATTTGGAGGAACTTAAATGCTCATTCAGGCTCCGGGCATTGTACTGTGTGAAGACAGCTACCTTCTGGATATGGGAATTGGACATGTTGCTCAGGGTAAAATCAATCCCCCTGTAGCTGCCCGCCACCGGCATGGCACACACCGCGCGGTTCCTGGACAAAGCGCCCATTCTGTGGCTGTTGCCGCCAGCCAAAACAATTCCAATCGCTCTCACTGTCACTCACCTGCCTTAATCAATGATTTGCCGCCGGCAAGAAAAGAATCCGGATAATCTTTTCTTTCTGTTTCTCCAAAAATCACCGTATTCTTGCCTACACTGACTCCATCCGGGATAACGCTCTTCTCCCCTACGGTAACAAGACCCTGGTTGTAAATATGCGGCGCAGTCTCGTTCTCCTTCTCTTCCCCAACGCCCAGACGGACATGGTTCCCGACGGAAACATTTTCTGCGATGATCGCCTTATTCACCTCGCATCCTTCCCCGATAGAGGTCTGATTCATAATGATGGAGTCGCGAACAACGCTGCCTTTACCAATGGTAACACCGCAGCCAATCACGGAGTTGTACACCTCCCCATAGATATCTGAACCCTCGCCGATGATACAACGTTCCACTGCACTTGAGTCCGATACATACTGGGGCGGCAGTATCTCGCTCTTGGTGTAGATCTTCCAGTACTCTTCATACAGGTTGAACTCAGGAACAAGATCAATCAGCTCCATATTGGCTTCCCAATAAGAACTAAGGGTTCCTACATCCTTCCAGTAGCCGGTAAATTCATAGGCGTAGAGAGGCGCTCCCTTTTCATGACAATACGGAATGACATGCTTGCCAAAATCCAGGGCGGGTTGGTCTGCCATAGCGATCAGCGCTTCTTTCAGGGTCTTCCAGTTAAAAATATATATGCCCATGCTGGCAAGATTGCTTCTGGGGTGGGCGGGCTTCTCCTCGAACTCTGTAATGAGGTGGTTCTCATCTGCGATCATGATGCCAAAGCGGCTCGCCTCTTCAATGGGAACAGGCATCACCGCAATGGTCACCTCCGCACCGTTCTTCTGGTGGAAGTCCAGCATAACCTCATAATCCATCTTGTAGATATGATCCCCTGACAGGATCAGCACATAATCAGGATGATAGCTTTCCATATAATCAAGATTCTGATATATGGCATTTGCAGTACCGGTATACCATTCGCTGTTCGTACTCCTCTCATAGGGCGGCAAAACGGTCACGCCCCCGATGTTACGGTCCAGGTCCCAGGGAATACCGATTCCAATATGTGTATTCAGCCGAAGGGGCTGATACTGGGTAAGTACACCGACCGTATCGACGCCTGAATTGATACAGTTGGAAAGCGGAAAATCAATGATGCGGTACTTTCCCCCAAAGGAAACTGCTGGTTTTGCGACTTTGGAAGTGAGCACTCCCAGCCGGCTGCCCTGACCGCCCGCAAGAAGCATGGCGATCATTTCTTTCTTGATCATATATATCACCTCAATCCGGCCTGACAACCTCCGCTTCCGCTGATGCGTACAAAAATCCGTGAATCTGCCCGGGAAACGGAACTCAAAAATGAAAGAATTTTGATCGGTTGCCTACCTACTACCTGTTATGGTACATCCATTATAACACAACCTTTCGAGAAAGTGAATATTTAAAGCAGAAAAAATGTAAGCTTTTTCCCATTTTCAGTTATAATATTTATATAATTCCAAAATTTAAGGACATTTTTTTGTCAATTTTACACATGCTAAAGGGAGGCTGAACATTATTCTATTTATATATTTTTACATTTTCAAAAATCAAGTTGTTTTTTATACGTCCAATGTATATAATGTAGGTGAAGTTTCCGATTTACAGAACAAAGCAGATAAGGACGCGTGACCATTATGTATCAGATTGATTTCAGACATCCCGGGAAAATTCATTTTGTGGGGATTGGCGGCATCAGCATGAGCGGCCTGGCCGAGATCCTAAAATGCGCGGGATTTGAGGTATCAGGTTCTGACAGTACCCAGAGCGACATGACAGATATGCTTCAGGACAAGGGAATCTCAGTTTTCATCGGACAGAAGGAGTCCAATATTACCCCCGACATAGAATGCGCCGTATTCACCAGCGCCATCCGGGAAACCAACCCGGAATTCCAGGCCGTGAGAAAGCTCGGTATCCCTTCCTTATCCAGGGCGGAGCTGCTGGGGCAGCTGATGAAAAATTATAAAGTACCGATCGCGGTCAGCGGAACCCATGGAAAGACCACTACCACCTCCATGATCAGCGAGATCCTGCTCCACGCGGATACGGACCCTACCCTCTCCATCGGGGGAATCCTGCCCAGCATCGGCGGCAATTACAGGAGCGGGGGAAATGAATATTTCGTGGCGGAGGCATGTGAATATACCAACAGCTTCTTAAGCTTCTTCCCCAAGATCGGGGTCATATTAAATATAGAAGAAGACCATATGGACTTTTTTAAGGATCTTGAGGATATTAGGCATTCCTTCCGGAGGTTTGCGGAGCTTTTGCCGGAGGACGGATACCTGGTCATTAACGGGGAGATTCCCGATGTGTCCTATCTGACGGACGGCCTGAAGTGCAGGGTCGTCACCTACGGATGGAGCGACAGGTACGATTACTATCCGGAAGGGGTTACCCACGACGGGCAGGCAAGGGCTTCCTTCACGCTCTGCCACGGGGGAAGGCGTAAGTTTACCTTAAGCGTACCCGGCAATCACAATGTGGGCAACGCCATGGCCGCCATCGCCGTCGCCGACATTTTAGGAATCGAAACAGAACGGATTGCCAAGGCTTTGAAAGACTTTACCGGAACCGACAGACGCTTTGAATATAAGGGGCAGATCGGCGGCGTGACTATCATTGACGACTATGCCCACCATCCGACGGAAATTACCGCTACCCTGACCGCTGCCCGCAATTATCCCCATAAGACGCTATGGTGTGTCTTCCAGCCCCACACCCACGCCCGCACCAAGACCTTTCTGCATGAATTCGCACAGGCGCTGACCCTGGCGGACCAAGTGGTGCTGGCGCCCATCTATGAGGTTACCGGGAGGGAGATCGAGGCCCTGGATATCAGCAGCGGGCATGTCTGTGAAGAGATCCGCAGGCTGGGAAAAGAAGCCGTCTGCTTCCCCACTTTTGATGAGATTGAAAAATATTTATTGGAAAATTGCATAAACGGCGACCTGTTGATAACTATGGGCGCCGGAGATGTGTATAAAATCGGAGAAAATCTCCTGGGGCTTTAGTTATCCACATTTCCACAGTCGATGAACCGTAAATTCGTTTTCGCAGGCTGTGGATTTTTTTCTGGAAACTGTGGATAAGTTTTTTGTCGACATCTGTCGAGAAATGCCTGATTTACCCAGGAAAACCTTGTGTCGTCAGGAACCTGTCCACAATATCCACAATATCCACATTTTTGTTCTCTATTGGACGTGGATTTATTTCCGGCATTTTTGCTATTTTCTTTCAGAAACGCTTGTGTTATACTTGCGTCATGGGTTGGGGGACCGGTACACGGAATTTGCAGAGGAGATTAACAACCCAATGCCCGGTTACTGGAAAGGAATTTGGTACTATGGCACGTTTAACGATTTATAAGGACAGCTATGTGGATTCCACCATAGTGTCCAATTACTTTATCGATCATTATATGAAGGATGCGAATGACGCCCAGCTGAAGGTCTATTTGTATCTGATCCGGATGCTGAACGCGAACCGGGCCATCAGTGTGTCCGACATCGCCGACCAGTTCAACCATACGGAAAAGGATGTTATGCGTGCATTAAAATATTGGGAAGGCAGACAGCTTCTGAACCTGGAATATGATGAGGACGGAAGCCTGGTGGGCATCCATCTGCGCGACCTGAAGGAGACTCCCGCGGAAAATCCCAGGGAAAAGGCCTTACCTCTGCCTGCGCGCGAGGCACAGCCCGATTCAGCTGAAAATGTGCTTCCCGCTTTTCGGAAGCCCTCCTATTCCGCGGACCAGCTTTTAGAATTCAGGAGCAGGGAGGAGACGGCCCAGCTTCTGTTCATCGCGCAGACCTATATCGGCAGGCCCCTGACTCCAGGAGAGATGAAATCCATTCTGTTTTTCATGGACGAGCTCCATTTCTCGGAGGATCTGATCGATTATCTTATCCAGTACTGCGTGGACCGTGGGAAAAAGGATTTTAAATATATCGATAAGGTAGCCGTCAGCTGGGCTGAACAGGGGATCACCACTCCCAAGCAGGCGCAGAAGATGGTTACCCGCTATGACAAGAATGTTTACGCCGTCATGAACCAGCTTGGGAAAAGCGGCTCTCCTACCGCAAAGGAGCTGGAATTCATCAACCGCTGGATAAAGGAATACGGCTTCAGCATGGATATTATCTTTGAGGCCTGTGAACGCACGGTACTGGCGACCGACAAGCACCGTTTTGAATATGCGGACAGCATCTTAAGCAGCTGGCTTAAAGAAAACGTACACCGGAAATCCGATATCCTGCGCATTGACGAGCTCTACCAGCAGAAACGCCGCAGTACTGCCAAGAACACGGGCGCAGGCAATAAATTTAACCAGTTTAAACAGAATGATTATGACTTTGACAAATTGGAGCGCGAGCTGTTAAGCAATTAAATCCTACGCTAAAGGAGATCTGTTGTGGCACTTTCCAACCAACAATATGAATCCATCATGAAGGGTTATGAAGCGGTCCGGACCCGTAACAGGCATCTGTTGGAAGAAAGACTTAGGCGGGTCTATTCGTGTTTGCCCGAATATAAGCAGCTGGATCAGTCCGTCGGTGCCGTTTCTGTCGCTTACGGAAGGAAGCTGTTGGAGGACGGGGAATGTCTGTCCGACCTGCATCAGGCGCTTTCCGAAATCCGGCTAAAGAAGCGTGACCTACTGCTTTCAGCGGGATTCCCAGAGGATTATCTCGACCCTATCTATGACTGCCCCGACTGTCAGGATACCGGATATCTCGTGGGCCAGAACCAAAAGTGCCACTGCCTGCGTGACCAGGAGATCAACCTTCTTTACGAACAGAGCAATATCCGCGGGATGATCCGCCAGGAGAACTTTTCCACCCTTTCCTTCGAATACTATGAGGGGGAGGACCGGAAGCGTTTCCAGGAGGCGGTAAGAATTTGCCTTGATTTTACACAAAACTTCGGAAAGGACTACCAAAATCTCTTTTTTTATGGTACAGTAGGTACTGGAAAGAGTTTCCTGTCGGGCTGCATCGCTTATGAGCTCCTGAAAAGCGGACATTCGGTGATCTACTTCAGCGCCTCCGGCCTTTTTGACACGCTCGCCCGTTACAGCTTCGACACGAAGGAAAGGGAAAATCTTTTCCCGTTTTATCAGGATCTTTATGGTTGTGACCTGATCATCATCGATGACCTGGGAACAGAAGTAACCAACTCTTTTGTGACCTCGCAGCTGTTCGCCTGTCTGAATGAGCGGGCGCTGCGCCGTAAATCTACCATCATCTCCACGAATTTAAGCCTTGAGGAGTTAAGGAACAGATATTCAGACAGAATTTTCTCAAGACTGACCAGCAACTATATTCTTTGCAAGCTGACCGGTCCGGATATCAGGATCTACAAAAAACGTATGCGAAAGTGAGGATTATTCAATGGCCAACCGCGAAGAGAAACGCAATCTGGAGACCATTCCTGTCGGTTCTTTAGGGATCATAGCCCTGGAGAGCTGCAAGTCCATCGGAGAAAAAATCGACCAATACCTTGTGAAATGGCGGACAGAGCGGGAGAATGAGCACAAGGATTCCCTTGCCTTTTCCGGCTATCAGCGCCCTTCCTATCTGATGAGCGCCAAGGTGCCGCGCTTCGGTTCCGGTGAGGCGAAGGGCATGATCATGGAATCGGCCCGGGGCTTCGACCTCTATCTTCTGGTGGATGTCTGCAACTACAGCCTGACCTACAAACTTTGCGGCCACGTAAACCGCATGTCTCCCGACGACCACTACCAGGATTTAAAGAGGGTGATCTCTGCAGTGGGCGGCAAGGCAAGGCGCATCACTGTGATCATGCCCTTCCTGTATGAAAGCCGCCAGCACAAACGGACCTCCCGCGAATCCTTAGACTGCGCGCTGGCGCTGCAGGAGCTGGTCCGCATGGGCGTGGACAATATCATCACCTTCGACGCCCACGATCCCAGGGTGCAGAATGCAATTCCTCTGAACGGCTTTGAAACAGTGCGTCCCGCCTACCAGTTCATCAAGGGGCTGCTGCGCAACGTAAAAGGGCTGAATCTGGATTCCGGCCATATGATGGTGATCAGTCCCGATGAGGGCGGCATGAGCCGGGCAATCTATATCGCCAACGTGCTGGGCCTGGATATGGGCATGTTTTACAAGCGGAGGGATTATACCAAGATTGTCAACGGGCGCAATCCCATCATCGCCCATGAATTTCTGGGGAGCAGCGTAGAAGGAAAGGATATGATCATCATTGACGACATGATCTCCTCCGGCGACAGTGTGCTGGAGGTGGCAAGGGAGCTGAAAAAGCGCAAGGCGGCCAGGATCTTCGTCTTCTCTACTTTTGGACTGTTTACCAGCGGACTGGACAAGTTTGACGCGGCATACAAAGAGGGCACGATCACCAGGGTTCTCACCACGAACCTGGTTTATCAGACGCCTGAGCTGTTGCAGAGGGAGTGGTACATCAACTGCGACATGAGCAAATATATCGCCTATATTATCGATACCCTGAACCACGACTCTTCTATCAGCGACCTGCTGAACCCGAATGAGAGAATTCAGAGCATTGTGGCAAGATATAAGAACGGAGAATTATAAAACTTTTCCCCCGCCGGACCAAGCGATGGTCCGGCGTTTCTTTATCATGAAATCCGCGTTTTTATAGTTGACATTCTGGCATTTTTCCTATATACTCATAAAAAGAAGGTTGACAATTAGAATTGCAAAGTTGACAATCTACTCTGATTTGCGCTCTAATCCGTATAGCGCCCGTAAGGAGGATAACATTTTGAAAAACACGACATCACCCCAAAACCCTTCAAATGGAAAAACCTATGATCTGGCTCTCACAGGCCTGATGACTGCAGTCATATGCATACTGGGGCCTATCTCAATTCCCCTCCCCATGCACCTTGTTCCTATCTCTCTGGGAAGTCTTGCCGTTTATTTCGTGATATATGTCACAGGCATGAAAAGGGGAATCCTGAGCGTTTTCATCTATCTTTTGCTTGGTATCGCAGGGGCTCCGGTGTTTACAGGATTCACGGGTGGAATCGGGAAAGCGCTGGGCCCCACCGGGGGGTATCTGATCGGCTATCTCTTTCTGGCGCTCCTCGGCGGCTTTTTTATCGACCGCTTCCCGGATAAGATGATACTCCACATCGCCGGGATGCTGTTGGGAACCGCCTTCCTGTATCTGTTCGGTACCCTATGGCTGGCATACCTCGCGCATTACAGCTTTCACACCGCTCTTTGGGCGGGAGTAATTCCCTATATTCCGGGGGATCTGGTAAAAATTTTCCTTGCCGTCCTGACCGGTATGCAGGTAAAAAAGCGATTATATAAAATATGATTCATCCTCTCCGGAACGAGTTTCCGTCGCTTTTCCGGATCAGGTCCATGGCCTCCCGAAGGGTCTGCGGCATCCATTTCCTGATAAAATCAGGCGCCACAATGGCATTGAGACACCACTGCGCTGTAAAATTCGTGGATATCCAGGGAATCTCCACAAGTTCTTCCCTGTTTCCGGCATTTCTCACAGACACTGATTCAAATCCGCCTTCTTCATCCTCACGCAGCAATGCGCCCAACAGCTCCCTTATCACGCGGGAAGCCTCCTCAGCGCTTCCATGTCTTGCGGCGCCGTACGCTCCGATGGCAGTTGCAAACATAGGATAGGAAAAGACCCTTTTCCCAATCAACCCATGGGATTCCTCCCGCTTCTGTTCAACCGGAAGGAAATAAAATCTTCCGTATTCAGCCAGCATATCCTTCCATTCCTCGTCTTCCAGCAGTTCCGCCATTTCCATCCATATCTGAGGGGCGCCCATACAGATCTGCAAATGAACGCCTCCGGTTACCCTTTCTCCAATATAGCGCAGATGCACGGTTGCCGGGTCGAATTCAAAATCGGGTCCCGAAATCAGCCTTAGGGGCATCCTTTTGAGATCCTCAATTCCGGTGACAATTTTATCCCGGTATGCCGTATCCCGGCTTCTCTCCCACTGGGTCATCCAGTTGGCGCAGAGGGAAGACCAGTCCGGTCCGCTCCTGGCGTGGCTGGGGAATACCATATCCTCTTTTTTATAAAAGTCGCCCAAGGGATCCCTGTTTAAGAAGGTCCATTCGTTGTCCTTCAGCTCTTCAAAAATATCCTCCATTCTGTAGTCGCCGGTCATATAGTAATAAAACCGATGGTGCGACGCCATGGCGATCCTGGCCTCCTTGCAGGGGCAGCCCCAGTGGCGGACATTGTGTCTGGAACCCAGGCCCTTATAGTTTCCCATATGGTACACATCCACCTCCGAGGTATGCCGTGAAAGCTTCTCTGCCAGCGTAAAGACCTCTTCTCTTCCGGTGCGCAGGAAATAATACCATAGCCAGAGGGTCGGCACCAGCTCCGTATTATCCCATGCGAAGCCTCCCACATCATACCTCCACTGGTGGCGGGAGCGCTCATAGGTATGCATGAAATCCCCATAGTTGAACAATCCGTACCAGTTCCTCTGGGACACCTCCTGCCTGTAAAAGTCAAAAGCGTTCTTAAGCTGCTCTTCTATCCAGCTTCCCAGTTGCGTATCCGTATCCGGCAGGGACCAGTATCCAAATGCCCGGCACTCGTGATAATATTCCGGCGTTCCCACATACTGGGCCGGTCTGCGGACGCTCTCCGTAAAGTCCTCAAGCGCTTCGTCGGAGGGAATCAGGTCGTCGCACAGGACAATGGAATATTCGCTGGTGCTGGCGATCCCATAGGGGCTTGCTCCCTTATAGTCATACCCTTCATAGCAGACCTGACTATACCCTCTGTTGGCGTAATGGCGGAAATCCATAGCCTCCGCCCTCGGGGACCAGATCCAGACAACGGCCTGTGCCGTGTCCTCATCCAGCCCCTTTACCTGGATCCCGGAAGGATATGTCTCCCAGAAATCCCTGACTGCCAGAAGCACGGACCCGGCCTCCGAACCAAAGGCTGCGCCGCCCGCGGTTCGGGTTCCATGCAGACAGTCTATGTAACAGCAGTTCTCATCCTTTATCTTCTTACGGATGCCGAAATGATTCACACTGTCCTGGCAAAGATCATACTCGCTCCAAAAGGGCATCTGCCCCAGCATAAGCTCCGCAGCCCGCGCATCGTCGCCGGTAAAAATGAGCTTTTCCCCGCGGTTCTGCATCTCCGAATATTTTCCGGGCAGATTAGGACGCCAGGAAATCATCTGCGCCACGCTTTCATGCAGGACGCCGGCATCCGCCGTAAACTTCACATGACGGTTATAAAGAGCGCCTTGCATCGGTATCTGCACGGACAGCCCCAGGCCCTTCAGGAAATCCTTATCCTCATCCCCGTCATAAAGAAAGGTATGGACAAAACCGATCCGTCCGCTGTCAAATGCTACCTTCATCCGAATGATAAACGGAATCCTCCGCTCCCCTCTGCTGTCCTCGTGATAGCCCGAGAACCGAAGCGTCGTCTGCAAGGCGCCTTCCTCCTCGAATTCCACCTCTCTTATCACCGCATGGTAGGGCCTACTTGTCCTCACCTGACAATCACCGCTCACGGAGGGCTCCTCCAAAAGAAGGACCGGTTTTGCGTGCTGCAGGCGCACCCTCCCTCCCCATGCCGCGGATTCAAACAGTTCATCAGCTTCCGGGAGGATTGTCATTGTAAGCCTGCCGGAACGTATCCTGAAGGCGTCCTCCAGCTCTTCTACCACGATTCCATTGCCCGCGCCGCTATCCGTTCCGTTATCCGTTCCGCTATCCGTTCCGCTATCCGTGCCGCTATCCGTTCCGCCCGCGCAGCCGTTATGTGTTCCTGCAGGAATCCCTGCGCCATCCAGAACCGGCCTTACCTCTATCTCCTCTCCCAGCAGCGCGCAGTCCGCTGTATGCGCGGACCACTTCACACTGCCATCCGGCCAGTAAGCAGTGACCCTGCTCTGCATCGGTACTCTCCTGCCATCCTGTGTGATACAGATATAATCCGAGTCTGCAGGACATTCTGCCTTTTTCCAGGTACATCCCCACGTGGTATAGCCTTCTTTTTTTCTGTTTTGCAAAAGATGAAGTTTCATTTTACACCTCTTTCTGATCCGTTAATCGGATTCTCTGACATAAGTAATAAAGCAGTTCCCGTTCTCTTCAAACCAGCCCGCCGAATCCTTCATACCCTTTCGGTACAGCCTGCCCGTGGAAGGCTCCATCACCACAACATTCAGTTCATTAAAGCCCGTCACCAGAACCGCTTCCCCATTTTCCAGGATTGCGAGGACTGGGATATCCCGATTTACAAAATACAGCACCGCGTCAAGACTGCAGCCAGTCAGATCCAGGACCTTCGCATCCTCCAGTCCGCTTTCCAGAATCTCCATCACATCCATCCCTTCGTCCAGCAGGGACTGGGAATTCCGGTAAACACCCTCCAGCTGTAACACCGTGTCCAAACATACTGCCAGGCTGCCCTGCCCCTCTCCGGCGCTTTTCGCGCCAATCGCCATTATCTGGTTGCGGGTGGCGCGATTGCTTTTTATCCAGATACATCTTCCGCTGTCATCCACCACACTTCCGCTTTCTTCATAGGCACAGGCCACAGCTTTCGCAGGATCCACAAAGATTCCGTCAATTCCATCCTTTCCATATACATAATAGCTTGGAATCCCGTCTTCCTCCGCTGTCTCCAGGTTACGGCTCCCCTCAAACACGACCTCCCTGGGCGTCTGAATCTGGATCCCCTTCACGTCGATCTCATTCTTTACCTGAATCTGCACATATTTTTCATAAATATCGATTACCGCCGTTACAACAGTATTTTTAGAGGCAGAAGGAACCTCGTTGGACATGATATATTCCGGATCCGTTTCCCGGTAGCTTCCATCCTCCTCCTTCCGTACCCGTTCCAGGATCATCTGATTCCCTTCCATCGAACACCCGACAGTATAAATCTGGTCATGTTCAAATTCCTTCAGGGTTTTTCCGGCCGAATCGCTGATCCCTATCCGGTACATGGGGTAGAAAATCCTACCCACGGCGTCTAATTCCACATCCTCCTTCCGGGCAAGTCCGTAAACCACATCCTCCCCCATGAAGCCCAGGGGCATGATATAGGAATCCCCGGGAGCGGAGATTTTTGCCTGTGTCCCACTGTTTAGGTTTCTGATCAAAAGCTGCCCGCTGTGATAAATATCCCCACCCTCCTGCCAGACCGTGATCTGATGGTCTTCGGATACCTGCAGGCAGCCATCCTGGGCCAGAAGGGTCAGCCGCTCTGACCGTCCTTGCGTGATGTCCACGCAATACACCGCATTTCCCAGATACAGGTATAGCAGATTATCCCGGCTCAAATAGAGCAGCTGCTCCATCTCGCTCGCCAGCACGCTTTCCCCCTTCTCATAAGGGATGAAAAGCACCTCCTCCACCATGTTCAGGGTGCTGTCATAATAATAAATCTGAATCCCCACATCCCCTTCATGCCTGCCCCTGTTCATATAACCATATACAGCGAACCTCACATTTCCGCTCTCATCCACATCCCAGACCTTGATATGATGTCTGGAATACAGATCCCTGGTATCTATGTTTTCCTTATCATAAAAGCCGAACAGGACCGCCATTTTATTGGTCGCCACATGGTATGCGTACAGTCTGTCCGCCACCTCGAAAACAATGTGATTTCCATCCTTGCTTTCCACGAAGGGCAGGTCCTCATCCACGATCCCGAGAAGGATCTTGTCGTTTGCGCAGATTTCACCATACACATCGGGAATCTGCGTCATGGTGCGTTCATAATCAAGCAAATACATGCGGGACGCCCCCTGGACCCGGCGCACCCTGTAAAATTCCTTCACCATGTAATACGTGGTTCCTTCCCCCTGCCCGGTAGAAACCATGTAATCCAGCCATATGGAGCCGGTCTGGCTGGCAAGCTCCGTAATGCGCATGGAAGGCGCCAGCACCTCCCTAACCTCCAAATCCCCCCAGGTAATCTGCTGGAAGCTGCTGTGGATATTCACCTTATGAAAGGTTGTGTTATCTCCTGTCTCATCCGGTTCCAGATATTTTGTGATCCCCTGCTCCAGGGCCTTCTCCCGCGAATACAGCAGCTCATGGAACTCAGAAGCGAAGGCGAGCTTCTCCGTGGCGTAGGTATTCTCGCTCCAAATGATCCTTGTATAATAAAAAACCTGCTCTCTTCCATCGGTCTCAAGGATCAGCGTCAGGGAGTACTCCGTATCCTTTTGCAATAGATCCTTAAGAACGACGCTCCCATAAATCTGCTGACCGGATACGGCAATATCGTCCACAGCCCCTTCTTCGATCAGACGGCCGCCGTCCACACTGCGCACCTCCATGTGGATCGACAGAACCGGTATCCCATAGGCGTCTATCACAAAGGAAAGCCCCCTGTCCTCTCCAAGCTCCGTGATGGTATCCCTCTGATATGCCACATCCATCGCCCTGGTATAGCCATGGAGTTCATTATATAAAATCCCGTCCTTCTCCATCGTAACCACGGGAAGAGAAGCAGGAGACATCACCGTTGTCATATTGAAATTGCCCCGGTTCATCACTCTGCTGATTACCACCAGGGAAACCAAAAAGACCATCACAAAAACGGATAGCTTTATCACAGTTTTTTTCATCTGCCTAAATCCTTTCCAAACTGTTTTCCATACAGGATATTTTACATCCGTTTAATTTATCCTTCCCCAAACAAAAGTATAATACAAAAAAAGTTATTACGCAAGTTTGACTGCCGTCCAACTTTATTGTAATAACTTTCATTCTTTTGATGACCGTTTCCTGTTCCGCGCTTTCCGGGAAGCATCAGAAATAAATGATTCCCCGTCTTCCGCCATGGCGGCGCTTATATACCTCATTACAGATCAACACCTGGATCAGATCCTTAAGCCACATCCATTTCTCCGGCGGCGTCGGATTGTCGGTACCGCTTTCCTCTTCTTCTCTTCTCAAAACCTGAAGCGCGCTTTCTGCCAGGCGCTCCAGCGTAAAGCGGTCCGGATATTCATCATAGATCATGCTGCCTTCATAGTCCACCTTGTCTAAAAGCTGCGCGATCCGCTGCTGATACCTTCTGACCTCCCCGGGATACATCTGCTGCAGATACTCCATATCCCGGATGACAGTCTCCTCATTCTTCGGTCTGTAAGCGCCCGGATATGTCATATAATAGGGCAAAATTCGACGATTCAGTTCCATTTCGTTGATACCCTTTTTTCTTAGGATATGCGGGTGCAATGAGATTGTTTCCAATGATACGAAATTTTATCCGGCCGTCATAAGCACTCTGTACGCCCCGGGGCATCCATTCAGTTTATTTCAGAGCTTCAATCCTCGCCATCGCCCGGCGCAGGGCAGTCTCCGCACGCGCGATATCAGTACCGCTTTCTTTTTTGTCAAGCCGTTCCCTTGCGCGCTGCATGGCAGCTTCCGCACGCGTCCGGTTAATCTCATTGGGCCATTCCACCACTTCCGCCAACACAGTCACGCCCTCCGGAAGAATCTCCGCAAAGCCGGAATGCAGCGCCGCCCATTTTTCTCCCTCCGGCTCATGTATCGTAAGAACCCCGGGCATAATGATAACCGTCATGGGTATATGGCCGGGAAGCACGCCGATCTCCCCTTCCGTGGTATTGAATTCCACCATATCCACTGTGCCTTCATAAAACACCCTCTCCGGTGTGATGATGCGCAACGTAAAATCCTTCCCTTTTGCCATAGCCGCCTGTGCCTTTCTGTGTTACGTCCAATTGTACCATATCCGTGTGCCAACGGCGCACATTCAATTCAGGACCCTGTCTCTGTATCCTCAGCTTACTTCTCTGCTCCCTACCGACTTACTTTTTCGTCTTTGCCACTACATCGTCGATGCTTCCCACGTTCAGGAAGTAGCTCTCCGGAATGTCATCGTGCTTGCCCGCCAGGATCTCCGAAAAGCCCCTGATGGTCTCGGCAATGGGCACATATTTTCCTTCCAGGCCGGTAAATTGTCCCGCAACGAAGAAAGGCTGGGAAAGATATCTCTGCACCTTACGGGCGCGGGAAACCACCAGCTTATCCTCCTCGGAAAGCTCATCCATGCCAAGAATTGCGATGATGTCCTGCAGCTCCTTATAACGCTGAAGGATCTCCTGCACGCCCCGGGCCACGCGGTAATGCTCCTCCCCCACGATTCTGGGATCCAGAATACGGGAGGTGGATTCCAGAGGATCCACCGCAGGATAGATGCCCAGCTCCACAATAGAACGGGACAACACGGTGGTCGCATCCAGATGGGCGAAGGTGGTTGCCGGGGCAGGGTCCGTCAGGTCGTCCGCAGGCACATAAACAGCCTGAACGGAGGTGATGGAACCGTTTCTGGTAGAAGTAATACGCTCCTGAAGGGCGCCCATCTCCGTCTGCAGGGTGGGCTGGTAGCCTACCGCGGAGGGCATACGCCCCAGCAGGGCGGACACTTCGCTTCCCGCCTGGGTAAAACGGAAAATATTATCAATGAAAAGCAATACGTCCTTTCCGCCCTTATCACGGAAGTATTCCGCCATGGTGAGTCCGGTCAGGCCCACCCGCATCCTGGCTCCGGGCGGCTCGTTCATCTGTCCGAAGACCATGGTGGTCTTATCGATAACGCCCGACTCCTTCATCTCATGATACAGGTCATTCCCTTCACGGGTCCTTTCTCCGACGCCCGTGAACACAGAATATCCGCCATGCTCGGTGGCGATATTTCGGATCAGCTCCTGGATCAGCACGGTCTTGCCCACGCCTGCTCCCCCGAACAGACCGATCTTACCGCCCTTCTGATACGGGCAAAGCAGATCCACTACCTTGATGCCGGTCTCCAGAAGCTCTGTCTCCGTGGACTGTTCCTCAAACGCGGGCGCCGGTCTATGGATCGGCTCATAGGTCACTCCTTCCGGCGCCGGCAGATTGTCTATCGGCTCTCCTAAGACGTTGAAAATACGCCCCAGGGTGTTCTCCCCCACGGGAACGGAAATCGGCGCCCCTGTCGCGACCGCCTCCATTCCGCGGATCAGCCCGTCTGTTGTTCCCATGGCGATACATCTTACCGTATCGTCGCCCAGATGCTGGGAAACCTCCACAACAAGCTTCCCTCCGCCGGAAAGCGGAATCTGAATCGCCTCATTGATCTGCGGCAGCTTTCCCTGATCAAACCGGATATCCAGCACGGCTCCGATGATCTGGGTAATCTTTCCCTTATTATTCTCTGCCATTTCTCGTTATCCTTTCTCTGTTCTCACTTGCCGTTCCTTTATGTCTCTGATCCCTTCCGGGCTCCTGCCGGCAGCTCCCCAAGGAACGCTGCAAGCGGGTCAAAAGCGATCCCGCTTAACTGATAGCCTCCGCTCCGGCAATGATCTCCGTCAGCTCCTGCGTAATGGAGCTCTGTCTTGCCCTGTTATACATCAGGGTCAGATCGCCGATCATTTCCTCAGCGTTGCTGGTAGCATTATCCATCGCCTGCATCCGCGCTCCGTTCTCACTGGCAACGGACTCCA
Source organism: uncultured Acetatifactor sp. (assembly GCA_947588205.1). Taxonomy (GTDB): domain Bacteria; phylum Bacillota; class Clostridia; order Lachnospirales; family Lachnospiraceae; genus Acetatifactor. The sequence continues at coordinate 14,083 of CANPYG010000026.1, read as the reverse complement.
TCAGGGCACCATAGATCATACTGGCGACATACTTGGGTATGATCAGCTCCAGGGCATCTTCATCGCTCATCTCAAAATTCATGGGAGCCATGCCCCGATCCGGGCTTTCCGCCGCAGGCTCTACCGGAAGAAGCCTGACCAGCCTCGGCTCCTGTGTCACGGTGTTGCGGAAAAAGGTATATGCCAGATAAATCTCACCCAGCTTACCCCTGCGGTATTCCTCCAGGAGCCTTGCGCTCAGGTGCATTGCATCCGCATAAACAGGCTCCTCCACAATATCCGAAAGATCCTCGGCGATCGTATAGCCATTCCTTGCCAGCGCATCGCGTCCCTTGCCTCCAATCGCATAAACGGACACCTCTTCCTTTTCCCAGGACTCATGCCTGGTAATCAACTTGATTATATTGGAATTATAACCGCCTGCCAGCCCCCTGTTGGAGGTGATCACCACAACGGCCTTCTGCTTACTGGTGCGCGCCGTCAGGTAGGGATTCTCAATATGCCCTACCCTGGCGAGGATGCTGCCCACCGTTTCATACATACAGTCAAAATAGCTCTTGGTCTTCTCGGCATTGGACCTGGCGCGCTGAAGCTTCACAGTGGATACCAGCTTCATGGCCTTAGTGATCTGCTGGGTGCTCTGTATGCTTCCGCGGCGGCGCTTGATGTCACGCATTGATGCCATAGCATTCTCTCCTTACTGCTTAAACTGATTCCAGCGCTCCTTAAACTCCGTCAGGGCTTTCTTCAAAACAGCCTCCGTCTCATCGGAAATCACCTTTTCAGAAGCGATATTGTTCGGAACCTCCGGATAACGGGTATCCAGAAATTCAAAAAACTGGGTCTCAAAATCCTGGATCAGAGCCACATCCACATCCAGCAGGTAACGGTTTGTCACGGCATAAATGATGATGACCTGGTACTGGACAGGCATAGGCTTGTACTGAGGCTGCTTGAGCACCTCCTTGATCCTCTCACCCTGGGCAAGCTTCTCCTTGGTATCAGCGTCCAGTTCCGAACCGAACTGAGAGAAAGCAGCCAGCTCACGGTACTGTGCCAGCTCCACACGGATCGGCGCGGCGATCTTCTTCATAGCCTTGATTTGGGCGGCGCCTCCCACACGGGATACGGAAAGACCAGCATTTACAGCGGGACGGAAACCGGCGTTGAACATCTCCGTTTCCAAATAGATCTGTCCGTCCGTGATGGAAATGACATTGGTAGGGATGTATGCGGACACATCCCCCGCCTGGGTCTCAATGATAGGAAGGGCAGTCAGGGAACCGCCCCCGTATTCCTCGCTCATCCTGGCGGCGCGTTCCAGCAGCCTGGAATGCAGATAGAACACATCGCCGGGATAGGCTTCACGGCCGGGCGGACGGCGAAGCAGCAAGGAGAGGGTACGGTATGCGGTGGCGTGCTTGCTTAAATCGTCATAGACTACCAGCACATCCTCTCCGTTTTCCATCCATTCCTCGCCGATGGCGCAGCCGCTGTAAGGCGCGATGTATTGCAGGGGCGCGAGATCGCTTGCCGTGGATACCACTACGGTAGTGTAATTCATAGCCCCGTATTCTTCCAAAGTCTTTACAATATTGGCGACGGTAGACGCTTTCTGGCCGATCGCCACATAGATACATTTTACATTCTGACCCTTCTGGTTGATGATGGTGTCGATGGCAATGGCTGTCTTACCGGTCTGGCGGTCGCCAATGATCAGCTCTCTCTGCCCTCTTCCGATGGGAACCATGGAGTCGATGGCCTTGATACCGGTCTGAAGCGGGGTATCCACGCTCTTTCTGGTGATGACGCCGCTGGCAACGCGTTCTATTTTACGATACTTTGTTGTCTGTACCGGTCCCTTTCCGTCAATCGGCTGCCCCAGGGAGTTTACGACCCTGCCTAAGAGCGCATCGCCTACGGGTACCTCCACCACCCTTCCGGTAGTCTTTACGAGATCCCCTTCATTGATATTCTTATGGCTTCCCAACAGAACGGCACCCACATTATCCTCTTCCAGGTTCAGCACCATGCCATATACATCACCGGGGAACTCCAGCAGCTCGCCCTGCATGGCGTTCTCCAGCCCATGCACGCGGGCAATGCCGTCCGCCACCTGGATCACGGTCCCCACATCGGACACATCCAGCTGCGACGCATATCTTTTAATCTGGTCCTTGATCACTGAACTTATTTCTTCCGGTCTTAAATTCATGATTCTGCAGCACCTTTCTTTATGCTTGTATTTGTATTTGCAACAACTGTTTTGTCAGATCATTCAATCTGGTGCGGATACTGCTGTCCACAACCCTGTCCTTCACGCGGATCACCATTCCCCCAATGAGTCCGGGATCCACCGCATAATGCATCTCCATGGTCAGGTAGGACGTGGTTGCCAGAAGCTTCGCGCACACCTGCTCCTTCTGTCCATCGCTCAGCTCCACGGCAGAGGTCACATAGGCGATGCCAATCCTCTTCTCTTCCTTCATCTTATCGATAAAGTATTGGAAAATAGCCTGCAGATCCCCGTATCTCTCCTTTTGGACCACCAGCTCCAGGAAACCGGCCATTTCGTCGCTGACCCTTCCCTGGAAGACCGTCTTTATCACTTCCATCTTTTCCGGCTTCGCAACGCCCGGATGGAGCATCAGACGGTCAAAATCAGGATTGTCAGCCAGAATCCTGCGAATCTCCTCCACTTCCTCAAGGAACCGGGCGCCCCTGTCCTCTTCCATGGCAATCTCGAACAGGGCTTCCCCATATGTCTTAGACACTAACTTAGCCATGTATTCTCACCCATCTCCTTAAGCGTTTCTTCAAACAACTGATCCTGCAGCGTGGTATCAATGGACGCGGACACCACCTTGCCCGCCATCAGGGACGCAATCTCAATCATTTCCTTCTTCACATCGTCAGCCATCTTCTGCTTCTCCAGGGCCGCCTCCATGCGCGCCCTCTCCAGAATCCTGCCTGCCTCCGTATGTGCCTCGGCAATGATCTGGGCCTCATTTGCCAGCGCCTTCTTACGGGCTTCGCTCAAAATCTCTTCCGCTTCCTTTTCAATGTTTTTGATCCTGCCTTCATAGTCCGCCTTCATGCTCTTTGCTTCCTCCAGATTGGAGGCCGCCTCCATAAGCTCGTTTTGAATCTTAAGCTTACGGTTCCTAAGCATCTTACGGGCAGGATTGAACAGGAAGTAGCTCATGACAAAAAACAGGACAAACACAGCGATGAGCGTCAAAGACGCATCCGCCAACAGCTGCCAGTCCAGACCGAACATTCTCTCATAGGTCTCACCTGCAGTCAAAAGTATCATTTCCCGTACCATTTCCTGTTTCCTTTCCCATACCTGTCATCTCTTACATATAAATAAAACCTGACCAAAATCCAAGGTCTTTCCAAAGCGCCTTAACCCGAATAATCCCAGAAAAACCCAAGGTTTCTCCGGATGAGCCCTCGCTTCAGAAATTCCCTGAAAAACCGAAGGTTTTTCTAAAGCGCCCTAACTCGAATATTCCCAGAAAAACCGAAGGTTTTTCCGGATGACGCCCTCGCCAGAGGGCGTCATCCTGTTACCAGAGCAAAGGCTTTAAGAACAGCAGCAGGAAAGCGATTAACAGACCATACAGACCTGTGGTCTCTGCAACAGCCTGGCCTAAAAGCATAGTAGAAGTAATCTCAGATTTTGCCCCGGGATTCCTTCCTACTGCTGCGGCCGCATGACCTGCAGCAATTCCCTGGCCAACACCAGGCCCGATACCGGCGATGACCGCCAGACCTGCGCCAATTGCTGAACATCCTAAAATAAAGCTTTCATTGAATTCCATTTTGTTTTCCTCCTATATATATGATTAATGAAGTTATGATTCGGTAACCTGTCTTTATTTCGCCTCTGCCCCATCCCCGATGGCGTTCGTCACATAGGTCATGGTCAGCATACAGAATACATAGGTTTGGATCGCCCCTGAAAACAGGTCGAAATACACATGCAGGGCTGCCGGCCAGATCGTTGCGAACCATCCCAACAGGCCATATACCAGGGCCATCATGATGGTGCCGGATAAAATATTGGCAAACAAACGAAGAGACAAGGAAATCGGAACGGCCACATCGCTGACAATGTTAATGGGCAGCCAGATCGGCAGCCAGGGCGGCAGCGGGGAGCACTTATCCTTCCAGATATCCTTAAGCTTCTGATAGCGGAATTCATTGTAATGAATCAGAAGAAAGGTAAGGATGCCCAGAGGCAGGGTCACGCCGTAGTCCGCAGTCGGAGGCCGCAAACCCATCAAACCGGATATATTGCTGATCAGAATAAAAATGAAAACCGTACCGATATAATTATAGTACTTCTTCGCATTCCGCCCCATGGTGCCGTCAACCATATTGTCCAGCTTTTCCACGATCAGTTCCACCACATTCTGAAAACCGCCGGGAACCAAGGTTCCTTTCCGCATGGCCATACCAGCGGCAATGGAGAATCCGATCAGTATCATCATCACCAAAAGCAGGCTGACATGTGTGGTTGTGATCCACACTTCATGGCCAAAGAAATGATATTTTAACAAGCCGTGGGCCATCACGTCCACATCCGATGAAGAAGACAACCAGACCAAAGATCCCATGATCACACCTCCTTCCCTGTTTCTTCAGACAATTTCTTTTTCTCTTCAGACAAATCTATTTTCTCTTCAAACAAATCCTCTGTTCCCCCTGACTGATCTGTTCTCCCTGCTGGCAGATCCTCTGTCTCCCCTGACAGAACTGTCCTCTCCTCCGGCCCATCCTCCGGGATCGGCTCCGGAACCGGATCCGTTTCATGAAAAATGCGGTTGCACAGCCTATGGGTAAAGGGCTGTATGAGCGCCGAAACCTTCAGCCCCATATATCCCAGAAATACTGCCAGAGGATTCAGTTTCCCCGTCACAATGATCATAAACAAAATTGCGGCAAACAATACATAGCGGATCAGATAATCCCTGAAAATGAGCTTCACCGCCCGGTCCCCCTGATCCAGCGAACGGTCCAGGGAACGGTACATGTGTACTGCCGCCAGCCCCGCCAAAAGGATCCCCAGCCATAGGCTTAAGGAATAGATCACCTTATTGCCGACGAACCATATACCGACAGCCTGGCAAAGCAGGCCAAAGGCAGCCATGCCGATATGCATCTCAAGGAGCGTCCTGTTCCTTTTTTTCAGCTTCTCCAGAAATATCATGGGAACTATCCTTCCCCGCCGCGCTTCCCCCATCCGAATAAATCCGTTTCGCCATGCGGTACACGTTCTGGGCGCCGGCCACCGCCCCGATAAAAAATAAAAGGATCGTCCAGAAGGAAGTCTCCTGTTTTCTGTCCAGATAAATTCCAAGGGCGCACATAAGGCCGATGGGAACAAGCATATTGAGACCAAACTGGGTAATCAACGCAAGGGACTGATATACGCTTTTATCATAGGGCCGCTTTTTTCTCAATCTTCTTCCCCTTTCCGAACACCCACCCAGGCTCCGGGGCCGGTAGCTTCTTTCCTGAATATTCCCGGTCCTGCACTCCGAACAGTTACATTTTACCAACAATTAACCAATGTTGCAACTGTTTCTTTATAAAAAATTTGTTAGGAAAAACTGAAATTCCATTGACGAAGGATATGGAAAAGAGTAGTATGAGAAAAAAGCCACAAAAGAAAAGGAGCAGCCATGTCACCTGCAAAAGAACTGAAGATTTACCGTAAACGCCTGATCCCCGCAGAATGCATTCTGTTGAAGGATGACGTGATCGTAAAGCAGACAGACAACGTGATCGTCACCACCTGGAGGACCCTGAACCCCAAAACCACCTTTGATCATGGGTGCTCCTGCTACTTCCTGAAGGAGGGCTATAAGCTCAGCAAGTTCTACCGATCGGACAATAGCCTGCTCTACTGGTACTGCGATATCGTGGACTATGCCTACGACGAAGCAGAGAACACGCTGACAACCACGGATCTTCTGGCGGATGTGATCATATACCCGGACGGATATTTTAAGGTTGTGGATCTGGACGAGCTCGCGGACGCCCTGGACAGAGGATTGATCTCCCAGGAGCAGCTCACCCGGTCCCTGCGGCAGCTGCATACCTTTCTCACCCGGATCTACCGGGATAAATTCGACCAGCTACAGGCGCAGCTCAACAGCCTGGGACTATAACCGCCTTTCTGTCAATAGAATACATGTCCTCCGATCACGATACCGGTAAGTCCTTCGATCGGTGTCCTGAAAAATACACAGTTCCCGACATTCGTCATCCCTGCCATGGCCTCGTCGGCCGCGCGGTAGCAGTTCGCCGTCGCCCTGTCATTCGCTAGGGCGAGCTCAAGCCGTCCGCTGGCTACCGGGGAAAACTGATTTTTCTGATAAATCACCCCGACCACGGAATTCGGAAATACAGAGCTTCTTACACGGTTAATAACCACCGCGCCCACCGCGAGCTGGCCTTCGTAGGGCTGGTTGCCCGCTTCACAGTAAATGATACTTGCCAGAAGCTTCCTGTCCCCTTCCGCAAAGCTGATCTCAGAGATATCCCTCCACTTGGCCTGGGCAGCAGCCCTGGAGCGCGCCAGCTCTTCCGCCAGCTTCTTCTTCAGATATTCCAGGTTCTTCTCAACCGCCTTCAGCTCTTCCTCATAGGCGAGCGCCTGCTTCTCCGCTTCGGAAATCTGATCCTTATACTGCTGCATCTGCTTGGAGGTCTGTTCGATCAGCAACGATACCTTATTCTGTTCCTCCTGGGCCGCAGTCTTGAGATCCTCCAGCTCTATCCTCTCATTCTCAAGACGCGCTTCCTCCGATTCAATGTAGATACGGTTCGCCTCGTATTCATCCAGGAGATTCTGGTTGTAGTCGTTGATTCTCTCCATATAATCCGCAAGATTCAGGAAATCGGAGAAATTTTCTACTGCGAGCAGGGTGCCCAGTGAAGTCACATCATTATATTCATACATAAAGCGTATGCATTTAATCATGCCTTCATATTGAGCCTCCTCTTTTTTCCTGGCAAAATCCAGGGCTGCCTGCGTCTCGGAGATTTCCTCCTCCTTGTTGGCAATCTGAACCTCCAGGTCCGCAAGACGTTCGCTGACTTCCGTAAGCTGCTGGTTCAGGCTGGCAAGCTCCTCCTGAAGCGACTTATGCTTTCCTTCGAGCCGGTCGATCTCCTTGTTCTTATCGTCCAGCTTATCCTCCAGATTATCCTTCTGTTCCTCTGCGGCATCGATTTCCTGCTGTGTCTTGGAGGTCGCAAGGACAAATTTGGGCATTGCGTCGCCGGCAATCGCTGCGATCAGCAGAATTGCCAGCACATTCTTTATGACAAAAAATGCCCTTTTCCTCATAATACCTCCCTGCGCCGCCCTTTATAAGGGCTTGCGGTCCATAGCCCGATCCGCCTATTTTGTCCCAAAGATACGGTCTCCCGCATCGCCCAGACCGGGTACGATATAACCGTGGTCATTAAGCCTTTCATCCAACGCCCCCACATAGAGATCCACATCAGGATGGATCTCCTGCATACGTTTGATTCCTTCCGGCGCGGCGATAATGCACATAAAATGAATATTTTTACATCCCTTGTCCTTTAACATCTGGATGGCAGCTACAGAAGAACCGCCCGTTGCGAGCATGGGATCTACCACAAATACCTCGCGCTCCGCGCAGTCGGCCGGGAGCTTGCAGTAATACTCCACGGGATTCAGCGTCTCGGGATCACGGTATAAACCGATATGCCCCACCTTTGCCGCCGGAATCAGCGTAAGGATCCCATCCACCATACCGAGTCCGGCTCTCAGAATGGGTACGATCGCCATCTTTTTCCCACTGAGCTCCTGCGCGGTGGTCTTACAGATGGGCGTCTCAATCTCCACGTCGGTGAGCTTTAAATCCCGCGTCGCTTCATAACAGATCAGCATGGCGATCTCACTGATCGTATCCCTGAAGTCCTTGGTTCCCGTTTCCTTTCTCCTGATCAGACCGATCTTATGCCGGATCAGGGGATGATCCATGATAAATACCTTTGCCATTTCGAGCTCCTCCTTTGTTGTCCTAAACCGTTCTTGTTGTCCTATGCCACTCTTGTTGTCTTATATCCGTTCAACCGCTTTCACAAAATCTATTCCAACAGACCGATCCGGCGGCTGTGCTTTTCCTCTGCGGAAAAAGGGGTTCCCAGGAAAGTATCCACAATATCCATCGCAAGGTTCTCCCCAATCATGCCGCCGCCCAACGCCAGCACATTCGCGTCGTTATGCAGCCTGGTCATTTTGGCCGAAAAGGTATCGCTGCAAAGCGCGCACCGGATGCCGGGAACCTTATTGGCTGCTATGCTGATCCCGATCCCCGTAGTACAGATCACTATCCCTTTCTCACACTTGCCATCCGCCACAGCATGGGCAACCTTATGCCCAAATACGGGATAATCGCAGGACGCCTTACTGTCGCATCCCATATCCTCATAAGCGATTCCCGCCTGCTGCAGATGCGCGATAATCTTCTGTTTCAAATCATAACCGCCATGGTCGCTTCCTATCGCTATCATATTCCGATCCTTTCTGCGGATTTGCCTTTTCTTTTATAAGCACTTTTTCTCTCATAGATCCTTTTTTCTCTCATAGATCCTTTTTCTCTCATAGATCCCTTTTTACTCACAACGTCTCATTTTCCCCAAGGGATACGACATGATGCCCCGCCGCTTTTAACAGGCGGTTCATGATGGCTTGTCCATAACCGTCTGTATCAAAAGCTTCCGAATAGATACATTCCACACCCTCATCATCAAATTCCCGCAGGATCGTATACAGACTTCTCCCAATGCTTACCTCATCCTGTCTGCTTCCCACACTCTTCACAACATCCGCGCGGTATTCTGCAAGCGTCTCCTGCGTGCCGATCACGCCGGTCCTTTTCCCGGCCGCCTTATGGGCGTCGATCCGGGCATTGATATATTCCACCACCTGCCGCATCGGGCCGGCCACAATGGTCAGCTCTCCCTTCGGCGCATAATGCCGGTACTTCATGCCCGGAGCCTTCGGGGCCTGACCGCTGTCGGAACGCAGGATTGTGACGTCCTCTTCCACCCTGCCCAAAACCTCCGACAACATATCCTGTGTGACGAAGCCAGTCCGATCCCTACCTCGCCGCCGTCGATGATGATATCGATCCTTCCGTCCATATCCTCCCTGACATACTGCGCCCTGGTAGGGCTGGGCCTGCCGGAAGCATTGGCGCTGGGCGCCGCCACAAAGCCGCCGGCATATTCGATCAACCTGGCAGCTACCGGATGGGATGGCATTCTGACCGCCACTGTGTCAAGGCCGCCCGTTGTCTCGGGAGGCACATTTTCCTTCTTGGGAAGAATCATGGTAAGCGGTCCCGGCCAGAAAGCATCCGCGATCGCCTTCGCCTCTTCAGGAACATAAGACGCCACCTGATAGATATCCTCCCAACGGTAAATATGCACGATCAGGGGATTGTCGGAGGGTCTTCCCTTCGCCGCGTAAATCTTTCTGGAAGAGGCCGGATTCATCGCGTCGCCGCCCAGCCCATACACCGTTTCCGTGGGAAAAGCCACAAGACCTCCGGCCTGCAGGCACTCTCCCGCTTCCCGAAGGGCTTTCTCGCCCTGCGGACTATTGATTTCTTCTACTCTAAACAGTCTGGTCAGCATCACTTTTGGACCTTATCATCGCATTTATTACAAAATCATTACAATTTTACGACATCAGTATAACACATTATTTTGAAAAGGGGAAGTGTATTTTCTACAAGTTCCTGCTTTTCGGGCTGATCATTCTTCCGCAAGATACGGCAGCACGTCCTTAAAGTCCATATCGTTCGCATAATAGAAGCTGGTATAGCAGGGCTGGTTATAACAGTTATTCTGCCATGCAATGCCCACGCGGTACATGGTATCGTGCATCAGCGTGAACAGTTTATGCGCCGTGAGGTCCGTATTGGTATAGATGCGGATCGCCCTGCTGTCGCTTGTGCGCAGCAGAAGCTCCTCCCTGAAATCGCCGAAAAGATCAGCGACCAGGCAGGGATTTCCCTTGGTTCCGTTGTTCGTGGAGGTATCCTCCGGTATCAGCATAATGCCATGGGTGTTGTCCCCCACCAGACCGATATGCTTTCCGTGGACATAGTCCACGCCGTCCGTCACCTGAGTGGACAGATCGGAGGCCCAGCGGATACTGGCGTTGGTGCCTAACATCTTATCCGGCAGCACATTGCCCTTGCAGTCCTGCATCTTCAGCACCCACACCTGCAGACCCCTCACATCAGGATTCACCTTGCCGATCATGCACCTGCCCAGGTCGCGGTCACCGGGCTCCCCGAAGATCACCTCCCCGGTCTCACCGTCACGCAGCGCATAGCCATAGGGCACACTTTTTCCCTCCTCAAACACATTGAAAATCTCAAATCCCGGACGATCCGGATCGATCCTGGCGACATGCATGGAATCGCCATGTCCCAGGCTCACCATATGGCCGTCCGGCATAGGGGCTGCGGTGGAATACAGCACGCTTCCGTCATGATCTATTGTGGCGGCGCCGTAAATGATCTCCTGGCATCCGTCTCCGTCCACATCGGCGACGGACAGACTGTGATCGCCCTGGCCCACAATACAGCCATAAACGGGATCAGTTCCCCTCTTCACCCTGTGTCCGGCACCCTGGTTAAAAGGATTCGCCATGGGAATAAAGCCGCTGTCAATCTTAAAATACTCTCTATGCTTTCCGGTAAAGAAATCATAAGCCGTGATCGTCGCCCTGGTATAATAGCCCCTGCAGATGATCAGATACGGTCTCTCGCCGTCCAGGTATGCCACCCCCGATAAAAATCTGTCCACACGGTTGCCCGGCTCAATGCGGTTCCACTCATAATCTCCCCACATCAGACCGTCATCCACCCTGGGAACGGGGAACGGAATGGTCTCCAGCTCCCTTCCGTCGCCTGCCCACATGGTCAGGTACTCCGGTCCTTTCAGGATAAAGCCCTCAAAATTACGCAGCTCATTCTTGGGACTCCTTGACGGAGCATAGACATCCATAAAATAATCCACTAATTTGCGGGCATCCTCGTCCGACAAGGGATAGGAATACTGCTTTTCTATGCCGAAGCACTCCTCCAGCGTTGACGGCCACCGGCCCGATGCCACTTCCTGATGATCCTGCCACCCCTTGAACAGGGAAACCAACGACTCATAATAATCCTGGGCGCTGCACACATAATTATCCTCATTGCTGTAGCCCGCGGCGAGATCTGACTCAGGCATGGTGATATACTTCTCGCTCACCACCCCGCCGGCCTCGTCATAGACTGTCATCTTCGTGCCGGGCGCGGTCTTTACGGACATCTCAGCCTTGCCGTCCCCGTCGAAATCATAGACCATGAACTGTGTATAATGCGCGCCCGCACGGATGTTCACACCCATATCCAGACGCCACAGGAGCCTGCCGTCCAGCTTATAGCAGTCTATGTAACAGTTGCCCGTATAACCCTTGTGGGACACATCATGGGAATTGGACGGATCCCACTTCACAAAGTATTCGTACTCTCCATCCCCATCCACATCTCCGACGCTCATATCATTGGCGGAATAGGTGTACTCCTGTCCGGCAGGGGTCACGCCGCCTTCCGGAATCTGAAGCGGAATCTCCAGGAAATTGGAGCCGCTCTTCCATACAGATACAGGGGCGCAGGGTTCTTCCTTCAGGACAACCGCGTCCAGCATGGCTGCCACGCGGTCCACAGTGCCCCCTTTCACTTCTACTTCCGCAGCGGCCGCTCCTCCTACGGCGGCTTCATTTTCATGAGCTCCTTGCTTCTGCATCTCACATGCCGCCACCTGATAGCTGTCCTGGGCCGTACCTTCCTTGTCCAAATAATTGGTGCTGTCCGTCACCAGGGCGATCCGCTTCCCGTTGCGCAGCACAACATAATCTGTACCCGTCATTCCGGTCTTATTATAACCGCTTACTTCCGAAAGCAGCATTCTCCACCCCAGGAAGATCCCTTCACCGGCGCTGACCGCGATCAGACCGCGGTTCAGCTTCTCCATCTGCTCCTCCTTCCTGTAAAATACCGGAGTGCGGAAAAGCCCGCTCTTTTCCAGAAGCCTTTCTCCCCGATAAGCCTCCACATACAGATAATGAGGAATATGGGTGGACTTTTTCAGTGTGAATTCACAGTTTCCCACACTGCCCATGTTCTTATAAACCATATCCGGGGTACAGGTATCAGACCAGTACACGTCGTAGCGTTCTGCTCCTTCTGCCGCATCCCATGCAACCGTAACATACCCTTTGTCAATCTTGCTCACTCGAATATTCATATTCTTCCTCTTTTCTGTCAGCCGTCTTCTTCTGACTGCTTACTCATCGCACATAACTGCGTGCATCATCTGTTTTGCTGCTTACATTATACCCCCGCATAACCCTTTCTGCAAGCTACATATGTTTATTTTTAATGTCCTATATTGTTATCTTTTTGTTGTTTCTTGCTTTTTCAAGACATTTGAGCCTATCCTTTTCCGTTTTGTGTGAGCGCATTCTTTTTTCATTTTTTCCCATTTATCAAATTGCACAATACAAGATATTGTGGGAAAACAGCTCCCTAAAGCCAAATCCTTACGATATCTTGTATTTTTGTGGCTTTTAACTTTATTTTCGTCTCAGACTGCCAGAGCATTTTTGTGAAAAAACACGGGAAAATTTTTCTCAGAAATTCTTGTGCAAACCGATTTTCCGTGTTATGAATATATTATATTTTCCGGAAAACATTTCAAAAGCTTATCTGAATCCCGACGGGGATTCCTTACCGCGATCTTTCCTGGGTACTTCCCTGAAAGCTTTCCTGGATTCCTATCTCTGGATTTCAGCCCGCCTTCTGGGAAGATATCATCCTGCGGCATATCCACAAATTTTGCTGAAGGTCGTTGCTTACGTCAATGAAGCGGCTTATTACACTCATTTCATTGGCAAATAAAATGTTCCTATTAATGTTCCTATTAATATTCCTATTAATCTCCCTATCAGCATCTCCCATGTTCTCCCAACATGGGGCAATTAATAAATCATCAAGTTTCAGGAGGAATTACATGTCTGAATTTTCAAATGGCTATACAAAAACCAACTGTCTCTCCCAACCTATTTCTTCCGCAGGCCCTGCATCTTCCATAGACCCTGCATCTTCCACAAGGCCTGCATCTTCCGCAGGTTCTGCATCTTCCACATGTTCTGCATCTTCCGCAGACCCTGCATCTTCCACAGCCCCTACGCCTTCCGCAAGTCCCAGCTCTCCCACAAATCTTTCCCCCGGTTCCAATTCTATCCTGCAGGAAGCCACAGGAGAGCTGCCATACCGCCTCACCAATGACTATCTGTTCCGGGCAGTACTGCAAAAATCCAACACTGCGCTCAGGGGGCTTCTCGGTGCGCTGTTGCACCTTACCCCGGAATCCATAACTTCCGCCGCCATAGCCAATCCCATCGTGCTGGGTCAGTCCATCAATAATAAAGACTTTTACCTGGATGTGCGCGTCACCTTAAACAACAATACCGAAATCCTTATTGAAATGCAGGTGCTTAACAAGGGGAACTGGCCGGAGCGTTCCCTGGAATACCTCTGCCGCTCCTTCGACAACCTTGCTAAGGGGGAGGATTATGCGGAGGTCCGTCCCGTTATCCAGATCAGCATTTTAGATTTCACCCTTTTCCCGGACTGCCCGGAGTTTTATGCTACATATATGTTCTTAAATATAAAAAATCATAAAATTTATACTGACAAAGTACGCCTTTCTGTGTTAGACTTAAAGCAAATAGAAATGGCGACTGATGAGGATATCTCCTATCAGATTCACTACTGGGCAAAACTATTCAGAGCCACCACATGGGAGGAGATCAAGATGTTAACAGAAAACAATGAGGCGTTGATGCAGGCGGCGGAAACCGCCTATGTGCTGAGTGCTGACGAACAGATCCGTCTGCAGTGTCAGGCAAGGGAGGAGTATTACCGTGACCAGCGTTATATGCAGAAGCGTTTGGACAGGGCAGAGA
>CANPYG010000025.1 GCA_947588205.1 uncultured Acetatifactor sp. | reverse complement strand
GACCGTCCGACAGGGCATGTGCCGGGTCGTTGTGCACCTCGATCATCAGTCCGTCCGCCCCGCAGGCCACAGCCGCCTTTGCCATGGGAGGCACATACTTGTAGGAGCCGGTGGAGTGGGAGGGATCCACGATGATGGGAAGGTGGGACTTCTCCCGCATGACCGCCACGGCGCTTAAGTCCAGGGTGTTGCGGGTGGCGGTCTCGTAGGTGCGGATGCCCCGCTCACAGAGCACCACATTGGGATTGCCCTCGGACATAATATACTCCGCCGCGTTCAGCCATTCGTCGATGGTGGCGCAGAGGCCTCTTTTTAACAGGACGGGCATTCCGGAACGGCCCGCTTCCCTGAGCAGGATAAAGTTCTGCATGTTCCTGGCGCCGATCTGGATCATGTCCACGTATTTCACGGCTGCCTCTATGGCGTCCAGGCTCACCACCTCGCAGATGGTGGCAAGTCCGGTCTCCCTGCTGGCGGTCTGCATATAGCGGAGTCCTTCCTCCTCCAAGCCCTGGAAGGAGTAGGGGGAAGTGCGGGGCTTATAAGCGCCGCCCCGGAGGATGGTGGCGCCGCAGGCCTTCACCGCCCTGGCGATGCACATCAGCTGTTCCTCCGTCTCCACGGCGCAGGGTCCTGCCATGACAGTGAGATTGCCTGGGCCGATCTGGGTATTTCCCACCTTCACCACAGAAGGCTCCGGGTGGAATTTCTTATTGGACAGCTTATAGCTCTCCGTCACGGGCACGATCCGGTCCACGTCCTTGTAGACGATGAGATTCTCCGTGGACAGCCGGGATTTATCCCCGATGACGCCGATAATGGTGACCTCCTCGCCCTGGGAGAGATGTACGGACAGCCCTTTTGCCTCTATGGACGCCACTACCGCGTCAATACTGCTTTGGGCGGCGCCGGGTTTCATTACAACGATCATGTTCTTTGCCTTTCCGATTCTATTTTATTTCTGAAAATTTTCAACATTAACACCCTAGACTATAGCACTGAAGAGGGGAAAGGTCAAGTCAGGGAAGAATAGAAAATATGCAACAGTTCGTGCAAGCACGATTTTCCATCAAATCAGGCGGCTGGCTGAACTGTTAGCAAAATATTAAGCAAAAAAACAAATTGTTCTTGTAAAATGGCGGAAAATTTAGTAAAATACCAATATGGGGATTTTGGGATTCCATTCTAGGTTTGGCAGAGTACCCAAAAACATCTAAATTGGAGGAATATACATGAAAGTTTACACAACTGACAAGATTCGTAATGTGGTGCTGCTGGGGCACGGCGGTGCAGGTAAGACCAGTCTGGTTGAGGCTTTCGCATATCTTTCCGGCATTACATCAAGATTAGGAAAGGTACCCGATGGCAATACCGTAAGTGACTATAGCAAAGAAGAACAGAAGAGGAAGTTTTCCATCAGCACTTCTGTGGTTCCCATTGAGTGGGAAGGATATAAGATCAATGTATTGGACGCTCCCGGCTATTTTGACTTTGTAGGCGAAGTGGAGGAGGCTGTCAGCGCTGCGGGCGCCGCCATTATCGTGGTGAACGGCAAGTCCGGGATCGAAGTAGGGGCGCAGAAGGCGTGGGAGCTGTGCGAGAAGTACAAGCTGCCCAGGATTGTCTATGTGTCCAATATGGACGTGGACAACGCTTCCTACCGTCAGGTCGTGGAGGATATGACCAAGCTTTACGGCAAGAAGATGGCGCCCTTCCATCTGCCCATCCGTGAGAATGAAAAGTTTGTGGGCTATGTGAATGTGATCACCGAGACCGCCCATAAGTGGCAGGGCAAGGAAGTGGTGGAGTGCCCGGTGCCTGATTATTCCAAGGCTAATCTGGAGATTTGCCGGGATACCCTGTTAGAGGCAGTGGCGGAGACCAGTGAAGAGTTCATGGAGAGATATTTCGGCGGAGAGACCTTCTCCGAGGCGGAGATCCGTGCGGCGCTGCGCACCAATGTGTGCGACTGCAGCATCGTTCCCATGACCATGGGTTCCAACATCCTTTGCCAGGGCATGTACACTCTGTTGGATGATATCATTAAGTACTTACCCAGCCCTGAGAACCGTGAGGTGGCGGGCATCAACATGAAGACCAGCGAGGTTTATCACGCGGATTATGATTTCTCCAAGGCGAAGTCCGCATATATCTGGAAGACCATCGTGGATCCCTTCATCGGCAAGTATTCCCTGATCAAGGTGAATTCCGGTGTGCTTAAGACGGATGACGTGCTTTACAACGTGGACAAGGATATTGAGGAAAAGGTCGGCAAGCTTTATGTACTCCAGGGCAACAAGCCCATTGAGGTTCCCGAGCTCCATGCGGGAGATATCGGCGCGCTGGCGAAGCTGACTGCAGCAAGGACCGGCGACAGCCTTTCCACCAAGGCGACTACCATTAAGTTCGGTAAATTTGAGGTTTCCACCCCTTATACATATATGCGTTATACCCCGAAGAATAAGGGGGATGTGGACAAGATTTCCCAGGCCCTGCAGAAGATTTCCCACGAGGATCTGACCATGAAGTCCGTGAACGATTCCGCAAACGGACAGATGCTGCTGTATGGAATGGGAGACCAGCATCTGGATATCATTGTCAGCAGGCTTTTAAATGAATATAAGGTTGAGGTGGAGCTTGGCGTTCCCAGGATCGCCTACAAGGAGACCATCAAGAAGACCTCCGACGTGGAATATAAGTATAAGAAGCAGAGCGGCGGGCATGGTCAGTACGGGCATGTCAAGATGCGCTTCTCACCTTCCGGCAACTTAGAGGAGCCTTATGAGTTCGCCCAGGAGGTGGTAGGCGGCGCCGTTCCCAAGAACTACTTCCCTGCAGTGGAAAAGGGCATCCAGGATTCCGTGGTGAAGGGTCCCCTTGCCGCATATCCCGTGGTGGGTGTGAAGGCGGTTCTGTACGATGGTTCCTACCATCCTGTGGACTCCTCCGAAATGGCGTTTAAGACCGCTGCATCCCAGGCCTTCAAGAAGGGCTTCATGGAGGCTGGTCCGATCCTGTTGGAGCCTATCGCTTCCCTGAAGGTAACTGTGCCGGATGCTTATACCGGCGATGTCATGGGCGACCTGAACAAGCGCCGCGGCAGAGTGCTGGGCATGAATCCCGCTCCCGGCGGAAAGCAGATCATCGAGGCTGATATCCCTATGAGCGGTTTGTTCGGCTATTGTACGGACCTTCGTTCCATGACCGGCGGCCGGGGCGAGTATGCTTATACTTTTGCGCGCTACGAGCAGGCTCCCAGCGATGTGCAGGAGAAGGAAGTGGCTGCAAGGGCAGGCGAGCTGAGCGGCTCAGATGATTAAGACTGCCAGACGGCGCCCGGAGGATCCGGCATATGTCGGCCGGGGAACAGTGTGGGAAAGAAATGGATCTTAAGTAGTATTGGAGTCAGGACGGTATGTCCTGCGGGGTTACGAGGCGTAAGCCTGCGGGGGCGGGCTGCGCAGCCAAAAGGAACAGTTCGGAATCTTAAACGGTTTCGGACTGTTCTTTTTTTATCCTTGTATTCCATGGAGAAATGAGTTATAATAAAAAAGACAATAAGTCTTTAAAAAGGCCAAACGGAGGGAGCATATTATGGCACAGGATTTGTCAAAAACGGAAATGGAGATCATGAGGAAGATATGGCAGGATGGAGGAGAGGCGGTTCCAAGCGAGCTTCTGGCCTTCTTTAACGAAAAGGGAAAAAACTGGAAGCAGCAGACCCTGACCAAGATGCTGACGCGCATGGAGGAAAAAGGTATGATCGCAAGGAAGAGGCGCCTTGTCCGTGCCGTCGTGTCAGAAGGGGAATACCGGGAACAGCAGAGCAGAAGAATCGTGGAAGAGGTCTTTGACGGCAGGTTGGAGCAGTTTATCGCCGCCTTCACCGGCAATACGGAGATTCCCGAAGCGGATGCACTTATCTTAAAGGATCTGGTCAAAAGGATTGGAAGAAAGGATGGTCAGGGGTGAATACACTGTGGACGCTATCCCTTACGGGGAGTTGTATGCTGCTTTTTTACTTCGCCTGCGGCAGGCTGCAGAAGGGGGCGGGGAGATGGAGAAGATACTGGATATTAGTGGTATCCCTGCTTTACCTGATTCCCTTAAGGAGGCTGCAGGACGGATATCTGGGCAGCCTGAGAAATACGGGCGCGCAGATTTTCAAAAGTGGGAAATATGATTTTGATTTCTATAGAGACTATGTAGAGCTGACCACGGCAGGAGGGGAGGTTTATCCCAGCGCCGCCTTGCGGCTGAACGGTCTGTTCCTGCTGGGCTGGCTGGCGGCGGTCCTTGGTCTGTTGCTATATAGGAGCGGAAGATATTTTTTGAAAAGGCGCAGGCTGTTGGCGTGCTGTCTGGAGGAAAAGACCGGAACCGGGAGGGAAGCGCTTGACAGGCTGTGCAGGGAAATGGGAATCCGCCGCAGGGTGCGGTTGTTTCGCTGCCCGGATGTGTCGCCGGTAAGCATGGGCCTATTTTGTCCTGCCATCATTCTGCCGGAGGAACTGGAGGAAAAGAAGGGGGAGATGGTGCTGAGGCATGAGCTGGCGCATATCAAAAATTGTGATGTCCTGCTGTTTATGCTGACCGGTCTTGTAACCGCGGTCCATTGGTTTAATCCTGCCGTATATTTGCTGCGAAGGGAATGGAGAAGGATCAGCGAGCTGGACTGTGACAGGGAGGCAGTCAGCGGATACGGTCTGGAAGAGAGAAGGGCATATGCCATGATGCTGGTGGAAGAGTCAAGCAAACCAGGGTCTGCAGGGAGAAAAATTCAAATGCCCTGGACGTTTGCCCTTGCGGGGGAGGCGGAACGATTAAAGGAAAGAATTGAATATATCATGGGAGAAAAGGCATGGAGCGGGAGGTTTAAGGCGTATGTGAGCGGAATCCTTCTTGCCGTCTCTTTGTTTGTCAGCTCCCTGACAGTATTTGCATACAAGGAGACCTACCGGATCAGCGAGGTGAGCGAAGCGGATGCGAAGGAGGCCAGCAGCCTGTTCCTGAAAAAGCCCGATATTTGGATCAGTTCCCCGTCCCTCTCACAGAAAGGGGAGGCGATATTCTATGAGGGACAGATTCCTGATGAAGAAAGTGATATTTGCGCCGCAGGCGGTGCGGCGTCCGGTCATGGCGCCTGCGATCATACATTTGAAAACTGCGCGTATATGAAGCAGACCAGGAATCCTGACGGAAGCTGTAAGGTAGAGCATTATGGGGCGGAGCGCTGCACGAAATGCGGGGATGTCGCTATCGGAAACCGGATCGCTGTAAGCACATATGAAGCGGATCCCTATGGCCTTTTTAAATTTCGCATTTCTTATTGACAGATATGAGGTATCCATATATAATGAAACAAGACGAGTTGTCTTGAATAATCTATCGCAATTTAGGTAATTGCGAAACAACCATCCTGAAACAGGCGGAAGGCAATATATTGACTTTCGCCTTCCCAGGCAACAGTAGTTTCGCAATTACCTGAAATGGAGGAATACCGGAAAGGAGCGTCGGGATGAGGAGCAGCAGGATGAAAAAATATGGGATATGGATGCATCCGTTTTTTTCTGCGATATTATCTGCAATTTTAACCGTGAGGACGTTGGTTGTGTGCGGCGCCGCGCTGTTAATGATAATTTTCACTGCCTGCGCTTCGGGCAGGGAAGAATCCGCCCAGACCAGGAGCATGGGGATCGGCGGATATGTTTATGTGGCGGAAAAGATAAGCGGGGAAGCGCTTCAGGCTTATGGCGTTCCTGACGATGAAGTACCGGAGGTTCCTTTTTATCCGGCAGACCTTTTTATCGGGGACGGAGAAGGGAATTATTATTTTCTGTCCTGTAATTATAGTTTGACGGAAGATGGAGGAATGTCCGTCAAGACCCCGGAAGCTTCCTATACGATCTTTTCTGACGGGAGGCTCATGACGACGTTTCCCGGAAGAGTGGAAGCCGACATTACGGAGGATCCGGAGAAGATAGAGGCCGTCCGCGCCCTCGCCCATACGGTTTTGTATAAAACATCCCCTCAAGGGGAGATCCTTTTCGAGCTGGATCTGACGCGGCAGCTTTGGGGAGTGGCGTTTCAGACTTATTACACCTGCCTTGCCCTCCATAAAAGCGGAACCCTCCTGGTGCTTGCAGAAAGCGACATCCTCTTAATTGACGGGGAGGGGCGTTTTGCCGGAACCGTCGATACGGCGGCGGAAACAGAGGCTTTTTTTTCCGGAGGATCTCCTGTCGAAGTGCAATATCTGGTGGGGAGCATGGATGGCAGCGTCTATTATGTGGCGTCAAATTATACGGATCTGGCGGTATATGAGGTGGTGGAAAAAGGAAGCTTTGTATTGTTCCGGGAGGAAGCCTTTACAGGAAGGAAAGGGAACGTTTATCCGGGCTTAAAGGGAATACTCTTTTCCGACAGACAGGAGGGTGTCCTTTATGAATATGAGGGGGACAGACTGGAGCCGTTGTTAAGGTGGCAGGACAGTAATCTATACGAAGCCTATATCTGGGATGTGGTGCCGGTATCCGAGGAGGAGCTTATAGCGGAGACATTAAACTATCAGGATGGCGGCGAAGCCTTTTGGCGCCTGAAAAAGACCGCGCTGGAGGATCTGCCCGAGAAGGAGGTCATCGTGCTGGTATCCCTGACAACCTACCCGCAGCTTGAGAGAGCCATCGCGGAGTTTAACAGGGAGAGCCCAGGCTATCATGTCAAATATGAGAACTACGGCGCGCTTTCGGATTTTCCCGCTGCACTGGCAAGGCTGGACGCAAGCCTGGTGGGCCCGGATTCCCCGGATATCCTGGACCTTACGAACCTGAGCATTTTCAAATATGCCACAAAGGGAGCCTTGGAGGATCTTACCGGTTATCTGGAGAGGAGCGGCCGGGTACACAAGGAAGATTTCCTGGATAATGTGGTCAGCGGTTATACTATAGATGGGAGACTGGTCAGCATCCCCACAGGCTTTTACTTTATCACTTTTATCGGAAGGAAGGAACAGCTTGGGACCGCTCCGGGCTGGACTATGGAGGAATGTATGGAGTTTACGGAGCGTTATCCGCAGTCCTGTCTGACTGCCGGAACAGGTTCCGGCAGTCTTCTTACATCCCTCTGCGGGATTTATTGTCTGGAACGTTTCGTGGACTGGGAGGGGAGAACCTGCAGCTTTGATAACGGAGAATTCAGGGAACTGCTGACCTGGCTTAAGGAATGCGGGGAAAAAGACGACAGACAGGGAACGGATCTTTTAAGCCTGCATGTAAGCCGGGAAGGTTGGCAGGAATCTCTCCTGACCAGTGAAAGCTGTGTAACCTTTCTGGATCTTTTGAATATGGAGGCTAAAGCCGGGGAAGAGCTTACGATGATCGGTTTTCCCACAGTTGGGGGGAGGGCTGCGCACGAAGCCGTGCCCATGGGAGCCCTTTCAATGGTTTTAAAATCCGTCCATAAAGAAGGGGCATGGGCTTTCATAGAGTATTTTCTCAGCAGAGAGGGTGAGGTTCCCAATTATGTTTCCTTTCCGACCAATAAAACGAATTTCCGGGAACAGGTGGAGTATTTTACGACCCCGGACTATTGCCTGTATAATGGCGAAAAATACAAGCTGCCGGACGGCACTTACGATATGCGGACCAAGTTCAGCATAAATGGGGAAAGCTTTTATTACCTGGAAGAAGAACAGATCACAGATATGCTGCGGGTCATAGAAAGCCTGGACTTTACCCCCAAGAGGGAAGAGGAGGACGCGGTAATGGATATTGTGGAGGAGGAAGCCGAAGACTATTTCGACGGTTCCAAAGGGCTGGATGAGGTGACGGACATCATCCAGAACCGGGTGAAGCTTCTGCTGGGGGAAGGGATGTGAGAAAGGGGCGGAAGAAAGGGCTTCGCCAGTCCATATTATCTCTCCCGGAGCAGAAACGCCATGTAGAGCGGGAGGGTGAGAAGCCTTTCGGATCTGCCTACATTATAGTCCCCAAGCTTAATGGCTTTGCTGACATGGTATTTTTCAGGATGATTTAATATGGTTTTCGTGCTTTTGGTATTGCCGGTAGACGCCTTTACCTCTATCAGGGTGCATTCCCCCTGATACCTGATCACAAAGTCTATTTCCAGGCCGGAATCCTTATGGAAATAATACAGCTTTCGCCCCATTTTGGTAAAGATATCGGCGATCAGGTTTTCAAAGATTGCGCCCTTATATCCATAAAGCTTTCCCTGTAAAATATCAAATTGTGTTCCATCCTCCAGCATGCTTACAAATAGCCCGCAGTCGCACATATATACTTTAAAAACATCTTCTTCGGCATTTCCGTCCAGAGGCAATTCTGTAATAGAAAGGTTATGGCATTTTGAAATGATACCGGCGTCTTCAATCCATTGGAGACTGCCGGTATATTTGGAAGCAGTGGCTCCTTTTTTTACGACTGTATATTGAAATTTTTTATTTTCTTTGCTCAGTTGCCTGGGAATGGACTGAAAGCATTCCTTTATCCTGGGTTTATCCTTTTTTTCTGCATATTTTATCATATCGTCCTCATAAGAACGGACAATATCCCTTTGCAGGCGCAGCACCTCATCCATCTGTCTGCTGTCGATGAAATGCTGTACCACGTCGGGCATACCCCCTACAACGATATATTGAAGCAATAGCTGCCTTATTCTATTATGCAGGGCTACCGGCACCGGAGTCTCTTCCTTGAGACATTTTTTTAATAATTCTATCACAGGTTCCGAGATGCCGTTTGCCCATAAAAACTCTTCAAAATCCAGCGGATACATGTCAATGACAGTTTCCGATCCTACAGGAATAGATTTGGGTTCCTTCCCGTAGCCCTTTACGCCCAATAAGGAACCTGTGCCAATCACATCAAAGCGTCCGTCGAGATGAAAAAATTTAAGGGCTGTCCTCGCCTCGGGGCAATCCTGGATCTCGTCCAGAACTAATATTGTTTGATTGGCTTCGAATACCGCCGCGCTGCCAAGCAATGCAGATAACATCATGATAATATGGTCAATTTCCAAAGAATCTGCAAAGGCAGCAGCAAAATCCGGATTCTCATAAAAATTAAGATATACCACGTTTTTATAATTTTTCTTGGCAAAATCCAAGACTGAAAAGGTTTTTCCGCATTGCCGGCAGCCTTTCACAATCAGGGGTTTATGGTTTTCCGCCTTTTTCCAGTCAATGAATGCCTGCTCAATTTTCCGCTTTAACATGGGTTTG
The DNA here is from genome assembly GCA_947588205.1 of uncultured Acetatifactor sp. GTDB lineage: Bacteria > Bacillota > Clostridia > Lachnospirales > Lachnospiraceae > Acetatifactor. Next base: position 24,789 of record CANPYG010000025.1, on the reverse strand, counting down.
CCCTCCTTATCCTTAGTTTACAGTATTTGAATAACTTTTTCAAGGGAGTTTTCTCATATATTTGTAACTTTTTTAATGGAGTTTTATTAGGTATTGATAACTTTTTCAAGGGAGTTTTGACACAAATTGACAACTTTTTCGAGGGACTTTATAAAAAATGATGCTTTTGGAGGGAGGCAGCGACTTTCCTGAGGCAATGTTCTGCAAAATTTCAGCGCTAAATTCCTGCGGCAAATCCCTGCAGCTGCTGCGGCAAATCCCTGCTAAAATACCCTTGACAGACCGCATGAAAGTGTATAAAATAATTATCAGTTTTTATGAGAGCAGGTCCTTTCGTCTCTGCAGCGGAAGGATTTTGTTATTTCAGAAATCGTCTGCGGTCTGGAAAAAGGAGGAAATGAAAATGGCAGTACCATATAACCACAAGGAAGTGGAGCAGAAGTGGCAGGCAGTGTGGGATCGGGAGAAGGCCTTCGCTACTTCCGAGGATCACAGCAAGCCCAAGTATTATGCGTTGGTGGAGTTTCCCTATCCTTCGGGGCAGGGGCTTCATGTAGGGCATCCGAGGCCCTATACCGCTTTGGATATCGTTGCGAGAAAGCGGAGGATGCAGGGCTATAACGTGCTGTATCCCATGGGCTGGGACGCTTTCGGGCTTCCCACCGAGAATTACGCCATCAAGAATCACATCCATCCCAGGATCGTGACGAAGAACAATGTACAGCGCTTTAAGAATCAGCTGCATTCCCTGGGCTATTCCTTTGACTGGGACAGGGAGATCAATACCACGGATCCCAATTATTATAAATGGACCCAGTGGATCTTTTTAAAACTGTTTAAAGCTGGACTGGCTTATAAGGCGGAGATGCCCATTAACTGGTGTACCTCCTGTAAGGTAGGTCTGGCCAATGAGGAAGTGGTGAACGGCGTCTGTGAGCGCTGCGGCTCCGAAGTGGTGCGGAAGGTGAAGAGCCAGTGGATGCTGAAGATCACGGAATATGCGGATCAGCTCATCCGTGACCTGGATACCGTGGATTATGTGGAGCGGGTAAAGGTATCCCAGAAGAACTGGATCGGCAAGTCCCAGGGAGCCGAGGTGGATTTTGTCCTCACGGGCAAGGAGGATAAGCTGCGGATCTATACCACCAGGCCGGATACCCTTTTCGGCGCCACTTATATGGTGGTGAGCCCGGAGCATCCCATGATCGATAAATATCAGTCGGAGATCAAAAACTGGGAGGACGTGGTGGCTTACCGGGAGATGGCTGCAAGAAAGTCCGATTTTGAGCGCACGGAGCTTGCCAAAGAAAAGACCGGCGTGATGATCGACGGTCTCACCGCCACCAATCCGGTGAACGGCACAGAGATTCCCATCTGGATTTCCGATTATGTGTTGATGACCTATGGAACCGGCGCCATTATGGCAGTGCCTGCCCATGACGAGAGAGACTGGGACTTCGCCAAGAAGTTCAATATGCCTATTATCGAAGTGGTGGCGGGAAGTCCGGTGAGCGTCCAGGATGCGGTGTATACCGATGTTGCTACGGGAACCCTGGTGAACTCCCAGTTTTTAAACGGCTTGTCTGTGGCGGATGCCAAGGAGCGGATCATGGACTGGCTGGAGGAGAAGGGCATCGGAACAAGAAAGACGAATTTCAAGCTCCGTGACTGGGTATTTTCCCGCCAGCGTTACTGGGGCGAGCCGATTCCCATCGTATTCTGTGAAAAATGCGGATATGTGCCCCTGGACGAGAGCGAGCTGCCCTTAGAGCTTCCCGAGGTGGAGAGCTATATGCCTACGGATAACGGAGAGTCACCCCTGGCTGCCATGACCGATTGGGTCAACACCACCTGCCCTCATTGCGGCGGCCCTGCCAAGAGGGAGACGGATACCATGCCCCAGTGGGCAGGCTCCTCCTGGTATTTCCTGCGCTATACGGACCCCAACAATTCAGAAGCCCTTGCCAGCAAGGAAGCCCTGGAATACTGGATGCCCGTGGACTGGTATAACGGCGGCATGGAGCACACCACCCTGCATCTGTTATATTCCAGGTTCTGGCATAAGTTCCTCTATGACCAGAAGGTGGTGCCCTGCCCGGAGCCTTATCAGAAGCGTACCAGCCATGGCATGATCTTAGGTTCCAACGGGGAAAAAATGTCCAAGTCCAGAGGCAATGTGGTGAATCCGGACGATATCGTGAACGATTACGGCGCGGACACCTTAAGGACCTATGAAATGTTCATCGGCGCCTTTGACCTGAGCGCAGCTTGGTCCGACGACGGGGTGAAGGGCTGCCGCAGATTCTTAGAGAGGGTCTGGAAGCTGCAGGATATCCTGGTGGACGGGGAGGGCTACAGCCCTGACCTGGAGACCAAGATGCACCAGACCATCAAGAAGGTGAGCAGCGATTTTGAAAATCTGAAATATAACACCGCCATTGCAGCCATAATGGCCCTGATCAACGAGTTTTATAAGAAGAATGCCGTTACCAGGGGAGAGTACCGTACCCTCTTAACCCTGTTGAACCCTGTAGCACCCCATATCACGGAGGAGCTTTGGGAGACCTGTGGTTTCGATGGCAGGATATACCAGACCGCCTGGCCGGAGTACGACGAGGCGAAGACAGTGGAGAATACCGTTGAGATCGCGGTACAGGTAAACGGCAAGGTGCGTACCACCCTGAGCATCCAGAAGGATGAGGAGAAGACCCTTGTCATTGAGAAGGCGAAGGAAGCCCTGGGAGATAAGCTCACCGGCAACATCATCAAGGAGATCTATGTTCCCGGCAGGCTGGTGAATATCGTAGCGAAGTAAGTCGAAGACCGGCGAATATCGCGGCAAGTTGAGCCGCTCACGGATCTGTGTGGACGACCTGATATCTTGAACAGAAAAAGTCCTGTCTGGAATGTTGTATATGCATTTCAGGCAGGACTTTTTGAGATAAAAATACACTGGCTTTATTTTTGACCTTTTACATTGTTTTGCGCAAGAATCTTGTCTATTTGCTTCAGCTCCTCCTGGGTACTGTATTTGCGGATCGCGCTGATCGCGGCGTTTAATTCCTGGGGAGTAAAAGAAAGATGTTCCAGCTTTGCCTTGCGCATCATGGGCATGACATACGCTATCATTTCCTTTTGGTTTCGCCCATGTTCCCGCCCTTCTGTGAACAGTCTGCTTAAAAAATCAAGTTTTTTGGGATCGATGGATTTTACAAGGTCGTCATCCATCCAAGCCGGACGTTCAAAATCATCCATTTCAATTACCAAGCCTTTCCGTAGCCTGCAGGGTCTGGCTGCAGGCACAAGTATCATAATGTGACGCGGGTCCTTTTGGGAGTCGTCAGTCTCTTTTCGTAGCTGCCTGCCTGGTCAGGATTGCCCGGAGCCAGTGCAGCTATCGTCAGATTCCTTCTCGTCAGCTTCAGTGTTTCCGGACATAGAGGACATCGCCTGGAAGAGGTTTAGCATCTGCATCATGTTGAAGGAGCTGTCTGCTCCGGTATCCCCGTCCGCATGAAAGAAACCGGACAGGTCCGGGGCTTCGTCACCCTGTGGAAACAATTCCTGCATCATCTGGACCATTTCCATCATCTCTTTGTACTGGCTAAAGGCCTGAATTATGTTGCGCAGGCTGGTCAGGCTGCTTTTTTCTGCTTCCGTACAGTAGGGCAGTATGGCGTCGCACAGTCCGCCGGGATCGATGGAGGAACGAGGGAGGGAAGAAGCAATGCTGCCCGGACGCTTTTGGAAGAGGGTCATTGTGTATTGAAGCTCCAGATATTTGATATAAATGGCCAGGTTCCTCTGCATGGGACGATCCAGGCAGGGCAGGAGGATTTTCAGCTTTTGAATCTGATTATTTGTAAAAAGGGCATCAAACGCGGCTATCCAATCCTGTCCACTCATACATGCCTTTCCTCCCTGCAGGTATTTCAATCTATCCTATGTATGTTTTCATCAATGTAGAACCCTTGTCAACCGTTCCACAATCCGCCCCCTGCGGGAACGATCATGGTTCAAAGACGGAGTAAATGAGGAAACAGGCCCTTGTGGACCTGTTTCCGGTAGGAGGGGTCATATGCGGCAGGGGTGTTTTGCCCCTGGGAGTATCATATGCCCCGGTATACCTGACGACTGAGCTTAGCAGCCGCAGCCACAGCCGTTGTTGCTGGCGGTGTTGTAGCCGTAGCCATTGCAGCCGCAGCCGTTGCCGCCGCAGATGCTGGACAGAATGAGCAGCCAGATGATCCATTCACAGCAGCTGTTGCCGTCGTTGCCGCTTAACAGGCTGATGCCGTTGTTGCCGCAGCCATTGCCGCCGCAGAAGAGCAGCAGGAGGATCAGCCAGAGGCAGCTGTTGCCTCCGAAAAATCCGCTGGTGTTGCTGGTTCCGTTGTTGCAGCCACAGTTCGTAGCAGTCAAATCACTCATGATGATTGCCTCCAGATTTTATTTATGGTTTATTGTATGCGGCACTGCATGTCAATGTTTACAGGGAATTGGGTTCATATATATTTTTCTGTAATCCTGCGTTCAGGATTGTGTTGGAACGCAAGGGCTGCAAAAGACATAAATTATTATGGAAAAAATTCCTTTTAAGGTGATAAAGATGCAGAGAGTACGGACGCAGGTAGGCGTCGACTGGAAGGAATGGGAAGACTGGATGGGTAATTCCGTCACGATAGCCGTCCTGGATACCGGAATAGGAAGGCATCCGGATCTCCAGGATCGGGCGGTATGCTTCCGGGATTTCATTCACCACAGGAACCTGATGTATGATGACAATGGTCATGGAACGCATATCTGCGGAATATTGTGCGGGAGCGGCGTCGTATCGAATGGAAGGTACGCCGGCATGGCGCCGAACAGTCACCTGGTCATAGGCAAGGTTTTGGATGAAAAGGGGGATGGCCTCACCCTGCACATGCTGGAGGGCATGGAGTGGGTGCTTGAAAATAAAGAGAAATACCATATCCGTATTCTGAATATTTCGGTGGGCATCGGCAGCCTGAACGAGCCCGCAAAGGAACGGGCCTTAAGAGAGATGGTGGAAACGCTCTGGAGGAACGGTATTGTCGTAGTCTGCGCCGCAGGGAACAAGGGTCCTGCCAATGATTCGATTTCCTCCGTGGGCGGAAGCGGACAGGTGATCACGGTGGGCTGCCATGACGGAACCTACAGCAGGGATAATCCCAGAAGCTGTGAGCAATATTCCGGAAGGGGAGCGCTTCTGTCCCCGGTGCGCAAGCCTGATATTGTGGCACCGGGAACGGATATCGTATCCTGCAATGTGCATATTCAGAAGCAGTACGGCCGTATTCTGAATCCGTACATCGCAAAAAGCGGGACTTCCATGGCCACCCCCATCATTTCCGGCGGGATCGCCCTGCTTCTTCAGAAATATCCGGATCTTGACAATGAAACGGTAAAGCATCGTCTGACCTACGCCGCCACCGATCTGGGAGAACCGTGGAATAAGCAGGGGTGGGGAATGATGAATGTGAGAAAAATGCTGGAAAGGTATTGACAGAATTGTTTTGAATGTATACAATGATACGAGGCGCGGGAAATGGATGTCAGGGAACGATCCGTTACCGTTTGGCGATATAAGAAGTACAAAATTTAAGAAGTGCAAAACTTTAGAAGTACAAAATATGAGAAGTACAACACTTAAGCAGTACAGAATATGAGAAGAAACAAAATGTCAGAAGAACAGAAAAGAGGAGTTCCATGAGAGAAGAGACTGAATTTGCGAACAGGCCGGTATCAATGAATCCGAAGAATAACCTGTTGGAGATAGAGGAGCATATGTACATATTGGACGATGTGAAGAAGCCCAATGTGTTCCGGAATATGTTCCCTTATTCCGAGATTCCGAAGATACCTTTTAACGATAGGATTGTGCCCCACAATATGCCGCAGAATATCTGGATCACGGACACGACCTTCCGGGACGGGCAGCAGTCCAGGGCGCCCTATACCACGGAGCAGATCGTAACGATTTTCGATTATCTGCATCGGCTTGGAGGACCCAACGGCATGATCCGTGCCAGCGAGTTTTTCCTGTACAGCAAGAAGGACAGGGATGCTGTCTACAAATGTATGGAACGGGGATATCGGTATCCGGAGGTGACCAGCTGGATCCGCGCCAGCAAGGATGATTTTAAACTGGTGCGGGAAATCGGAATGAAGGAGACAGGCATTCTGGTCAGCTGCTCTGATTACCATATTTTCATGAAGCTCCGAATGACGAGAAGACAGGCCATGGATCATTATCTCAGCGTGATCCGGGATTGCCTGGAGGAGGGGATCAGCCCCAGGTGTCATCTGGAGGATATCACAAGGGCGGATATCTATGGTTATGTAGTGCCTTTCTGTATGGAGCTGATGAAGCTGATGGAGGAGTATCAGATACCGATTAAGGTCCGTGCCTGCGACACCATGGGCTATGGCGTGAACTATCCCGGCGCCGTGATCCCCAGGAGTGTGCCGGGTATCATTTATGCGCTCCATACCCATGCGGGCGTGCCCCATGAGCTTTTGGAATGGCACGGGCACAATGATTTTTATAAGGCCGTGAGCAATTCCACCACGGCATGGCTCTATGGCTGTTCCGGCGTCAATACTTCCCTGTTCGGCATCGGGGAGCGCACCGGCAACACCCCCTTAGAGGCTATGGTGTTCGAATACGCCCAGCTGAAGGGCGACTTAAACGGCATGGAGACCACCGTGATCACGGAGCTTGCGGAATATTATGAGAAGGAAATCGGTTATGAGATTCCGCCCCGCACGCCTTTTGTAGGCAAGAATTTCAACGTGACCAGGGCTGGCATCCATGCGGACGGGCTGTTGAAAAACGAGGAAATCTACAATATCTTCGATACGGAGAAGTTCCTGAACCGGCCGGTGCTGTGCGCCATCTCCAATACCTCCGGGCTCGCTGGGATCGCGCATTGGCTCAACACCTATTTTAAGCTGAAGGGCGATAAGCAGGTGGACAAAAATTCCGAGCTGGTGAAGGAAATGAAGAAGTGGGTGGATGAGGAATATGCAGGCGGCCGCGTCACCGTGCTGACCGACGAGGAGATCCTAGCATGTCTGAACGGGGTCTGCGAACGGCTGGGCGTGACGATAGGCTGAGCTGTGCCGTAAAGATGTTACCGTAAGCTTTATGGGTTTGGCGGAGGAAACAGATTTTTTCCGGATGGATTTTATATGAGAGTGTTTTGAGCGGATTGGAGTGAGGGAAATGGCGAATTATGATGTAAAGAAAGAGGTAACGGACAAGTATTCCCTGAGGGGAAGGGTGTTCCATAAGCTGCGGGAGGATATCCTGAATGGAAGATATAAGGAATATGAGGAGTTGAAGGAGGTTGCCATAGGGGAGGAAATGGGAGTGAGCCGTACCCCGGTCAGAGAGGCTTTCCGGCAGCTGGAGCTGGAAGGGCTGATCCAGATCATTCCCAATAAAGGCGCCTATGTGACCGGTATTACGGAAAAGGACGTGAAGGATATCTATATGATCCGCTCCCTTTTGGAGGGCTTATGCGCCAGATGGGCGACAGCCAATATCACGGAGGAGCAGATGGAGGAAATGGAGGAGAACGTTTATCTGGCCCGCTTCCATGCTGAAAAAGGTCATTTGGAGCAGATGGCGGAGCTGGACAACCGTTTTCACGAGATCCTGTATGAGGCCTGCGACAGCAAGATTCTGGAGCATCAGCTCAAGGATTTCCACCAGTATGTGCTCAGGGTGCGCAGAAAGACCCTGTCCGATCCCAACAGAGGGATAAAGTCCAATGAGGAGCACAATCAGATCATGGAGGCGATCAAGGCGGGGGATGCGGATAAAGCGGAGCAGCTCGCCAACCGTCATATGATCAACGCCTATGAAAATATGGTAAAAAACGGCCTGAAGGAAGTCTATCAGAAGGACGGCGAATGATAGAAAAGCATAGAAAAAATAGAGAAAGCGGCGTGCAGGCGCAGATGGAGGTTTTATATGCAAAAAATTAAAATGACGACTCCGATCGTGGAGATGGACGGAGATGAGATGACCAGGATACTCTGGCAGATGATCAAGGACGAACTGATCCTGCCTTATATTGATCTGAAAACAGAATATTACGACCTGGGATTGGCTCATAGAAACGAAACGAATGACCAGGTAACGGTGGATTCCGCAAATGCAACCTTAAAATATGGAGTCGCTGTAAAATGTGCGACGATCACCCCCAATGCGGCGAGGGTGAAGGAATATAACCTTAAGGAAATGTGGAAGAGCCCTAACGGAACCATCCGGGCGATCCTGGACGGAACGGTTTTCCGCTCCCCGATTCTTGTGAAAGGAATCGTGCCCTATGTGGGCAACTGGACGAAGCCCATTACCATCGCCCGTCACGCTTATGGGGATGTGTATAAGAACGTGGAGATCAAAGTACCGGGTCCTGGCAAGGCGGAGCTGGTATTCACCGGAGAGGACGGTACGCAGATCCGGCAGACCATACATAACTTTACGGGTCCGGGCATCCTGCAGGGAATCCACAACACTGAGAAGTCTATTTCCAGCTTTGCAAGGGCATGCTTTAATTATGCCGTGGATACGAAGCAGGATTTGTGGTTTGCCACGAAGGACACGATTTCCAAGCAGTATGACCATACCTTTAAGGATATTTTCCAGGCAATCTATGATGCGGAGTATAAGGAGAAATTCGAGGCCCTGGGCATTGAGTATTTCTATACGCTGATCGATGATGCGGTGGCCCGCGTGATCCGTTCGGAGGGTGGTTTTATCTGGGCGTGTAAGAATTATGACGGGGATGTGATGTCCGATATGGTAGCCACCGCTTACGGCGATCTGTCCATGATGACCTCCGTCCTGGTTTCGCCCAGCGGCGTTTATGAATATGAAGCGGCCCACGGTACGGTGCAGCGTCATTATTATAAGCACCTGAAGGGGGAGGAGACCTCCACCAATTCCATTGCCACCATCTTTGCCTGGACCGGCGCCCTGCGCAAGCGCGGCGAGCTGGACGGAATCCCCGAGCTGCAGGAATTTGCGGATAAGCTGGAGAAAGCGTGCATTAAGACGGTGGAGGATGGGAAGATGACAAAGAGCCTGTCTTTGATCTCCACCTGCGGGCATCCTGTGATCTTGAACAGCCTGGACTTTATCAAGGCGATCAGGGAAAACTTTGAGACAATGTAATACAAAACCCTCCCGAGCGGTTCCGACGGCTTGGGAGGGTTTTATCATGAAAATTCTTTCGAACTGGCAGGCAGAATTCGATTATGCCAGTGTTTCCCAAAGGGCGTACAGTTCTTCCAGCTGTTCGGAGAGATCCGCCTGCTCTTTGGACAGCTCCTGCAGCCTTGCCGCGCTGGTGGCAATTTCCGGAAGGCTCATTTCAGTCTCTATGGCTGCCTGGCGTTCTTCGAGGGCGGCAATTTTATCCTCGCATTTCTTCAAATCGTTTTCCCGTTTCCGGATCTTAGCCTGTTCCTCCTTCTGGGCTTTCCAGTCCAGCCGTGCCTCAGTTTCCTTGGCGGGGCTTTCCGCCAGGGCGGCAGCGGGCAGAACGGAAGCCATCACAGTGTCGTGTTTTTCCAGGTAATAGTCATAGTTCCCGAGATAGTTCACAAAGGTGTGCCCCGTGAGGTCCAGAATGCGGTGCGCGGTTTTATTGATGAAATACCGGTCGTGGGAGACATAAAGCACCGTGCCTTCATAGGCGTTTATCGCGTCCTCCAGGATCTCCTTGGACATGATGTCCAGGTGGTTGGTGGGCTCGTCGAGGATAAGGAAATTCGCGCTGCCCAGCATGAGCTTCGCCAGGGAGACCCTTCCCCGTTCACCGCCGCTTAAGTCCCCGATGCGTTTGAGCACATCTTCGCCTGTAAACAGAAAGGCGGCGAGCACATTGCGGATCTGGGTGTTGGTGAGGGTGGGGTAGTCGTCCGATATCTCGTCAAACAGGCTCTTTTCATTGTGGAGCACATGATGCTCCTGGTCATAATAGCCGATTTCCACATTGGTTCCCAGACGGAAGCTCCCGCTGTCTGCAGGCAGCAGACCGTTCAATATCCTGAGCAAGGTCGTCTTGCCGGTGCCGTTATCGCCGATGATCGCCACATGCTCCCCGCGCTTGATTTCAAAATTTACCTGTTCAAAAAGCAGGAGAGGGCCGAAGGACTTGCCCAGATCCTTTACAGCCAGGACATCGTTGCCGCTGGTCCTGCTGGGGGTGAGCTTCAGCTTCATATCGGTGCGCGCCTGCGTGGGCTTTTCGATCACTTCAATCTTATCCAGCATTTTTTCCCGGCTTTGGGCGCGCTTGATGGACTTCTCCCGGTTAAAGGAGCGCAGCCTCTCAATGACCTCTTCCTGGTGCCTGATCTCGCGCTGCTGGTTCAGGTAGGCGCTCCAGGCCGCTGCCCGTAACTGTTCCTTTTTTGCGGCGTAAGCGGAGTAATTGCCCTGGAAGACGGTCGCCTTTGTCTGGTCCAGCTCGATGATCTTGGTGGCTATCTTATCCAGAAAATAACGGTCATGGGAAACGATGATCACGGCTCCCTTGTAATTAAGAAGGTAGGTCTCCAGCCAGGCGATGGAGCTCATATCCAGGTGGTTGGTGGGCTCGTCCAGGATGATAAGGTCCGGCTTCTGTAATAAAAGCTTTCCCAGGGCGACGCGGGTCTTCTGCCCTCCGGACAGGGTTGCGACGGATTTCCCAAACTCATCCTCTGTAAAGCCAAGTCCCTTTAATACCCCGGTCAGTTCGCTTTTGTAGGAATAGCCGTCTCCCATTTCAAAGGCGTGGGTGAGGGAAGTGTATTGTTTCATCAGCTCGTCCAGGGCTTCCCCCTGGGCAAGCTTCATCTGTTCTTCACATCGGCGCAGCCGTTCTTCCAGATCCACCAGATCCTTTTTTACGGAAAGCAGCTCGCCGTAGATCGTGTTATTGGTATCCACCGCTTCATCCTGCGCCAGATACCCCAGGGTCTTATCCTTTGCCAGGACCACCAGACCGTCGTCGGCTGCTAATTTGCCGACGATGATCTTTAACAGGGTTGTCTTCCCGGTTCCGTTGATGCCCACGATAGCGGCTTTCTCATATTCTTCTATATGAAAGGATACATTTTCCAATACCTTTACTTCCACGAATGCCTTGCATATATTTTGACAGGAAAGTATCATGATAATCTCCATTTTGCCGGAAAGCCGGCGGCTTTTCATAAGCCGGCGCACGTTGGCGCCGACGCATCCTTATTTTATCAGAGCCGGAGTTCCTTGGCAAGGAGAAAAATAAATCCTCCGGCAATTGACTTTAGAAAGTCAATTGGATATAATACTATTGTTGTGGTTCTTTCCGTGGAATAAAGAATGAATTCAGATTTTTTCAGGAGGTTATCTCATGGAGGACAGAGGGATATCGCAGGCTGTCATCGGCAGGCTTCCCCGGTATTTTCGTTATCTTGGGGAACTGAAGGACACGGGAGTGGAGAGAATATCCTCCCAGGAGCTGAGTGAGCTGATGAAGGTGACGGCTTCTCAGATCAGACAGGACCTGAACAATTTCGGCGGCTTCGGACAGCAGGGATACGGTTATAATGTGGGGCATCTGTACCGGGAGATCGGTAAGATCCTTGGTCTTGATAAGAAGCATCACTTCATCATCATCGGGGCAGGCAATCTGGGGCGCGCGCTCGGCAATTATACGAACTTTGAGAGAAGGGGATTTATTTTCAGTGGGATGTTCGATCAGAATCCCGACCTGGTCGGGATGAAGGTGAGGAACGTCAGCGTACAGCCGATGGAGAATATGGAGCGCTTTATCAGGGAAAATGATATCGATATCGCGGTGCTCGCCATACCGAAGAACGGAGCAGAAGAGGTGGCGGAGAAGCTGGTGCGAAACGGGATCAAGGCGATCTGGAACTTCGCACATGTGGATCTGAACCTTCCGAAGGATATCCAGGTGGAAAATGTACATTTATCCGACAGTCTGATGAAGCTATCTTACAATATCAGCCGCTATCAGCAGGAAAATCAGTGATGGCGCAGAAAAGATTCCCTGAACAAGGTGATGGGGCAGGGCGAATGGAAGTATGGAGCGTGGGGGCTGTTGCGGAAACAGTCCTTTTATCTTGCGCCTGGCGGCGCATATTTTCGGCCGCCGGGGATGCACCGGGAAGAGGCAGCCTTGTGGTTCAGGCGCAAAGCAGTTTTAGGGGAAAGGTTTTAGGAAACGGAGGCGTGGGTCTGTTGTATGGAATATCTGGTAACGGCGGAGGAAATGAAGCGTTATGACAGGGTGACTATCGGGGAAATCGGGATTCCTGCACTTGTGCTGATGGAGCGGGCGGCCCTTGCGGTCATGGAGGAGATTGCAGCGGTCTGCCGGGGAGGAAGGGTACTGATCCTTGCGGGCGTCGGCAATAACGGCGGCGACGGACTTGCCCTTGCCAGGCTTCTTGCGGAAAGGGGTTACCAGGTGGAGGTAGCGGTCTGCGGCGATCCCGGGAGGGCTACGGAGGAATGGAAGACGCAGGAGGCGGTTCTGCGGAATTATCCGGTGAGGATTATGCAGGAAGGAATGTCCGCAGGAAGAAAAACGCTGGGAAAGGAATATACTATATTAGTGGATGCCTTGTTTGGCGTCGGGCTCTCCAGAGAGGTTTCGGGAAAATACAGGGAACAGATTGAGCAGTTCAATGGGCTTTCTGGATATAAAATAGCCGTGGATGTTCCCAGCGGCATTCATTCTGATACCGGAGAGGTCTGTGGGTGCGCGGTAAGGGCTGATCTGACCGTCTGTCTTGGGATGGCGAAAAGGGGTCTGTATTTTTACCCGGGATGTGAGTACTGCGGTATCGTGAAGGTAAAGGAGATTGGTATCGGCGAAGCGGCGTTCCGGGGCGTCCTGCCCCAGATGTACCGCTATACGGAGAGGATAGAGGATTTACTGCCGGTCAGAAAAGGAAACGGCAATAAGGGAACTTTTGGGAAGGTGCTGCTGGCGGCGGGAAGCCGGAATATGGCAGGCGCCGCGGTTCTTGCGGCCAGAGGCTGCTACAAAAGCGGAGCAGGGATGGTCAAGGTGGCGACGCCGGAATGCAACAGGATCGTTCTTCAGGCAGCGGTGCCCGAGGCCCTGCTGTGGACTTATGGGGAGGAAAATGAGGATATGCTGCAGGAATCTGCCCTGGAGCGGACGGCGGACTGGGCGGATGTCCTGGCAGTCGGTCCCGGGCTTGGGACAGGGGAAGGCGCTTACCGGCTGCTGAAGCTTTTGTTGGAACGAAGCGACCAGCCCATAGTGATTGATGCGGATGGTCTGAACCTTCTGGCAGAATACCCTGACTTGAAGGATTTGGCAGCGTCCCGGGCCGCCTGCGGCAGAAGGGTCGTGCTGACGCCGCATTTGGGAGAATTGTCCAGGCTGACCGGAGAAAGTCTTCACGAGATCCGGTCCCATCCTGTGGACAGCGTGATGGGCCTTGCAAGGCGGCTTCATTGCGTTGTGGCGGGCAAGGATGCAAGGACGGTCATCTGTCAGGAGGGCCGGCAGATCTGCCTGAACACTACGGGAAACAGCGGTATGGCAACAGCCGGAAGCGGAGATGTGCTGGCAGGCATGATCGCCGGCCTTCTCGCCCAGGGGATGGAACCCTTTGAGGCAGCGGCTGTCGGTGTTTACTGGCATGGATTGGCAGGGGATGCTGCCGCAGCGTCATATGGGGAATATGGCGTGACCGCCTACGGGATAACAGAGCATATTATATGCGGCAGAGCCGAAAAATAGAGGGTTGGTTTAAAATGTCCGCAGGGGCGCTGAAAAATAGAAGATGGATTTAAAACGTCTGCGGAAGCGGGCAGGAGGGCGAAGGAACGAGAATGGATACGACAGATATCAGGGAAAGCAAATATCAGAGAGTATATGCGCAGGTGGATTTGGATGCCATTCTGGAAAATGTTTCCCATATGAAGGAGCGGCTGGATCCCCATACAAAGATGATAGGGGTGGTCAAAACAGATGCCTACGGGCATGGGAGCGTTCCCACCGCCAGATGCCTCGAAAGGCTGGATTATTTCTGGGGCTTTGCCGTTGCCACGGTCGAGGAGGCTGTCTCGTTAAGGGAGACAGGGATTCGCAAACCCGTTCTGATTCTGGGCTATACCTTCCCTTATTCTTATGAGACGTTGGCAGAACAGGATATCCGCCCGGCGGTGTTCCGCAGGGATATGTTGGAGCTGCTCTCACAGGCCGGCGTGCGGAGAGAAAAGAGGATCAAGATTCATATCAAGGTCGACACAGGCATGAACCGCATCGGCATCACGCCGGATGAGGAAGGGCTTACCTTTGTAAAACATGCCATGGAAATGCCGGGGATAGAAATAGAAGGCATTTTTACGCATTTTGCCAGGGCGGACGAGGCGGATAAGACCTCTGCTTATGGGCAGATGGAGCTTTTTGAACGGTTCCTTGACCGGATCGAGAAGGAACTGGGGCTGAAGATCCCCATGAAGCATTGTTCCAACAGCGCTTCCCTCATTGAAATGCCCCGGGCAAATATGGATGCGGTGCGGCCGGGCATCATTCTATATGGCGTCGCGCCTTCCGAAGAGGTGGATAAGGAAAGGGTTCCGCTGCGGCCTGCTTTAACGCTGCACAGCCATATTGTCTATGTGAAGACTCTGGAAGAGGGGCAGAGCATCAGCTACGGAGGAACCTTCACCGCAAAGGGCAGGATGCGCGTCGCTACCATTCCGGTGGGCTATGGAGACGGGTATCCCAGGTCCCTTTCCAATAAAGGATATGTGCTCATCCACGGAAAAAGAGCCGCCATATTGGGGCGCATCTGTATGGATCAGTTTATGGTGGATGTGACGGAGATACCCCAGGCCGCGGAAGGAGATAAGGTGACCCTCATAGGCAGGGAGGGTCAGGAGACCATCACTGCCGAAGGCTTAGGAGAGCTGTCGGGCAGGTTTTCCTATGAGCTTTTATGCGACCTGGGCAAAAGGATTCCCAGAGTCTATCTCCTTGGGGGAAAGCTTCTGGAAGAGGGTTCCATGGAACAGATTTAAAGTATGTTTTCCGTATGATTTGCGCAATCCATATGAATACCTTCAGATAAACTGGAAATAATGTCTAAGAAAGACTTATGTTTTGAAGAAGGAGCGGATATGAGAAGAGGAGATGTTTATTACGCAGATTTACGCCCGGTGATTGGTTCGGAGCAGGGAGGAGTACGTCCGGTGCTCATTATTCAGAACGATGTTGGCAACCGTCACAGTCCTACCGTGATCTGCGCTGCAATTACCTCTAAGATGAACAAGGCAAAGCTGCCCACCCATATTGAACTGACGGCCGGCCTGCATGACATGGATAAGGATTCCGTGATCCTGCTGGAACAGCTGCGCACGATCGACAAAAAACGTCTGAAGGATAAGGTATGCCATCTGGAAGGGGATATCATGCGCAGGGTGAACAGGGCACTGATGGTCAGCTTGGAACTGGATACATAGTGGGCGGTTCTTGACGTATGGGAATATTTTTGGTATGATAAACTGAAAACAGCGTATAATCCGGCAGATTGACCCGCAGGTGTCCCTGCGGCGTTCATGCTGTTTCTTCTTTTGTACATATTTTGGACTTGAGGGAAATGCTCTGCGGGATATGGCGGGCGAATCAAAGGACGCTATAATAAGAATACAAAATCAGGAAAAGAGGAAAAAACATGTCAGGACATTCAAAATTTGCGAACATCAAGCATAAGAAGGAGAAGAACGATGCCGCTAAGGGTAAGATTTTTACCATAATCGGCAGAGAGATCGCGGTCGCCGTGAAGGAGGGCGGTCCGGATCCCAATAATAACTTTAAGCTCGCGACCGTCGTGGCGAAGGCGAAGGCGAACAACATGCCCAACGATACCATCGAGCGCGGAATTAAGAAAGCCGCCGGTGAAGTGGGCGATGTCAATTACGAATATGTGACCTATGAAGGATACGGCCCCGGCGGAATCGCGATCATCGTGGACGCCCTGACAGATAATAAGAACCGCACCGCGGCGAATATCAGAAGCGCCTTTACTAAGGGACAGGGAAACGTAGGAACCCCTGGCTGCGTATCCTTTATGTTCGATAAGAAGGGGCAGATTCTCATTGACAAGGAAGAGTGCGACCTGGAGGCGGACGATTTGATGATGATGGCCCTTGATATGGGGGCGGAGGATTTCTCCGAGGAAGAGGACAGCTTTGAGATCATCACGGATCCGGACAGCTTCGACGAGGTGCGGGAGGCCCTGGAGAAGGAGGGTATTCCGATGATGAGCGCAGAGGTCACCATGATCCCCCAGAATTATGTGACCCTGACGGATGAAACTGCCGTGAAGAATCTCCAGAGGATCCTGGACATGCTGGAGGATGACGACGACGTGCAGGCGGTGTACCATAACTGGGAGGAGTAAGTGGAATAGCTGGTCTGTTAAGCATTATCGTGAGATACAGTTATGCTTTCAGAACCGGAGAGGAGAAGATAGATGGACAGGCTTGCGATTGTAGTGCCCTGTTATAATGAAGAGGAAGTTTTAAAGATCGCATCCAAAGCCCTGAGGGAGGTTCTGGAGGATCTGGTCCAAAAGGGAAAAATCGCGGAGGACAGCTTTATCCTGTTTGTAAATGATGGGAGTAAGGACCGTACCTGGGAGCTGATTGAGGAAGAGCACAGGGAGCATCCTGTGCAGGTCTGCGGCGTGAAGCTTGCCGGCAATGTGGGGCATCAGTTCGCCCTGACCGCAGGGCTTCTGACCGCAAAGGACATGTCCGATGTCACGATTTCCATCGATGCGGATTTGCAGGACGATGTGGCGGTCATCGAGGAGATGATCGATAAGTTCCACGCAGGCAATGATATCGTCTATGGTGTGAGGAGGGAGCGCAAGACGGACACTTTTTTTAAACGTGTCACCGCGCAGGCATTTTATAAACTGATGGCGCTGATGGGCGTGAAGACCATCTATAACCATGCGGATTTCCGCCTGATGTCCAGAAGGGCTGTGGAACAGTTTTCCCAGTATGGGGAGGTCAACCTTTTCCTGCGGGGGATGATGCCCTTGATCGGCTATCAGACGGACTGCGTTTATTATGACCGCAAGGAGAGGGTGGCAGGGGAGTCCAAGTATCCGCTGAAGAAAATGCTTGCGCTGGCGTTTAACGGGATCTCCTCCTTTAGCGTGAAGCCGATTTCCATGATCCTGGGCATGGGTCTTTTTATCATAGTCTGCTCCATACTGGCGGCAGTTTACGCCCTGATCTCTTATTTTACAGGGCATGTGGTGCCCGGCTGGACCTCCTTAATCCTTTCCATCTGGTTCCTGGGAGGACTGCAGCTTCTGGCCATCGGCCTGGTGGGGCAGTACATCGGAAAGATTTACATTGAGGTAAAGCACAGACCCAGGTATAATATTGAAAAGATTTTGAAGTAGAAAGGGAAGCTCCTTTTCTGCAATTCACTTTATGGGTAAAAAGGAACATAGGATGAGTTGGAAGAAAAACATATTCAGCTATATATTGTGGGGAGCTTATCTGTTTGCGGCGGTATATTCCTTTTGGGCATATGGGTGCCTTCTTCTGGATGGGATTGGAGTGAGAGGAAGGAGAGTTGCCTTCGGCTGGGGAATTCTCTCTGTAGTGGCGGCAGCGCTTCTGTTTGCCGCATTACATATCCTGTCTAATCAACTGAGGGAGGCGTACAGAGGCAGGGCCGGGGATAAGAAGGGTGCCGGCAGCGGAATGAACAGGGATAATATCCGGATGGCGGCAGAAGGGATTGCGGTAGTTGTTCTCCTGGCCCTTGGATTGATCCTGCGGGTCTCCTGGATGCAGACGCCGGAAACGGTGTCCGGGTACTATGAATTGGCAAAGGTGGGAGGAGAAGGCAGTATTCTTGTGCAGACCCAGGGAGCGGTGTATCTTTATCTTAAGCTTTTGCGCGGGATGTTCATGGTATTTGGGAATAAACAGATCGCAGGCATCTGGCTGCAGATATTTCTTCAGATGCTCGGCGCCCTGCTTTTTTACTGCGCGGTTAGGAAAATTGCAGGCAGGTTTCCGGCAGTCCTCAGCATGGCTTATCTGATGCTCGCACCGTTCAATATAGCGAAAAGTCAGACATATTCTCCGGGCAGTCTGTTTTTCTGTATTTATGCCGTCGGCATTTGGATGGCGGGAACATACTTAAAGAAGCTGGCAGAAGGCACGGCTGCGACGGCATATGGGATATTCCTGATGGTTTGTATGGGCTTTTTCCTTGGGGAAATACTGTATTTGGATATCAGCGGAATTTCGCTGCTCGCGCTGCTTTTAAGCGTTGCAACGCTGAATCGGAAGCGTGCGGAACGGCTATGGCCGAATCCGGTACTGAATCTTGCGGCGGCTTTTCTTGTCTTGGGCATTTTCTTTGTCTGTCAGCTTATGTTGGATGCCCGTATCCGGGCCGTCAGCCTTGGGGAAGCATGGAATGTCTGGCTTGGATATCACGGGATAAAGGCGTATGATTTTGATTTCTGGCGTCTTGAGGGAAATGGGTTTATTATGTTTATTATAACGGGAATGATGGTTTTGACTGTTTTTTCCTACTGGTGCAATAAAAGGACAGAAAAACTGACGCCATGGTTCCTTTTACTGATTGTATCCTGTGTGCTGGGATTTTTCCATATGCAGGGAGAGGCGGTGGATATGGGTTTGATCCTTCCCAGCCTTTGTGTTGTTTCGTGCGGCCTGGGACTGCAGGCGTGTGTCGGGATTGGAACCAATGAGGAAGCTGTAATATATGGGGAGTCGGGAACGCCAAAGACTGCCGGGGGAGAGGATGTGTTGATAGTGGATGTTAAGGAAGAGGACAGAGGAACGCTTGATTTTATAGAGAATCCGCTTCCTTTGCCCAAAAAGAAGGAAAGAAAGATTATGGATTATGCGTTTATACCGGATGAATCCCAGATGAAGTACGATATTGAAGTGGATGAGAACGATGATTTTGATCTCTAGCTGAATAAGACAGGTGAAAATGGAAACGATAATAAGACCCAGAATGACGAGATATGTCTTCCGGGTCTTATTTGTACGTAACGAACCTGAATCCATGAACGGTATGCCGGGGCGCTGTACCGCATGGCAGGTTCAAAGTTGATCACATGGAAAGGATTGGGGAAAATATGGCCGGGCAGGAAGAAAAGGATCAGAATATAGAAGCGGAAAAGCATAACGATGAAAGAATTGAGAAAATGGGTCAGCTTACCCTGGATAAAAATGCACAGAAACATAATCTCCATCTTTTAACGATCATCGGGGAGATTGAAGGGCACGACAATCTGGCCGGAAACGCAAAGGCGACAAAGTACGAACATATTCTGCCTCAGCTTGCGGCCATAGAGGACAGTGAGGAGATACATGGCGTCCTCGTCCTGCTCAATACTATGGGCGGAGATGTGGAGGCCGGCCTTGCAATCGCAGAAATGCTTTCTTCCCTGAGCAAGCCAACAGTTTCCCTGGTCCTGGGGGGAAGTCATTCCATCGGGGTTCCCATTGCAGTGAGCACGGATTATTCCTTTATCGTGCCTACCGGAACTATGGTCATCCACCCAGTGAGGATGAATGGTATGGTAATAGGAGTGCCCCAGACCTTTGATTATTTTAAACAGATTCAGGACCGCATTACCGGCTTTGTGTGCAGTCACTGCAGAATATCCAAGGAATGCCTTGAAGACCTGATGATGGAGACAGGCGTGCTGACAAAGGATGTGGGAACGATCCTGGTAGGGGAGGAAGCGGTCAGTTACGGAATCATTGACGCAGTAGGGGGCATCGACAAGGCGATAGGAAAGCTGCATGAGCTCATCAATGCGGGACAGACGGCTGGCTGAACTGTTAAAAAAAAGAATGGATTACATGGTGACAAGTTGAAATAAAAATGTTATACTCTTAAGAGGCGTTGGTCAGAAACTTTAGATGAAGGGGTGTATGAGATGGCATCTGCATCGGGCAGGAAGACCTCATCTTCAGGAAAAAAGAAAACTGCGTCTGCCAGGAAAAGATCCGGCGCGCAGAAGAAAAATGCAAGTGCATATCAGGCTGAGCGGGATTATGAGTTGTTTCGCGAGATCAGCCTGATTGTGTTGTTTGTTGTAATGGTCTTATTATTTCTGTGTAATTTCGGGCTGATCGGTCTTGTGGGCAATACGATCAGCGGTGTGATGTTCGGCCTGTTTGGCTGGTTGGCTTATATTGTTCCTGTGATTCTTTTTGTGGCAGCCGCGTTTTGGTTTGCCAATGAAGGAAGTCCCACTGCCGTGCGGAAAATGGCGGCGGGTGTGGTTTTGTTCCTTATGGCAGGCGTTTTCTGTGAGATCCTTTCCCGGAATGCTGCGGAAATGACTTCCTATGACATAAAGCTGTTGTATGAGGGGAGCAGGGACAATCATAATGGGGGCGGCGTGGTCTCCGGTTCTCTGACCTATCTGTTATTGCAGTATCTGGGAACGGTAGGAACGGTCCTTGTCGCTCTTTTATGCGCTGTGGTCAGTCTGATCCTGTTAACCGAGAAGCTATTTTTGAACATTATGAGAGAAAAGGGTTCTGAGCTTCGGGAGCGCTCCAGGGAGACCTCGCAGCAGAGAAGAGAGGTGGCGAGATTGAAGCGCGAAGAGCTTGTGGAACGCCGCAGGGTTCAGGAGGAAGCCAGGTATCAGGAAGAGGAACACAGGCGGGAACGCAGGGAAGATCCCAGGCAGGAGCGTGAATACCGACGGGAAAGCAAGGAAGAGAACCGGCGCAGAAGGCGCGAGGAAAAAGAGGACGAGAAGATTCTGAGGATCAACAAAAAGGCTGTCGGCGTCACGATCGACACCTCCCTGGAAAAGAGAGGATCTGCAAAGGGCAGGGATGACATCCATGAGATCACTTTGGATGCCCTGGAAGGTTCCGTTGAAGATAGATCGGAAGAAGCCGCAGAAACTGCTGTAGCAGAGACAAACCTAGACGGAACGCAGGAATTTGATTTTGACAGAATACATATCAGGAATGCAAGACAGGTACCGGCGGATGAGCCGGAGGTGCCGGAGGATACTTTGGAGTATCCTTATGCGGAAGAGGTGCCGGAGGAAGGAAGAGAGATTCCTGGAACGGCGCTGTCCGGGATCCCTGGCAGGCGGGAAACCGGCGCACAGCAGAATAATGTGATCCAGATGAGGCCGCGCAGCGCGGATATTTATGAGTTCCGTGGGGAAAAGCAGGCGGAGGAAGAACCTGAAGAAGAGAATGAGGATGATTCTTGGGAAGGCCTGAAGAAGGAAAGGGAGAAGGGAGATCCCCTTCTGACCCGGGAGGCGGAAGCAATCCAGGTACACAGCGAGGCCGTCGCGGCGAAGCGTCCTGTGGCAAGGCTTGCTGATGCAGGGGAAGAAGACCCTGTGAATGCGCAGGTTCAGAGGGATATCCGTAAAACGGAAAAAGCTGTGCCGAAGAAATACATTTTTCCGCCTCTTTCCAGACTGCAGAAGGGAACGGCCAGCAACGTGGATACCAGCAGGGAACTGAAGGAGACAGCAATGCATCTGCAGCAGACTCTTGCTACCTTTGGGGTTAAGGTGACCATCACTGATATCAGCCAGGGTCCCACTGTGACCAGATATGAGATGCAGCCGGAGCAGGGCGTGAAGGTGAGCAAGATCGTCAGTCTTTCCGATGATATTAAATTGAATCTTGCAGCTACGGATATTCGTATTGAGGCGCCCATTCCCGGAAAAGCGGCTGTGGGTATCGAGGTTCCGAACAAGGAAAATATGATGGTTGCACTGCGCGACCTGCTGGAGAGCAGGGAATTCAGGGAATTCCCTTCCAATATCGCGTTTGCCGTCGGAAAAGATATTGCAGGCCAGGTGGTCGTGGCGGATATCGCCAAGATGCCCCATATGTTGATCGCAGGTTCTACCGGCTCCGGTAAATCTGTCTGTATCAATACATTGATTATGAGTATCCTGTACAAGGCCCATCCGGATGACGTGAAGCTGATCCTGGTGGATCCCAAGGTGGTAGAACTGAGTGTATACAATGGGATTCCCCATCTTCTGATTCCGGTGGTGACAGATCCCAAGAAAGCTTCCGCGGCTTTGCACTGGGGCGTGTCCGAGATGTCAGACCGATACAAAAAGTTTGCGGACTTCAATGTCCGTGACCTGAAGGGCTATAACAAGAAAGTGGAAGCCATGCGGGAGGAAGGGAAGGAAGATGCGCCTGCAAAGCTGCCCCAGATCGTCATCATTGTGGATGAGCTGGCGGATCTGATGATGGTTGCGCCCGGGGAGGTGGAGGAATCCATCTGCCGTCTTGCTCAGCTGGCGAGGGCAGCCGGAATCCATCTTATTATTGCGACCCAGCGGCCCAGCGTGGATGTGATTACGGGCCTGATTAAGGCGAACATGCCCAGCCGTATAGCCTTTGCGGTATCCAGCGGCGTGGATTCCCGGACAATCCTGGATATGGTAGGCGCGGAGAAGCTTTTGGGCAAAGGCGATATGCTCTTTTATCCGCAGGGTTATTCCAAGCCTGCAAGAATTCAGGGCGCCTTTGTGTCGGACAGGGAAGTGTCTGATGTGGTGGATTTCCTGAAAAATCAGGCCATCGGCAATGTCTATGCGGAGGATATCGAGGCGCAGATCAGGAATATCGGAAGTAGCGGCAGTAGTGGCAGCAGCAGTTCAGGAGGCTCCGACAGCGACGGGCGGGATGAGTATTTTGCGGAAGCAGGAAGATTTATCATAGAGAAGGATAAGGCTTCCATCGGAATGCTGCAGAGAGTATTGAAGATCGGTTTTAACAGGGCTGCAAGGATCATGGACCAGCTTGCGGAATATGGAGTCGTAGGGGAAGAGGAAGGAACAAAACCCCGAAAGGTTCTGATGAGTCCGGAGCAATTTGAGCAGCTGCTGGAAGAAATGGGATAAATTCCGGAAAGGAAAAATGAGATGAAGACAGATATACAGATAGCGCAGGAGGCCGTAATGGAGCCGATTACCGAGGTGGCAGGCAGGCTTGGCATCGGGCCGGAGGAACTGGAGCTGTATGGAAGATATAAGGCAAAGCTTTCCGAGGAATATTTGCAGAAGATCAACGGGCGCCCGGACGGGAAGCTGATCCTGGTGACAGCCATCAATCCTACTCCTGCCGGGGAGGGAAAGACTACTACCAGCGTCGGGCTGGGGGAAGCCTTCGGGAGATTACATAAAAAGGCGATAGTGGCCTTGAGGGAGCCCTCCCTGGGTCCCTGTTTTGGGATCAAAGGCGGGGCGGCGGGGGGCGGTTACGCCCAGGTGGTTCCCATGGAGGAGCTGAACCTGCATTTTACAGGTGATTTCCATGCCATCACTTCCGCAAATAATCTTCTGGCGGCGGTCCTGGATAATCATATCCAGCAGGGAAACGAGCTTGGGATCGATACCAGACAGATCGTATGGAAGCGCTGTATGGACATGAACGACAGGGCGTTGCGCAATATTGTGGTGGGTCTTGGAGGTAAGACAGACGGCGTGGTCCGCGAGGATCATTTTGTAATCACTGTGGCAAGCGAGATTATGGCGATCCTTTGTCTGGCAGAGAATATGAAGGATTTGAAGGAACGTCTTTCCCGCATTGTGGTTGCTTACAATATGGCAGGGGAGCCTGTGACGGCGGGTGACCTTAAGGCTGTGGGCGCCATGGCGGCGCTTCTTAAGGATGCCATTAAGCCCAACCTGGTACAGACTCTGGAGCATACGCCCGTACTGGTACATGGAGGACCTTTTGCCAATATCGCCCATGGCTGTAATTCCGTAAGGGCTACGAAGGCTGCCCTGAAAATGGCGGATTACTGCATTACGGAGGCCGGCTTCGGCGCCGATCTGGGAGCTGAAAAATTTTTTGACATCAAATGCCGCATGACGGGATTGAAGCCGGATGCGGTAGTACTGGTTGCAACTGTGCGCGCTTTGAAGTATAATGGTGGCGTGCCCAAGACAGAACTGGCAGAGGAGAATCTGGATGCCCTGAAAGGGGGAATCGTAAATCTGGAGAAGCACATTGAAAATCTTCAGAAATACGGTGTGCCGATTGTCGTGACGTTAAACTCTTTTGTTACGGATACGGAAGCGGAAGTAGCGTATGTGGAACGCTTCTGCAGGGAAAGAGGATGCGAATTCGCTTTGTCCGAAGTATGGGAGAAGGGCGGAGAAGGCGGAATCGCCCTGGCGGAAAAGGTTCTTGAGACCATCGATACCAAAGAGAGCCATTTCCATGTGCTCTATGAAGACAGTTTGGGACTTAAGGAAAAGATTACGGCCGTCGCCACTGAAATTTATGGAGCCGGGAACGTCAATTTTGCGCCGGCAGCCCTGAAGCAGATCAGCAGGCTGGAGGCTCTGGGATTCGGGAATTTCCCGGTCTGTATGGCGAAGACCCAGTATTCCCTGTCGGATGATCCTGCTCTGTTGGGAAGACCGCAGGGCTTTGAGCTGAATGTCAGGGAGGTGTATGTATCCGCCGGGGCAGGCTTCGTGGTAGTGCTGACTGGGGCGGTTATGACCATGCCCGGACTTCCCAAGAAGCCGGCCGCTTATCAGATTGATGTGGATGAGGACGGCAGGATTACGGGGTTGTTCTGAGGAAAAGATGTGGAAGAAGGAGACCAGCTATGAAAAGTCAAGCCTAAATTAGCAAAAAATTTTTTACTGATATTGAGGTCAAAAAGGGTAACT
>CANPYG010000024.1 GCA_947588205.1 uncultured Acetatifactor sp. | reverse complement strand
AGACCTGTTATGAGATATGAGGAGGTTTAGGAGAGATTGAAAAGATGGTTGCTTTCGTCCCGACGATGAAAAGTTTGGACAAATAAATCCAGTATTTATGCGGGTTCCAAGGCTCGTGGCCAACACTTTGACATCAATCTGACACCAAACGATGCAGGAATGGAAACAGAATAATAGAGGCAGTATAGGAACCCGACGAATAAGAGCACCAACAGGTTATGTTTCATCTGCTGGTGCTCTGCTAACGGTTATCCCTCTGCAGGAAGTTCTGTTTATTATTGACATTGGAAACCGTGGAGCTATTTACAAGGGTAGGGGATATGAGATATGTCTTCAACAGCAATGAATATAGCACGAATGATGAATATGCTTCCGGAAAGTGACCAGTTATTTGCTCAGGAATTTATCTGAAAACTAGTGCTTGCGTGGGATCCTGACTTTAAAAAAGCCACACCGGATGAAATGAAAAGTATGGAAGAAGCAGAAAAAAGCAGATTTATCCCGGCAGAAGAAATTGACTGGAACGACTTGGGAAAATACGCGCAATGGGAAAAGAGGTAAGCATGGGTGCGGAGAATTGTATTTTGACTGAATCCATGCAAAACACTTCACCTTTTAGTACAATAGCTATGAAATCAGGTTCCACAGGAAAAGCTGCAAAATATACGGATATAGCGATTGGGCTCGAAGGGATTGGAAGGTGCAAGGAGGAAAAGCATGCAGGCGCACGTACAAAATGCAATTTTGTCGGTTAAGACATACGGGAAGGACATTTTACACAGAAAGCTGCAGATCATTCTGGGGGCAGCGGTCTCTCTGGCGCTTTTTCTTCTTTCCAGTCATTATCTTTTTGACGGGTTTCATAAACGCTTTATCATTTACAGTGTGCTCAGCCTATTGACTGGGGCATTTATTATTCTGCCCAGATTTAAGAGATGGTATTTATCCATTCCTGTAGTCTTGCTCTATCTTGTGTATGTACCCCAAAAAATGTTTGAACGTATAGAATTACCTGTTCATGATCTGTCCCAACTGATAGAAGGTTCTGAATTAGTCAATATCATGATTATTTATCTGATATTTGCTTTTTTTCTGCTGATATTACGCCGGGTGAACCTTGCCTTTGGAGTCAGCGGTATTCTCTTGCTTGTGCTTATGACAGCGAACTATTATGTGAGGGAATTTCGGGGATCTTCTATGAATTTCCAGGATATATTGGCAATAAATACCGCCGCGTCCGTAATAAAGTCCTATAAGCTGACGATGAACGGAGAATTATGGTATAGCATACTTTATTTCCTCTTTTTTATTTCCATGGGTTTCTGGTGTAAACTGCCCCGGGAAAAAGGGATCTGGTATCATGTGCCGATAACCGTAGTTCCCCTGATCTATATGGGCATTTTCTGGAATCTTTGGAGCAATACTGACTACCTGGATGAGCATCAGCTGCACGGAATTCATTGGGAGCCTCAGCAAAATCAGCCCATGGAAGGCTTCCTGTTAAGCTTTGGACTAAACATGCAGGAGATGTTTATGGAACGGCCTGCCGGATATTCCGAGAATACCTTAGCGGGAATTGCCAGGGAAGCGGAAGAGTCCTATCAGTCTCCGGATATCCAGTGGGAAAAGGCGCCTAATATCATTTTCATCATGAACGAAGCGTGGTCCGACTTAAAGATTTTGGGGAATCTGGAAACCTCTGAACCTTATATGCCTTTTTTGGATTCCCTGGAAGAAAATATACAAAGGGGCTGGCTGGACGTTGAAATTCTGGGCGGGCTGACTGCCAATACAGAATTTGAAGCCCTGACGGGCGACAGCCTCGCTTTTTTATCGCCATATTCTGTTCCTTATCAGCTTCAGGTGAATCATGATATGCCTTCTATTGCAAGAGTACTTGGTGAGCGGGGCTATCAGACCATGGCGATGCATCCCAGTATCGCCAGCGCATGGAACCGTGATAAAGTGTATGATTATCTGGGATTTGAAGAGTTCGTGGACGTGGATAAGTTTCAGACGGAATATGAATATGTAGGGTCTTATATTTCCGACCAGTGTAATTACAATGAGATTATCTGGCAGTTTGAGCATAAGAAAGAAGACACCCCGCTGTTTCTTTTTGACGTTACCATACAGAACCATGCGGGATACGGAGGGAGTAATTATCCTTTGAAGGTCGAGAAGATCGGCGAGAAGGAAGATTTTTCCGGATGGGATCTTGAGGTGGTGGAGGATTACTTATATTTAGTGAAGATCTCTGATGATGCGTTTGCAAATCTGATCACATATTTCGCATCTGCGGACGAGCCTGTTATCGTGTGCATGTTTGGCGATCATCAACCCCTGCTGGGAGATGCTATTTACGATACCATATTCGAGGGGCGGAATCTGACCCAACAGGAACAGGGGGCGCTCAAATATATCGTTCCTTATGTGATATGGACAAACCGAGATGTGGATCTGCCGCAGTACGGCGATATGAGCGCTAATTACCTGGGGGCTGCGATACTGGAATGCGCGGGCGCAAAGCTTCCGCCATATTATCAATATCTGCTTCAGCTGCGGAAGGATTATCCTGTGATCTCCTATCGGAACATTACGGAAATAAAAGATGATAAGGCGGTCATACAGTATCAGATGCTTCAATACAATCAGCTGATGGAACGTAGGTATTTCAAGGATTTGTTCCTGCTGCGGGCACCCAAATAAGCTTCTTGTTCCTGTTCTGCAATGCTTTCGGTAATAGTTTCTGTAGTGGTTTCTGCTATGGTTTCTGTAATAGTTTCTGCTATGGCTGTAAATAAGGAACAAACAGAAGGTTCAGTTGCTCCGTTAAGGACAGGAACTGCTGAGGATCTTCCTTCAGCCGGTGAAAGATTTCTAAGATCGTTTCTCGGTCCTTTGGCGTAAGGAGGGTGATATCCAGCATTTTTGCCTGATTTAAGTCGTTGGGCTGGAATTTTTCAAGCCCGTTCCCGAGTTCTTTTCTGTTTTCTCTGATGATGCTTTGCGCAAGAGGCGTTAAAAAATAGCAGAAGATAATATCTGTATTGTCGGCATAGGGGGTGCGGACATATACGGAGTGAAAGGTGGTTAATGATTTGACCATAGCCGCATTGCGGATAAACTTCATCCCTTTTCTGCAGGCGGAGGATACCCAGATCGGCGCAGGCTCCCGATGCTCCATGGAGTACCATGGATTTCTGCAGGAAGGCAGGAATTTTTTGTTCACTCCTTTTTTGACCCCGTCTTCTATATAGTGCGCGATGTCGTGATAATCGTTTTCAGAGGCGTCCAATAAATAGATTGTTTTATCTGCAGAAGACAGCCTTTCAAAATCAGCGCTGTCAAAGATAGGCGATTTGACATCTGCAGAATGGCAGATGCATTTCGTCAGGCATTTCATCGGGATTCCCGTCTTCCCCGCTTTGGATAAGGAGAAGCAGAAGAAATCGTTTGCACCGGTGGCGATGCCCCTTGTCACATAACAGAATTCGGAAATCGGTTTTAGGTTCGCATACGCCGAGAGTGCTTCCTGCTTAAGGTACGAACGCCACTTTTGATCGGCCCGTAATCTGTCATAGCTGACCTGTATGCAGCCGTGTGAACTGTCGAACGGCTTCAGATCCTGTAATTCCTCCACAGAGGAAAGATTATAAAACGAAGCATGTGTCTTTGGAATATGATTCAGGAATAAAATACAGCAGGTGGTTGTGGCGTTGAAAAACATTTCGTGGTCATTTTCAAAATTAATCACTGCCCTAAGCAGCCTTTTTTCTATTATCATCTGCTTGACCGCCGTGCCGTATTCGGAATTCATAAATTCTGATGGGATGAGATAAGCGAGTCTTCCGCTGTCGGAAAGCTGGTAGATGCTTTTGATCAAAAATAACAGATACAGGTTTGTATAACTGCTGTACCTTACGCCGGTATGCTCATAAATGGAATCCAGGATTTCATTTCGATGCGGGATCGCCTGGAATTTGTTGTAGGGGGGATTACATACAATGGCTTCATATTTTTCTTCCCACCCGTTCAAAAGATAATCGCAGTTCTCCATCTTTGCGCCGGTCGGATTTCCAAAAAATAGAAGTATTTTTTCATCGATTTCATAACCGGTCAACGCGCATCGGGGATTGATTTCCCTGGCATATTTCAGGAAAATACTGTTGCCCGCCGCTGGATCCAGCACGGACGATGCTTTCTCGCATGCCCAGGAGCACATGAACCTTGCCACTTCAAAATTTGTAAAATATTGCCCCAACGATTTGATATGTTGAGGGGAAACGCTCTGTGTGTATATTTTTTCTTGATCCATTTTCTTGATCCGTTTTTCTTAATCTATCTCTTAATCCATTTTTCTTAATCCGTTTTCCATGATTCCCAGGCTGCCTTTTGCGCATGGCGATGCCTTGCCGTTTTATGATTTCACCACGTAAAAAATTTTTTTTGAAAGAGCTTTTAAAAGTGTTTTAAATGATTTTTAAAAAGGGCGTCAAGGCAGCCGGGTTCCGTATAAAAGGATCAGCACGGTGATTGCGCAGATTCCGCATGCGATCAGCAGGATCTTATCGGATAAGATCAGATCCGTCGGGTCCGCCTCCGAATGTCCTGAAAAAACTTGAAGCAGATATCTAATTACGATAAAGAGAACGATCGGTACCGTGTATACCAAATTCGGCTCCTGGGAGATAGACCATAATGAGTAGAACGCCATCGCCAAGCCGGCGCACATGAAAATAATTCCATTCAGGAAGTTAATCTCATAGATTCCTAGAACGTCTCTAGTCTTCCCCGGACCGTAAATGTTCAGCTCTCCCCTGCGTTTTCCAAACGCCATAAATAAGGACAGGGAGACGACCGTCAAAAACATCCAGTCGGAAACGCCTGAACTGACGATCGTTCCTCCTACCATGACGCGTATCACGAAGCCTGCCGCAATGCAGAAGCAGTCGATGACCACCTTGGTTTTCAGCCATTTTGAATACAGGATGTTCATGACGACATAAATTGCAGCCAAGAAAAAGGAAGAAGGATTCACCGAAAGGGCCAGGAGCAATCCCCCCGCCATCAGGCAGATCAACAATATCCACGCGCTGGGAATGGAAATCTGTCCTGCCGCGATCGGACGATTCCTCTTCACTGCGTGTTTCCTGTCATTTTCCACATCGTTTATATCATTCATCACATAAACGGCCGAGGAGATCAGACAGAAAGCCAGAGTCAGGACCGTTGCCTGAATCAATTTGTTCCATTCGAACAGTTCCCGTGAAAAAATAATGGCGCAGAAGACAAACAGATTTTTCATCCAGCTTTTTATTCTCATTTGCTTCAGATAAATTCTGATGGAGCCCTTTTTTTTCATGCTTTTCTACACTTCCCCTCTATCCTGGTCCTATCATGGCCGCAGCTGGTAGAGCCGGATCTCGTAACCGGTCGCCGCGCCGCGCATATATCTGTAAACACTTCTTGCCGCAAACCAAATATTCTGCAGCTCCAGGAAATGGCAGTCCGGGTTTTCCACCGTAAACAGGTAAACCAGGTGATAATTCTCGTCCAGCTTTCTGTAGAAGTTTGCGATCCATCCATATACTTCGGGGTCGGCCTCCAGATAGAGATCTCGCTGGGCGGAGGATGTCATGATAAACCTGGGTCCGCCTCCGTATTTGTATTTTTCGGGATCCGCCTCTTCGAATTCCCCGAAGGCCCCATAGTAGCCTCCCGGATCCAGCGGGGTATTACAATCGTATACGGTATTGCCGGTCGTTACATCCATCCCTGCGAAGACATCCTGAAGCAAGATACGGCTGTCCGGAGCCAGGAATTTTCCGCATACCGCTATGGAGCCTGCAAACAGACTGCATGTCGGCAATAGGAGGAGTATGAGAGAAGCCGCTGTAAAAACGGCGCGCTTATTTTGAAAAGCTCCCTGTAAATCCTCCAGGATAGCAAACAGGCCAAAGGCGCCGAACAAAAGTCCGACGGCATAAATCGGCAGCGTGTAGCGTTCCCAATGGATGCTCAGGGTGGAAATGGGAACGATGTATAACCCAAAGATCAACAGGATCAGAGTCCTCTTTCTATCTTGCCGAAACGCCCTTATCATCCCATATAAACAGCTCGCCGTCAAAATAAGGCCTAAATGAACCCCGGCGGTTTTCGTATAAAAAAGCAAGGTTTCCCCAAAATTAAGACCGTCTGCGCCTAAATGATATTGGTGATTCTGTCCTGCCATGACCTCTAAAACCGTCCTCAGGTCGACCAGAAGCACAGGGGAAACAGCCAGAATCCCCAGCACCAGAAAGAGTATCGCCAGGCACCCATCTCTTATGACCTTAGAAAGCTTCTTGGTATGGACCGTAAACACTGAAACGGCAATGACCGCACAGCCATAGATCCCGGGATATTTTTCGCAGACGGCCAGCGCCGTGAAGAAGGACATCCAAAACAGCCAGGATACGGAAGGCTTTCTTTGATAACAAAGCGCGGACCACAGCACGCCCATCATAAAGAACAAGAGGGGGATATCCGGCGTAATGTAATGAGAATGTTCAATAAACGATGGAAATATTGCAAACAGCAAGGCTGCAAATAGCCCCTGCATCCTTCCCCAAAAGGAACCGATCAGCCAGGCCAGGACAACCACGCCTGTTCCGAAAAGGGCGGTTAAAACCCGGGACGCCGTGGTAAACAGGGAGAAGTGCTCATTATAGTTAAGGGCGAAATCGGTCTGCCCCTTGGGCGTGAAAAACAACTCCTGTATTCCTACATATAAAAGCGTATTTAACTTAATCGAAACATGGTTCGGCCTGTAATAGGTATGTACCTCGAAGCTGTGGTTCAGGGCACACTGATAGGCTTCTCCGAAAATAATCCCCTCGTCAGGATGCAGGTTGCTATGCGGCATTCCCCATCCGGCCCCTACAATGCGCAGGGTCAGTGCCATTGCGAAGACCGCTGCCAGCATCCAAAAGTACCGGCGCCGGGACACCTTTTTAAACACCATAAGCTTCATTTCTTCCTCATTTCTGCGCTGCCTTTTGCGCATAACAGGTTTGTGCCCGGCAGCGCGCTGACACAAATTCCACGATCGACAAGCATCTTTTTCAATCTATATTATCATATATCCCTAGGAAAGCAAGCGGCAGCATCAGGCAAAGGGGCCACGAATAACGAAAGGACGATATAGGCGAAAGTATCATGATCCCGTATTGGGCGATCAGCGGCAAAAAAAGAGGTAAGTCCCTGGTAAAAAAGCCGCTTTTTTTCCATGCCAGCGCCAGCCCGTAGAGCAAAAACCAAAGTGTAAATCCAGGAACAAAGAATAATCTCAAAACAGGGGTTTTTCTCCAAAAGTCGGAGATGCAGACGCTTTGATAATATTTCTTTAAAAATTCGGAATCTAATATACTTTTGCGTTCCAGGGGTTCTACAAACTCCTCCGGAGGATAATTGTCGTACATCACATAGGAAAACCCATAATAACCAGGGTGCCAATAACCCAGGGTATTGGACAGAAAAGCCGCCACATATTCTTTTGGAAACTGTTTCCCAATTTGCAGATAGAATTTCCAGAAAGCAAAGGGATCTTTGCTGTAGTGCTCCGAATAAAAACAGCTTTTGGCATAGTCAGCACAAAAAGGATCGTACTCGCAGGGCGGATTCTCCATCCATTCCAGGTCGTCGATATAATATTTCATCTGCTCTGTTTGCGCCCCTGTCAGCTCCTCCGCCCTATTGACGGCGACACGCTGCAGCTGCTGGATAGGTACGCTTAACGCCTCCCGCGCCTCAGTCTGGGCTATGCCCAAAGCAGAAAAAACAGGCCCGGTATAAATTTTATACAGAAAGGGCGTTATTAGGATTACCACTATGAGGGCGAGATACGTTTTCGCCTTCCTTATCTGGGAAATCCTGAGCAGAACCAAACCAATGAAACAAAATAGATAGATATGAATGCCGTTATTCCGGAAAGCGCACATGAAAAAGCTGACGACCGGAAAGGCGAAAAGATTCTGTCTCCGTGAGGAATAACCCGCCGGGTCGGTGGCTATTTCCGTAAAATGACAGGCGAACAATACAAGGAAAGCGGCATGCAGGGTGTCCTTTATCATGGTTACAGACAGACATGCGTTCATAAACCAGCCTGCTGAAAGCAGTACGAGAAGCAGGACGATGGGAAGAGGAACCCTTTTTTTCTTTAATAAAAAGATGAGACGGGTGAGCGCATAGCTCAAAAGCACCATCTGTAAAAGCGAAAGAAAGCCGATTCCGATTTCATAACTGGAAAAAAGGGCGTCTCCTAATCTCATAAAGAGGCGTATGAGATATGTATGTAAGATAGGATGATGATTATTCGTGATCCTGCCCAGGGCGCTGCTTGTTTGCGAGATCATATCATAGGACAAAACCCCTGGGTATAAAATGAGGTAAGCTGGTATCCACGACACAAAAATAAAAAGCCAAACCAATGGAAAAAGCTTGCGGGTTCCAACTTTATCAAGAAAACGGGCAATGCGTCCGTTTTCGAAATGCAGCTTCGGGATAACTGAAAAAAAGAAAAGATTAATGACGGAACAAAATATAAAACAGGAGATAAGGGGAATGAGGCACGACCAGTCAAAATGAATATGCTGAACCGCTACCATAGGTCCTACTATTATATAAACAATGCTGTAAATCAGCGCTAAGGAAATGGCTAAGAACTTTTTCTTCATTTTATACCTCTCGCATATCACGGGTGAGACCGTGATATTGTATTAAATATATAAAAACATACCATATTCTGTTAACCTTGTCAAATTCTTATTGGGTTCCGGCTGCGGCTCAAAGTTTGCACTTATTGCGGATAATCGGGCGGAAATAGGTCAGAAATATGGCAATAATTCGGATTGCATTATCTGAAAAGAGTGATATAATGAACCAGAAAATTGCCCTGAAGGGCGTGAAATGCTCCGGAAAGGGTAGTTTTAGCACAATAAGATGCAATAAGAGGATAAACAGAAGATCATGGAAACTTTAAGATTTGGGTATCGTTTTTTTAAGAAGAGCATGCCTCTTGCGATCTTGGCGGAGATTTTGAGTCTGTTAGGAATTTTCGCAGAGCTCCTGCTTCCGTTATTAACAGGACTGCTGATCGATTTTGTCATACAGAGCGGGAAAATAGAGGAAGACAGCGGGGGCATGTTCCATTTCCTGCTGAACGGAGGCTTCGGCGGCGTACATACGATGAAGCTGTTTTGGTCTGTCGCGATCGTTTACACGGTTTTGATCGTCGTGCGGATTGTGGTTATTTACGCGAGGGATCTTATGCAGGAGCGGATCGGACTGAGGCTGGAGACCGAGCTGCGTTATGAGACCTACGGGAAGCTGATGGAGTTGGATTCTGCAACCATCGCGGATTACAATTCCGGCGAGCTGCTGCAGATCCTGAACAATGATACCATCATGTTCAAGGAGCTGTTCGCCCACAGGGTTCCTTATCTTTTTGATTCTATTTTCACCCTGTGCATCACCCTGGTGCTGATCACCAGCATCAATATTTCCTTTATTATCATTCCTTTGATCCTGATGCCCTTCTTAGTGAGGACAGTGCTGGATTTCAGGAAAAAGGCACGGGCGAATTTTAAGAATATCAGAACCAGAAGCTCCGAGATGAACCTGACTACCCAGGAAAATATTGCTGCGGTGCGAATCGTCCGTTCCTTTACCAATGAGGAGCTGGAGAAGGAGAAATTTGAGGTTCGCAACCAAAATCTCCTGAATGCCAGGCTGAAGCAGATCTGGCTGTCCTCCAAGTTTGACCTGACCTTTAACTCCATCAAGCAGATCGCCTATATCGGAACCATTGTGATCGGGGCGCTGCTGGTGATGAAGGGTTACATGACGGTGGGATACATATTGTCCTCCTCCACCTATGTGCTCAGGATCATGAATAACATTACCAACCTGAATAACCATATTTTCAATATGCAGCAGCAGACCATAGCCGGTTTGGAGCTGAAGAAATTTATGGAGAAGCAGAGCCAGGTTCCCGATCATCAGGAGCTGAATTTAAGGAGCGACGCCCCGAACATTGAGCTGAAAAATGTATCCATGCAGATTGATGGGCAGGATATTTTGAAGGATATCAATATCAGTATTCCTTATGGGAAAAAGATCGGCATTGTGGGCGAGACCGGTTCCGGCAAGAGCGTGCTTTTAAAGGCGTTGGTGCGTACCCGGGATATCACAGGCGGCAGCATCACCATTGACGGGCATGATATCAAGGATTTCAGCCTGGAGAATCTGCGCAGGATGTACTCCTATGTATTTCAGGATGTGTTCCTGTTTTCCAATACCATAGAGTCCAATATCGCTTACAACAGACCGGATATTGTCGAACGTATGGTGACCCAGGCGGCGACCCGCGCCCAGGCAAGCAGGTTTATCGACGCCCTGGCGGACCGTTATAAGACGATCATAGGGGAAAGAGGTCTGGGTATTTCCGGCGGGCAGAAGCAGCGTATCTCCATTGCCAGGGCATTCCATAAAAATGCCCCGGTATTTATCCTGGACGATTCTACCAGCGCCCTGGATGTGAATACGGAACGTGTCCTGCTTAAGAATATTGAAGAAAACTTCAAGGAAAAAACGGTGATTATTACCGCCCACAGATTCAGCTCTGTGGTAAACTGCGACGAGATCCTGTATATGCGCGACGGCGAGATCACGGAGCGGGGAACCTTTAAGGAACTGATGGAGCTGGGCGGAAGCTTCGCCCATGTGTATAACGTCCAGCAGGAGCAGCAGGCTTCCGTGGTGGACTATGACAGTCTTGCAGAGCAGGGAGGTGCGATCAATGGCTAAGCGGAATACCTTCTTTGAAGATGAGAAGATCGAGAAAAAAATCGACATCAAACAGCTGGCAAGGACCATAAAATACATCCTTCCCTACAAGAAGATCCTGCTTCTCGTCACCTGCATGATGCTGGTGGCTGCAGTGGTATCCCTCCTTCCACCCAGGCTGTTAAAGCTGATCGTGGATGAGGTGGTTGTAAATAAGGATTATGCACAGCTTGCCCTGGTGGGCTCCGGAATGGTGCTTTTAGCCGCGATAGAGATTCTTTTTACCTTTATCCAGGCCAGGAGCATGGGTAAGATGGGCCTTACCATTATTTCCAACATCAGAAGGGATATTTTTGAAAGACTGCAGAAGCTGCCCTTTGATTATTTCGACAACCGGCCTGATGGCAAGATCGTGGTAAGGGTGACGGAATATATCAATTCCTTGTCCGAATTCTTTTCCAATTACGTGATGATGTTCGCCATCTATATCGTGAAGATCGTGGTGGTGACGGTATTCATGCTTTCCTTAAGCCCTATGCTGACCCTCATCGTCTTTATAACGGTGGTGCCCATGGTATGCATTATGTTTGTGCTCCGTTCCATCCTGCGCAAGATGTATACCATGCACCGGCTTAAGAATTCCAATCGTACCGCGTTTCTGGTGGAATCCATCATGGGCGAACAGATTGTGAAAAATTATAACCGGATCGAGATTAATAAGGAAACCTATAAAAAGGTACACGGGGAAAGCGTGGACATGTGGTGGACTATCACAAAGCGTTCCCGTTTGAATCAGCCGGTGGTTATGATCTTCTGGCATGTGGGTACCCTCTGTATCTATGGAGTTGCCCTTGCCCTGATTCTGGGCGGAAATGATCTGATCACCGCCGGTATGGTAATCACCTTTACTACCTACATGAGTTCTTTCCAGGATCCCTTGTCGCAGATCTCTACCATTATCCAGGAGCTGGCACAGGTATGCTCCAACCTGGAGCAGGTGTTTGAGACCATTGATTATCCCCTTGGAATTCAGGATAAGGAAGACGCCGTTACCCTGAAAAATGTGAAGGGCAAAGTGGATTTCAATGACGTAACCTTTGCTTATGAAGAGGGAGTCAATGTGCTGGAGCATTTTGACCTCCATGTAAAGCCGGGCGAGACCATCGCACTGGTTGGTCCTACGGGCGCCGGCAAGACGACGATTATCAATATGCTCACCAGATTCTATGACGTGCAGCAGGGAAGCGTGACCATCGACGGCGTTGATGTGAGGGATGCCAGCCTGGATTCCCTGCGCCGGGAAGTGGGCGTGCTCATGCAGGATCCTTTTATTTTCAAAGGAACGGTTCTCGATAATATCCGTTACGGCAGACGGAACGCCACGGATGAGGAATGCATTGCCGCAGCGAAAACGATCTTTGCCGATAAGTTTATTCAGAGGCTGCATGGCGGTTATGAGCATGAGCTGGAGGAACGGGGGGCTGGCCTGTCCGCCGGGGAGAAGCAGCTCATCAGCTTTGCCCGGATTATCCTGAAGAATCCTTCCGTGATCATCCTGGACGAAGCCACCAGCGCCATTGATACGGAGACGGAAATCCTCATCAAGCAGGCGCTGGACGTGCTGATCAAGGACAAGACGGCGTTTATCGTTGCCCACCGATTGTCCACCATCCGCAATTCCGACCGCATCCTTTATATCAGCAATAAGGGAATCGCGGAAGAAGGAACCCATGAACAGCTCATGGCCAGGCGGGGACTTTATTATGAGCTGGCGAAATGACGGTGCGGATGAACTGCTGCATGATGCTTAACCGCTGTCTTGCATTTAACACTTTAACATGATAAAATGTCGGTGAAAGATTTTGTCAGTTTCAAGGAAAGGAAGTAACACATGAAAAAGCGATTATCCGACTTGATAGCCCTTGTACTTATGCTTGCGATGGTTCTGGCTGCCTGTGGAGGACAGGCTTCTGAAAGTGGAAAAGACAGTTCCGAAAGCAGGACGGACAGTTCCGGAATTGGAGCAGGGGAACAGGATTCGACTGCAGTTTCCGGAACGGAAAACCAGGAAACGGAGACAGCCGGTCAGACCGGACAGGAAAACGAGTCCTCCGGGAACCAGAGCTATACCGTCTATGGCGATTTATCCTCCATCGGCACGCCTGCTCCCGCCGAAAATTATTCAGACCGTGCCCTGGTGGCGGTGCAGGCCGGGCAGGGCGTCTTTGTCAGCTGGAGGTGCTATGAAGAAGACCCGGAGGAGATCGTATTCACCCTGGAGCGCAATGGGGAGACCGTTTATACCGGCGACCGTACCAATTATCTGGATGTTTCCGGAAAAGCAGGGGATACGTATAAGCTGACTGCCAGTGAGGGAATTTCTTCCGAAGGGGAGGAGACGACAGCCTGGGGAGATGTTTATCAGGAATTCACCCTGCAGGTTCCGCCGGACGAGACCATGCCGGATCTTTCCATCGCTACTTATGTGACCAACGATATGTCCGTGGGAGACCTGGATGGGGACGGCGAGCTGGAGCTTATCGTAAAGTGGTATCCCAGCAACGCCCAGGACAATTCCAAAGACGGTTATACCGGAACCACGATTCTGGACGCTTATGATATTGATCTGGGACAGGGAACGGCGAAGCTCATGTGGAGGATCGACCTGGGACTCAATATCCGTTCAGGCGCCCATTATACCCAGTTCCAGGTCTGGGACTATGACGGGGACGGCAAGGCGGAGGTGCTGTGCAAGACGGCGGACGGTTCCACCACCTATAATGGAGATCTGGTGGAAACCGGGCATGTGGGAGCCGTCAGCATGGCGGATCTGGTTCTGGATGCCTTTGGTAAACCGGAGGATTATGATTTCCGTCAGCACACCGGGAGAAAGGGCAGGATCGTCCTGGGTCAAGAGTACCTGACCGCCTTTGACGGGGAAACCGGTGAGATCATTGATACTGTGGAATATATTCCTGAGAGAGGCCCTTACGATGAGGCGACCGGAACTTATGATACCAGATATTGGGGTCTTAAAGGCGGCGCCGCCGCAGAGAAAAATGACGGCTATGCCAACCGGGCTGACCGTTTCCTGGCGGGCACTGCATATCTGGACGACGGTTCCGCCAGCGCTATTTTTGCCAGGGGTTATTATGGACGGAGCGCCATCACGGCCTGGAAGCTGATAGATGGGAAACTGCAGATGCAGTGGGCTTTTGATATTCCCAGCGATCACCCTTACGCCGCCCAGGGGAACCATCAGCTTTCCATTAACGATGTGGACGGCGACGGCTACGATGAGATTATTTACGGCTCCCTGGCGGTGGACAATGACGGAAAGGCCATGTACGCCACAGGTCTCGGTCACGGGGACGCCATGCATATCAGCGACTGGAACGGGGACGGCCGTCTGGAGGTTTACGGGGTACATGAGGAAAAAGGAGCGGAGTACGGGATGGAACTGCATGACGCGGAGACCGGAGAGATCCTTTGGGGCTATTTTACGGGGATTGATACCGGAAGGGGCGTTGCGGCAGATATTGATCCGGATCATGAAGGCGCCGAAATGTGGAGCACAGGCAGCGACGCCACCTATGACTGCGCGGGAAATGTCCTTTACAATGCCCACCCCAGCGTGAATTTTTCCATCTATTGGGACGGAGACCTGCAGATGGAGCTGTTCGATTATCAGGATGGAAATTCCCTGACCCCTCAGGTCCAGAAGTGGAATCCTGGGAAGCTTTCCTCAGATGTGCTGCTGGAAGCTGTCGGAGCCACGTTAAATAACGGTACAAAAGGGAACGCCGGGCTGGTTGCGGATCTCTGCGGGGACTGGAGAGAGGAATTTATCGTGAGGGATGCCGCTGCCCCTGAAAAAATCCGCCTTTACAGCTCTAACCTGGAAACAGAGTATGTGTTCCCCAGCCTTCTGACGGATCGAACCTACAGGGAGGGCGTGGCGTGGCAGAATACAGGCTACAATCAGCCGGCGAATCTGCCTTATCTGCTGACAGAGGAACTGAGTCGGTAAAAGAGTGAAAAAAGGGTGAAAAGAATTAAAAAGGGCTAAGAGTTAAGACGGACTAAGAAAGATTGAGAAAGGCTAAGACAGACTAAGACAGACGGATCATGAACGTTGTAAAGAGGTGGATCCACTGGAACTGTTCCGGGGGATTCACCTCTTTATGCGTGTATTCGTCATCGCACGTCGTTTCTGAAAGGATCATTCCAGATCAAAAGGATCATTCTGTTTTACCGGACGAATCGGCGGAATCGGATTCCGTAATGCTGTTACGGGCCTTTTCCAGGGAATTCTTAATGGCTTCCAACAATACCAG
Source organism: uncultured Acetatifactor sp. (assembly GCA_947588205.1). GTDB lineage: Bacteria > Bacillota > Clostridia > Lachnospirales > Lachnospiraceae > Acetatifactor. The sequence continues at coordinate 19,391 of CANPYG010000024.1, read as the reverse complement.
AGACGTATATTTGTTTTCAGTCTCATAGGTAATGTTGTTTACGGACTGTTTCTCATAAATTTGCTCACACAATGAATCAAAGGTGGGCTCCAGCAGCGGGTACATCGTTGTGATGGATTCATTCAGATTGATAAGTCGCAGGGACGTAATGCTTTCGCTGTCCACAATGACTTCCACGTCCACCGTCTGGTCATTTAAAACAAGCTGAGTGGTATAGATCCCCGGTATGTATATGCCGTCGGAGGATACAGGCGCGTTCCTGTCATCTTCCGGTTCCTGATCGGTTGCCCCGGATGGTTCTGTCGCCCCGGGAGCATTAGAGGACTGTTCTTTAGAGTCCTTGCCGGGCAGGAACATGATGACTAACAGTACAATGAATAGGATGCCCAACGCCACGAAGATTCCCGTATATATCAATTCTTTCATATGAAGCACTACGATTTTTGTTTTGGAGCTCATGTTTTCTCCTTTTCCTGTTATCTCGTTTTTACTTTATATAATCTATGCGTGCGGCAGGGGGAATATTCATAACAGTTCAGCCGCGCCATTCGCAAAGCCGCGCTACGCGCTTTCCGTCGCTGCGCGACTATCTTTGCTCATAAGATGGCGCTCCCTCAGCCGCCAGACATGATGGAAAATTCGTGCAAGCACGATTTTCCACCATATTTGGCGGCTGGCTGAACTGTTACGAATATTCGCTGGAAAATAAATTAGGATATTGACAGAACGGCGGTATTGTTGGTATTATGTAGGGCAGGACAAGGGCGTTCTTATCGTGGCGGTTACGGGATAAGAATGTCCTTTTGCGGTTTTACAGACGGTACAGGAGAGTCTGGGAAAGGAATATTTTTATGCGGCGGTGGAAGAACGGCGGCATAAGATTTGTATGGATTGGAGGATGAGTATGAGAAAAAACAGTAAGCAGGATATTTTGCGGCTCGTGGAAGAAGAGGATGTGGAGTTTATCCGTCTGCAGTTCACGGATATATTGGGCAATCTGAAAAATATCGCCATTACGTCCAGCCAGCTTGAGCGTGCGATGGACAACAGATGCATGTTTGACGGCTCCGCGATAGAGGGCTTTGTGGGGGTGGAGGAATCGGACCTGTATCTGTATCCGGATCTGTCCACCCTTGCGATCTTCCCATGGAGACCACAGCAGGGGAAGGTGGCGCGGCTTTTGTGCGATGTATATCGTCCCAACGGGATGCCCTTTGAAGGAGACTCCCGATTTGTGTTGAAGAGGGCGATTGAAAAGGCCGCGGAGCTGGGCTATACCTTCGAGGTCGGACCGGAGTGTGAGTTTTTCCTGTTCCATACGGACGAGAATGCGCTCCCCACCACGATCACCCATGAAAAGGCGGGCTATTTTGACGTGGGGCCTGCGGATCTGGGGGAAAACGCCAGAAGGGATATGGTGCTGACGCTTGAAGACATGGGGCTTGTTGTGGAGGCTTCCCACCACGAGGCTTCGCCTGCCCAGCATGAGATTGACCTGGGCTATGAGGAAGCCCTGGCAGCGGCGGACGATCTGATGACCTTTAAGCTGGCGGTGAGGACGATAGCAAAAGGGCACGGATTGCATGCGACCTTCATGCCGAAGCCGATAGCAGGAGTGAATGGTTCGGGGATGCATATCAATATGTCCTTATCCAGAGGTGGGGTCAATATCTTCCAGGACAGCGCGGATCCCAGGGGGCTGAGCCGGGAGGCGTACTATTTTATCGGCGGTCTGATGAAGCATATCAAAGGGATGGCGGCAATTACGAATCCCTTGGTGAATTCCTATAAGAGATTGGTGCCTGGCTATGAAGCGCCCACCTTTATTGCCTGGAGCGAAGCCAACAGAAGCCCTCTGATCAGGATTCCTTCCCATAAGGATGGGGGTATGCGCATTGAACTGCGCAGCCCGGATGCGGCTGCAAATCCTTATTTGACTCTGGCGGTCTGTCTGATGGCAGGGCTGGACGGGATCGTGAATCAGATCGAGCCGCCTGAGTGCGTAAACGGCAATCTGTTCACCATGACCCGGGAGGAGAGAGAGGCGCTTAAGGTGGAGCGTCTGCCGGAAAATCTTCTGGAAGCGTTAAATGAACTGGAAAAGGATGAATATATCAAGGATGTGCTGGGAAGCCATGTAGCGGAGAAATATATCGCGGCAAAGAAGGAGGAATGGTATCAGTACTGCACCCAGGTTTCTTCCTGGGAGATACAGAAATATTTGTAAAGCACAGCGGCAGGAAGACTGTAGTCATGCGGGGTCAATGAACGGTCGGGAAAAGCGTGGCGAAAAGTTGAGTGGGAGGCCGCCCGGGAAAAGCATTGTGAGGAGTTGGACCGGGAGCCGCCCGGGAAAAGCGTTGCTGCAGAATTTGGAAAGGGGGTGGGCAGGATGACGAATATCATAGTGGTATTGCCGAAACTGGAGGATGCCAAAAGCATCAAAAATGTCCTGGTGCGCAACGGTTTTCATGTGACCGGAGTCTGCACGACAGGCGCACAGGTACTCCAGCTTGTGGACGGACTGAATGATGGCATCGTTATCTGCAGTTATAAGCTGAAGGATATGATCTACGCTGAACTTCAGAAGAATCTGCCCGCCGATTTTGAAATGCTGCTCATGGCCTCGGAGCAGCTCCTTGCGGAATGCTACGGGAGCGGTATTCTCTGCCTTGCCATGCCTTTAAAAGTACATGAGCTGGTCAGCACCCTCAACATGATGATCCAGAACATGGAACACCGCAGACGCAAACGCAGGGAAATGCCCAGGAACCGCAGACCTGAGGAAGAGATGCTGATCAGGGAGGCAAAGAAGCTGTTGATGGAGCGCAATCGTATGACAGAAGAGGAGGCTCACAGATATTTGCAGAAATGCAGTATGGAGAGCGGCGTCAACCTGGTGGAAACGGCGCAGATGGTTCTGGTAATGAAGGATCTTTAACGAAAAGGATCTTTAACATAAAAGGATCTGCCGCCGTTCGCCGTTTTGTTCATCTGTTAGAATTGATATTGAAAACTGAAAGCGGTTATTGTATAATATAATCGGTTGCACTTATTATATTTCCTTACAGATTGGAGGGAATTTGGTTTTCTTTTTCGTGAGAAGGGTGGGATCTTAATGAAATTCACGAAGATGCATGGTTGTGGGAACGACTATATTTACATAAATGGGTTTACGGAGCAGTTTCCTCAACAGGAGAAGTCAGAGCTGGTAAAGGCGATCAGTGACCGCCATTTTGGAATCGGGGGCGATGGGGTTATTTTTATCAATCCCAGCACCGAGGCCGATTTTGAGATGGAGATGTACAACGCCGACGGCTCCCGGGCGGAGATGTGCGGCAACGGCATCCGTTGTGTAGCGAAATTTGTTTACGATAAGGGGATGACAGATAAGAAGCATGTCAGCATTATCAGCGCCGGCAAGGTGAAACACCTGGATCTGATATTGGCGAATGGGCAGGTCTCCAGTGTCAGAGTCAATATGGGCAGCCCGATTTTGGAACCGGAGCTGATTCCGGTGGTGATGGAACCTTCTGTCCACAGTGTGGATGCTGCGCCAAGGGTAGTGAATGAGCCCCTTGTTGTGAACGGCAGGGAATACCGCATGACTTGTGTTTCTATGGGGAATCCTCATGCGGTGATCTTTACGGAAAATGTAGAAAATCTGAACCTGAAGGAAATAGGTCCTTCCTTTGAAAACCATGAGAGGTTTCCGAGAAGGATAAACACGGAATTTGTAGAGGTGAAGGACCGTACCCATGTATTTATGAGAGTATGGGAACGCGGAACCGGAGAGACTCTTGCCTGCGGTACCGGTGCCTGTGCGGCTGTAGTCGCATGTATCCTGAATGGATTGACTTCAGATCAGGTAAGCGTACAGCTGCTGGGCGGTGAATTGCAGATTGAGTGGGACAGAGAAGCCAATCTGGTTTATATGACGGGGCCTGCCGCTACTGTATTTGAAGGCGAGATGGATTTCGCTTAGCCGGCAGAATGCCCGATATTTAAGAGTGGGGAAGGGGAGCGCACTGCGCGCAGAGACCAGGCTAATTTCGTAGAAAAAGGAGCAGATTATGTATAAGATTAACGACAACTATTTAAAACTACCGGGAAGCTATCTGTTTTCCACAATTGGAAAGAAAGTAAATGCCTATGCGGCGGCTCATCCCGATAAGCGCATCATCCGTCTTGGGATCGGGGATGTGACGCAGCCTCTTGCACCTGCGATCATCGAGGCGCTGCACGGCGCAGTGGAGGAAATGGGTCACGCAGAGACCTTTCACGGCTACGCGCCTGATCTGGGCTATGAGTTCCTGCGCAAGGCGATCGCGGATAACGATTATAAGGCCAGAGGATGCGATATCAGTGCGGACGAGATTTTTATTTCCGACGGCGCAAAATGTGATTCCGGCAACATTCAGGAGATTTTCAGCGTGGATAATAAGATAGCGGTCTGCGACCCCGTGTATCCGGTATATGTGGATACAAATGTGATGGCTGGCAGGACCGGAACCTATGATCCTGTGAAGGAGACCTGGAGCGATGTGATCTATATGCCCTGTACTGCGGAGAACAATTTCGCCCCTGAGCTTCCGAAGGAAAAGCCGGATCTGATTTATCTGTGCTTCCCGAATAACCCGACCGGCTCCACCATCACCAGGGCGCAGCTGCAGGAATGGGTGGACTATGCTAATCAGGCAGGAGCGGTCATCATTTATGATGCGGCTTATGAGGCCTATATTTCGGAAGAAAATGTTCCTCATACGATCTACGAGTGTGAAGGGGCCAGGACCTGTGCAATAGAGCTTCGTTCCTTTTCCAAAAACGCTGGATTTACCGGCGTGCGTCTGGGCTGCACCGTGATCCCGAAGGATCTGAAGTGCGGCAGTGTAAGCCTGCATTCCTTGTGGGCAAGGCGTCACGGAACCAAGTACAACGGCGCGCCTTATATCGTACAGCGTGCAGGTGAGGCCGTGTATTCAGAGGCAGGAAAGACCCAGCTAAAGGCTCAGGTGGCTTATTATATGAACAATGCCCGATATATTCTGAACGGCTTAAAGGAGGCGGGATATACTGTTTCCGGCGGCGTCAACGCGCCTTATATCTGGCTGAAGGCTCCGAAGGGCATGACCAGCTGGGAGTTCTTTGACTATCTGCTGGAAAATGCCAACGTGGTAGGCACTCCCGGATCCGGCTTTGGCCCCAGCGGGGAGACCTATTTCCGTCTGACCGCTTTCGGCAGCTACGAGAATACCGTGGAGGCTGTGGACAGGATTAAGGCACTGTGAGGATCCTGTGAAAGGGTTGTAAAAGTATTTCCGGCTATTATGCTGTAATGAAAAAAATGGTTGACAAATCTTCTGTGATACCATAAAATGTAAGAGGATTGCAGAACACTCGATGGCGAGTAACCAAGGGAGTGTTCTGTTTTTTATAAAAAGCATATAATGAAACCGTAGTATTCGACATACTGAAAAATGCAAAGAAGGAGACTCTTGTAAAGGAAAGCGACAGGAATACGGCGTCACCGACTGAGAGCGCTGTTCGTGGGAGCTTACAAAGGGAACACTCCGGAGCAGATTATCTGAACTGTATTTTGGTATCCGTATCCGGAATACACTAGGATAAGACGTAACACGCGTTAAGTGTAAGAGAGGGTGAACCGGGAAAACGCTTTGATGGAAGCGCGGCTTACCAATGCGGGTGGTACCGCGGATATCTGAGAATATTCGTCCCGGAATACAAATTACTGTATTCCGGGATTTTGTTATGGTTGCGTCGAGTGGTTGCAGAAGCAATTGCAATCTGCAGATACGTCGGATCTTCAGCCGGGTGCCGGATAAGACGCCGGATGTCCGATAAGGCGTCAGACGCAAGATAAGACGCCGGATGCTGGGCGCTGGACGCCGGATGCAAGATAACCGGAATACACAGACAGGAAAGGAGCCCCGTATGGAATTTTTATCAGGTGTAGCTGCAAAGGAAACCATGGAACTGTACGAGCTGCAGCAGACTGCGGCAGAAGGCCAGGCTGTAAGGATAAACGGCGCTGTTCATGCCATTCGTGATATGGGCAACATTGCCTTTATCATTCTGAGAAAAAGGGATGGTCTTTTACAGTGCGTATATGAAGAAGGATCCACCGCATTCGACCTAAAGGAGTTAAAGGAGGGTTCCACAATAGAAGCAGGGGGCATCCTGGTCCATAATAAAAAAGCCCCGGGCGGAATTGAAGTGCGTCTGGAAACGGTTACCGTGCTTTCCCAGCCGGCGGAGCCCATGCCCATTCCCATTGCTAAATGGAAGCTGAACACCTCCCTTGAGACCAATCTTAATCTTCGCCCGATCTCCCTGCGCAATATCAGGGAGCGCGCGAAGTTTAAGATTCAGGAAGGGATCGTGCGCGGTTTCAGGGATTTTCTCTATGAGCAGGGCTTCACCGAGATCCACACGCCGAAGATCGGCAGCAAAGGGGCGGAAGGCGGAGCGAATATTTTCAAGCTGGACTATTTTCATCGCCCGGCGGTCTTGGCACAGAGCCCGCAGTTTTACAAACAGATGATGGTAGGCGTTTTCGACAGGGTATTTGAGACCGCGCCGGTATTCCGCGCGGAGAAGCACAATACTAAGCGTCACCTGAATGAATATACCTCGCTGGATTTTGAAATGGGGTATATAGACGGCTTTGAGGATGTGATGGCGATGGAGACGGGCGTGTTCCAGCGTATTATGAAGGTACTGTCGGAGCAGTATGCCGAAGAGCTGGAGCTCTTAAAGGTGAAGCTCCCCGACACGGAACGTATTCCGGTTGTAAGGTTTGATGAGGCAAAACGCCTGGCAAGCGCCAAATATGACAGACCCATCCGCAACCCTTATGATCTGGAGCCGGAAGAGGAGGTGCTGATCAGCCGGTATTTTCAGGAAGAGTATGGGGCGGATTTTGTGTTTATTACCCATTATCCCAGCAAGAAGCGGCCCTTCTATGCGATGGATGATCCCGCAGATCCTGTTTTTACCCTGAGCTTTGACTGCCTTTTCCGTGGAATGGAGATCACCACCGGCGGACAGCGCATTCATGATTACCAGGCGCTCCTGGATAAAATTGCAAGGCGGGGTATGACTACGGAAGGAATGGATTCTTACCTTTCTGCTTTCAAGCACGGTATGCCGCCCCATGGAGGTCTTGGGATTGGTCTCGAACGGCTTACCATGAAGCTTCTGGGTGAGGATAACGTCCGTGAGACGACGTTGTTCCCAAGAGACTTATCAAGGTTGGAGCCCTAATCTATGTCCTGGAACATTTCCGGACCGATGACCTGGAATATCTCCTAAGATTTGTCAGGGGTGAATGCCAGGAGAGTGCCAGAGGGTGTGCCGGGAGAGCACCAAGGGAGTATAAAAGCGAAATCCGTAGTCTGAATAAAGTAGAAAAGGAGTCTTAAAATGTCCAATACTATTACGCTGGAAACGATAGATTATGTTGCAATTCTCGCAAAGCTTGATCTGACACCGGAGGAGAAGCTGCAGGCGCAGAAGGACATGTCCAATATGCTCGATTATATTGATAAGCTGAACGAGCTGGATACAACCGGTGTAGAGCCCATGTCCCATGTGTTTCAGGTGACGAATGTTTTCAGGGAGGATGTTGTCGCCAATGGGGATGACAGCGCCGCCATCCTGGGCAATGCTCCCGCCAGCAAGCAGGGGATGTTTCAGGTTCCCAGAACGGTAGAATAGAGGAGGGAAGAAAGTATGATGCAGGAAAGCACGCTGAAATATACAGCTGTAGAGTTATCTGAACTGATCAAAGCTGGGCAGGTAAAGGTGACGGAGGCTCTGGACGATGTCTTTGCTGTCATTGAGAAAAGGGAGGGGCTTCTCCATTGTTATGTCACGCTGGAAAAGGAAAAGGCTTATCAGCAGGCGGAGGAGCTTCAAAGGAAAATAGACCGGGGAGCCCTCGTCTCCCCTTTAGCGGGGGTTCCCTTTGCCGTCAAGGATAATCTCTGCACGGAAGGCACGCCTACCACTTGTTCCTCTAAAATACTGGAAAACTTTGTTCCGACCTATTCCGCCGAGGCGGTAAAGCGCCTGCAGGAGGCGGGGGCGGTTATTATAGGAAAAACCAACATGGATGAATTTGCCATGGGCAGCACCACAGAGACCTCTTATTTTGGAGTAACCCGCAATCCTTATGATACGGAGCGTGTTCCGGGCGGTTCCTCCGGGGGCTCTGCTGCCGCGGTGGCAGCCGGGGAATGTTTTGCGGCGCTGGGTTCCGATACCGGAGGGAGCATCCGTCAGCCGGCCTGCTTTTGCGGCGTGACAGGCATGAAGCCCACCTATGGAACGGTGTCGAGATACGGTCTGGTCGCCTATGGCTCTTCCCTGGATCAGATCGGACCGCTGGCGAAGGATGTGCGGGACTGCGCGGCAATCCTGGAGGTCATCGCAAGCCATGACCCGAAGGATTCCACCTCCATAGCCAGGAAAGACACGGATTTTACAAAGGCTTTGGGCAGGGATATCAAAGGCATGCGCATCGGGATCCCCAGGGATTTCTTTGAGCTGTCGCAAAACGGAAGCGGTCTGGATCCGGAGGTGGCGGCCGCGGTCCGAGGGGCGGCAGGGGTGCTGGAAGAAAGGGGCGCCGTGGTGGAGGAATTTGACTTAAGCCTGGTGGAGTATGCGATTCCTACCTATTATACCATTGCGGCGGCTGAAGCGAGCTCCAATCTGGAACGATTTGACGGCGTCAAATATGGATACCGCGTGCCGGGACATGAGGAGCTGCACCAGATGTACAAAAAGACCCGCTCCCAGGGCTTTGGTTCGGAGGTGAAGCGCCGTATTATGCTGGGTTCCTTTGTCCTAAGTTCCGGCTATTATGATGCCTATTATCTGAAAGCGTTGCGTGTCAAGGCGTTAATCAAAAAGGCCTTTGACCAGGCGTTCGCCCGTTTTGACTGTATCCTGGGTCCTGTCGCCCCCACGACCGCCCCGAGGCTGGGCGAGAGCCTTTCCGATCCTATTAGGATGTACCTTGGTGATATTTATACCATATCCGTCAACCTCGCGGGACTTCCTGCCATCAGCATCCCCTGCGGTCAGGACCATAACGGGCTGCCCATTGGGGTTCAACTGATCGGGGACTGTTACTGTGAGAAAAAATTGCTGGCGGCGGCTTATCAGTATGAAAAATCAGTAAATTGAATGATCAGTAATTTGAATTTGAATGTCCGCCCGTGCGGATAAGGAGGATATTTCCATGAAGCAATATGAAACGGTTATCGGTCTGGAGGTCCATGTAGAGCTGGCGACCAAAACAAAGATTTTCTGCGGCTGCTCCACCGCCTTCGGGGGAGCGCCCAATTCCCATACCTGTCCGGTCTGCACGGGAATGCCGGGTTCCCTCCCGGTGCTCAACAGGCAGGTGGTGGAGTATGCCCTGGCAGTAGGTCTCGCTACAAACTGCGAGATCCACCAGTACTGTAAATTTGACCGCAAAAACTATTTTTACCCCGATAATCCGCAGAACTACCAGATCTCCCAGCTTTATCTCCCAATCTGCCACGACGGATATGTGGAGATAGAAACGCCTTCCGGCAATAAAAAAATAGGCATCCATGAGATCCATATGGAGGAGGATGCGGGCAAGCTCATTCATGATGAATGGGAGGACTGCTCTTTGGTGGACTATAACCGTTCCGGAGTGCCCTTAATAGAAATTGTTTCCGAACCCGATATGCGCAGCGCGGATGAAGTCATCGCTTACCTGGAGAAGCTGCGCCTGATTATCCAGTATCTCGGCGCTTCCGATTGCAAGCTGCAGGAAGGTTCCATGAGGGCGGATGTCAATCTGTCTGTCCGCGAGATGGGAACAGACGGGCTTGGCACACGTACAGAAATGAAGAACCTGAACTCCTTTAAGGCCATTGTACGCGCTATCGACGGGGAGCGTGCAAGACAGATAGAGCTTTTAGAGGAAGGAAAAAGCGTGATCCAGGAGACCAGAAGATGGGACGATAATAAAGAATATTCCTATGCCATGCGATCCAAGGAAGACGCCCAGGATTACAGGTATTTCCCGGATCCCGACCTGGTGCCTGTCTATATCAGTGATGAGTGGATCGCCCGTGTAAAAAAGGCACAGCCGGAGCTGCGCACGGAAAAAATGGCGAGATACCGCAAGGAGTTTGACATTCCGGATTACGATATCGATATCATTACAGGTTCCAAGCATATGGCCGACCTGTTTGAAGCGACGGTCGCCATCTGTCACCAGCCTAAGAAGGTGTCCAACTGGCTGATGGTGGAAACCCTGCGCCTGTTAAAAGAAAAGGGGCTGGAACCGGAGGATATCAGCTTTTCTCCCCGACATCTTGCCAGTCTGATCGAAATGACCGACGCGAAAGAGATCAATTCCTCCGTTGCCAAGGAAGTATTTGCCGTCATGTTTGAAAATGATACAGACCCTGTACGGTATGTGGAGGAGCATGGGCTGAAATCCCAGAGCAATGCAGGGGAACTGATGCAGATTCTGGAAAAGATCATTGCCCAGAACCCACAGTCTGTTGCGGATTACCGCAGCGGAAAGAAAAAAGCGATCGGCTATCTGGTAGGCCAGGCGATGAAGGCGACCGCCGGAAAAGCAGACCCGGGGCTGGTAAACCGGATGCTTGGAGAGCTTTTGTCATAGCGTAAACAGTCGTAGCGTAAAAAATTATTGGAACAGATAATCAAGGAACTGTACGGCAGTTTCTGTATGGGTGGAATTGACAATAATACCAATCACGACAGGAGTCTGTGTGAATGCAAAATTACTGTCCAGCTTATCGCAGTCTGTAAGATAAAGTCCAACGGGAACCGGATCCTCCATTTCCTCCGGCTTGTCAGGATCCGGGTATTCAACGGGGGATTCCTTCAGGTTCTCGGCTGCCTCAGACTGTTCCTCTATGACCTTTCTGTCCACATAGAAGTAATAGGGCTCATAAAGCGCCTGCTGCTCAGGGGTCAGTACGTCCCTGAGATCGGCGATCGTATTCAGATATGCGTATCGGTTAAAGGAGGAGACATCCGAAGCCAGGACATCTATTTCCTTCGCCGCGAGATAGACCGCCATTTTCTGAACCGTCACATAGCTGGCCTGATCCTGGGCGCCCTTGGTGAGAGAGAGGGAGGAGTCGATCGTTACGTTATTTTTCTTTAAATTGATGCCGGCGGCGTCGGCAAATTCCTGCGTGAAAGCCTCAGAAAGCTCATCCGTTGTGAGGCAGTTGATAAAAACGCCATAAAATGCGGAAGGCTTATTGGTTACGACATGATAGATCAGCGAGGCGGCAAATATAAAAATGGCAATCCCTGCAATCGTTGGCCATTTATAATAATCCAGGAAATAATCCAGCTTCTGCTTCGGAGTGCCATGCTTCAGCGCCTCTCTCTCTTCCCGAAATTCATCCATTACCGGCATGATTCATCTATCCTTTCCAGGGCTGCCCCTTATTTCAGGTCAGCTTTTCTTAATCATAATCACAAATGACCTGCTTGTCAATGAATCAACGGTTATGAGAATCTAAAAAAAAGATAAAAACCCAGAAATTGAGGAAACCTTCTTGCAACTTGTCCAAAGTTGTTATATCATTAAAGAAAATAAAGCTTTGCCGGAAGACCCGTTAGACGGGGCATGGCGAAATTATATCAAACAATAAAATAGGAAAAGGACAGGGTGGAATCATGAGTGATGCATATGTGGAATGTCTGGTAAAACAGAAACAGGCGGGTATCTGGAAAGTATTGAAGGTGTTTTTGATTGTCTTGGCAGTATTGTTTTTGCTTGCAACCCTGTTTACCTTATTGGGCATTGTCTGTTTTATTCTTGCAATCGTAGCGGCGGTGGGCTCTTATTTGGTGAACCTGTTCACCGATCTGGAATTTGAATATATTTATGTGGATAAGGAATTATCTGTGGATAAGGTAATGGCGAAATCCCGCAGAAAAAGAGTCGCAACCTATTCCCTGGACCGCGTGGAAGCTTTTGGGCCGGTCAAATCTTATCATCTCGATCAATTTAGGAACCGCAATGTGAAGACAATTGATTACAGTATAGGGGAAGAGCTGCAGCCGGACCGCCGTTATGCCTTGTATTACGAAGGAGGGATTAAGCTTCTGATGAGTCCATCCGAGGAGCTGGTGAAGGTGATGAAGAACGCAGCCCCCAGAAAGGTATTCACGGATTGATTTTTCGGTTGAATTCTGTTGTATATTTTTCGTCTGATTTCTGTTGACATTTGCATCTGATTCTGTTACACTCAACAGAATACAAGGAGTGTCTGCCCTGCACGGACACTGGCTGCTGTAAATACAGGAGGATTGAAGATGGGACAGATTATTGGTGAAGGCATTACTTTTGATGATGTGCTTTTGGTACCGGCGTTTTCCCAGGTGATTCCGAACCAGGTGGATATCACTACCTGGCTGACCAAAAAGATTAAGCTGAACATTCCGGTGATGAGCGCCGGGATGGATACGGTTACGGAGCACCGCATGGCAATCGCCATGGCAAGACAGGGCGGTATCGGCATTATCCACAAGAACATGACAATTGAAGCCCAGGCAGAAGAAGTGGACAAGGTGAAGCGTTCCGAGAATGGGGTGATCACAGATCCTTTTTCATTGACTCCCGAGCATACACTGGCGGATGCGGACGCGCTGATGGCGAAGTTCCGCATTTCAGGCGTTCCTGTTACGGAAGGGCGTAAGCTGGTGGGTATCATTACCAACCGCGATCTTAAGTTTGAAACTGATTTTACCAAGAAAATTAAGGAATCCATGACCAGTGAAGGCCTGATCACTGCAAAGGAGGGCATTACACTGGAGGAGGCGAAGCGGATCCTCGCCAAAGCGAGAAAAGAGAAGCTTCCTATTGTGGATGATGATTTCAACCTGAAGGGTCTGATCACCATTAAGGATATTGAGAAGACGATCAAATATCCTCTGGCTGCCAAGGACGTACAGGGAAGGCTTTTATGCGGCGCGGCCGTAGGAATTACAGCCAATGTGCTGGATCGTGTGGCAGCGCTTGTGGACGCCAAGGTGGATGTGGTGGTGCTGGACAGCGCCCATGGTCATTCCCAGAATGTGATGAATTGCGTCAGAATGATTAAGGACAAGTTCCCCGAACTGCAGGTGATCGCCGGCAATGTAGCTACCGGGGACGCTACCCGTGCCCTGATCGAAGCGGGGGCGGATGCGGTGAAGGTAGGCATCGGACCCGGTTCCATCTGTACCACCCGTGTCGTGGCGGGCATCGGCGTTCCTCAGATTACGGCTATTATGGATTGTTACAATGTGGCGAAGGAATACGATGTGCCGATTATTGCGGACGGCGGCATCAAGTATTCGGGAGATATCACTAAGGCAATCGCCGCAGGCGGCAATGTCTGTATGATGGGCAGCATGTTTGCGGGCTGCGAGGAGAGCCCCGGAGATTACGAGCTGTTCCAGGGAAGAAAATATAAGGTATACCGTGGTATGGGTTCCATTGCCGCGATGGAGAACGGAAGCAAGGACCGCTACTTCCAGGAGAATGCGAAGAAGCTGGTTCCGGAAGGCGTGGAAGGCCGCGTGGCATACAAGGGCAGTGTGGAGGATACGATTTTCCAGCTTCTCGGCGGACTTCGTTCCGGTATGGGTTACTGCGGCGCCAAGGATATTGAGACGCTGAAGACGACAGGCAGATTTATCAAGATTTCCGCCGCGTCCTTAAAGGAGAGCCATCCTCATGATATCCATATCACCAAGGAAGCTCCGAATTATAGTATTGAGGATAACTAAAATAATACATAGGTTACACAACTGGCGGAAAACAGCCTTGCTGCGGTGGGATGACCCATAGGGAGTGTAACAGGAACCTTAAGCCGACCGCCTGGGCATACTGCTTATCATCATGAAGTAGGTATGCCCGGGCGGCTTTTCTATTACCCGGTCAAGGCTCCCAAACGCATGAAGAAGGACTGAAAATATTATGTATGCCAGAGTACAAGGAGGAAATATTATCATGAACAAACGATCGCTTCAGACAGAACTATCCACCAATGCGTATCCCGGCCGTGGAATCGTCATCGGCAAATCCGCCGATGGAAGATTTGCGGTTACGGCGTATTTTATCATGGGGAGGAGCTCCAACAGCCGCAATCGTATTTTTGCAGTGGAAGGAGAAGGAATCCGCACGGAAGCATACGATCCTTCCAAGCTGGAGGATCCCAGCCTGATCATTTATGCCCCGGTACGCGTCCTTGGACATGATACCATAGTGACCAACGGAGACCAGACGGATACGGTTTATGAAGGTCTTGGAAAGGGGCTGACCTTTGAACAGTCCTTGAGGAGCAGGGAATTTGAGCCGGACGCTCCCAATTATACCCCCAGGATTTCCGGCGTGCTTCATGTGGAAGGCGGGAAGTATTCCTACGCCCTGTCGATTTTAAAGAGCAATCAAGGGGATCCTTCCTTCTGCAATCGATATACTTTTACCTATGATAACCCTGCCGCAGGAGAAGGACATTTTATCCACACCTATATGCATGACGGAAGCCCTCTGCCCAGCTTTGAGGGAGAGCCGAAGCTGGTGGAGATCGGGAACGATATCGACGCGTTTGCCCAGATGCTCTGGGAGAACCTGAATGAAGAGAATAAGGTGTCATTGTTCGTAAGGTATATTGATATCGCCACAGGTGAATATCAGACCAGGATTGTAAATAAGAACCAATAGAAAAGGAGCAGATATAGATGAACGAGATTCAGTTAAAGTATGGATGTAACCCCAATCAGAAGCCTTCCAGGATTTTTATGGAGGACGGAAGCGATCTGCCTGTCACCGTATTAAACGGCAGACCAGGCTATATCAATTTCCTGGATGCCTTTAACGGCTGGCAGCTTGTGAAGGAGCTGAAGGAAGCCACAGGCCTTCCTGCCGCCACATCTTTTAAGCATGTTTCCCCTGCGGGCGCAGCGGTGGGGCTTCCTTTAAATGAGACGCTGGCAAAGATTTACTGGGTAGACGACCTGGGAGAGCTTTCTCCCCTTGCCTGTGCCTACGCCAGAGCCAGGGGCGCGGACAGAATGTCCTCCTTCGGTGACTTCATCGCTTTGTCCGATGTCTGCGATGTGGATACCGCCAGGCTCATCAAGAGGGAGGTTTCAGACGGTGTCATCGCGCCGGGCTATACGGAAGAAGCTCTGGAGCTGTTGAAGGGCAAGAAGAAGGGCGCCTATAATGTGATTCAGATCGATCCTTCCTATGTGCCCGCTCCGGTGGAGAGGAAGCAGGTTTACGGCGTTACCTTTGAGCAGGGAAGGAATGAACTGGATATCAACGGGGATCTTCTTTCCAATATTGTGACGGAAAATAAGGAGATTCCTAAGGAAGCCCTGATCGATATGAAGATATCCCTGATCACCCTGAAATATACCCAGTCTAATTCTGTCTGTTATGTGAAGGGCGGACAGGCAATTGGAATCGGGGCCGGGCAGCAGTCCCGTATTCATTGCACCAGACTTGCGGGACAAAAGGCTGACAACTGGTATCTGCGCCAGGCGCCCCAGGTTCTGGGTCTGCAGTTCTTGGACAAAATCGGCCGCGCTGACAGGGATAACGCCATTGATCTTTATATCGGCGAGGAATACATGGATGTCTTGGCTGACGGCGCATGGGAGCATATTTTTAAAGGAAAGCCCCCTGTTTTCACCAGGGAAGAGAAACGTGCCTGGCTGGACGGAATGCAGGACGTGACTTTAGGCTCCGACGCGTTCTTTCCTTTTTCCGACAACATTGAAAGAGCCCATAAGAGCGGCGTGAAATATATTGCCCAGCCCGGGGGCTCCGTGCGGGACGATGCTGTGATCGACTGCTGCAACAAGTATGGGATGGTGATGGCGTTTACCGGAATTAGGCTCTTCCATCATTAAAGGCTGAACTGTTATGAATGAGTAAAGGTTGAGAAAAATACTTGCCCGGACGGATATTTGGTGTTAAGATAAAGAATATTTAATGCTGGAAAGGAAAGGCAGGAATTTCCATGAGTGAAAATCTGAATGAGAAGGAAAAGGTTTTAAATGCGCAGCCGGAGAACGAGGGCGCGGAGAAGGTTTCCAGAAACTTTATTGAGCAGATCATTGATAAGGATTTGGCGGAAGGGGTTTATGATACGGTGCATACCCGTTTCCCTCCTGAGCCGAATGGGTATCTTCATATAGGACATGCGAAAAGTATTTTGCTGAATTACGGGCTTGCCCAGGAATATGGCGGCAAGTTCAATATGCGTTTTGACGATACGAACCCCACCAAGGAGAAGACGGAGTTTGTGGAGTCCATCAAGGAGGATATCAAGTGGCTGGGCGCCGACTGGGAGGACAGGCTTTTCTTTGCTTCCGATTATTTCGGGCAGATGTATGAAGGGGCGGTGAAGCTGATTAAGAAGGGAAAGGCCTATGTGTCTGACTTGAGCGCCGAGGAGATCCGCGAGTACAGGGGAACTTTAACGGAGCCTGGCAGGGACGATCCGTCCTGCGGCCGCAGTGTGGAAGAGAATCTCCGCCTGTTCCAGGAGATGAAGGATGGAAAATATGCGGACGGCGAGAAGGTGCTGCGCGCCCGGATCGACATGGCTTCCCCTAATATTAATATGAGGGACCCGGTCATCTATCGTGTCGCCCATATGACCCACCACAATACCGGGGACGCCTGGTGCATCTATCCCATGTATGATTTTGCCCATCCCATCGAGGACGCGATTGAAGGGATTACCCATTCCATCTGTACCCTGGAGTTTGAGGACCATAGGCCGTTGTACGACTGGGTGGTCAGGGAATTGGAATATCCCCATCCGCCTAAACAGATTGAGTTTGCCAAGATGTATCTCACCAATGTGGTGACGGGCAAGCGTTATATCAAGAAGATGGTGGAGGAAGGCATTGTGGACGGCTGGGACGATCCTAGGCTGGTATCCATCGCCGCGCTTCGCAGGCGGGGCTTTACGCCGGAATCCATCAAGATGTTTGTGGATCTGTGCGGCGTGTCCAAGAGCAATTCCTCCGTGGATTATGCGATGTTGGAGTATTGCATCCGTGAGGACCTGAAAACGAAGAAGCCCCGTATGATGGCGGTACTGGATCCTGTTAAGCTGATTATTGATAATTATCCGGAAGGCCAGGTCGAGTGGCTGGATGCCCCGAACAACCTGGAAAACGAGGCGCTTGGTTCCCGTAAGGTTCCCTTCGGGAGAGAGCTTTATATTGAGAGGGAGGACTTCATGGAGGTGCCCCCGAAAAAGTATTTCCGCCTTTTCCCCGGCAATGAGGTGCGCCTGATGAACGCTTATTTTGTGACCTGTACCGGCTGCGTGAAGGATGAAAACGGCAATATCACGGAAGTACACTGCACCTATGATCCGCAGACAAAGAGCGGAAGCGGATTTAACGCCAGGAAGGTGAAGGGAACCATTCATTGGGTGTGCGCTTCTGAAATGATCTCTGCCGAAGTGCGCCTGTATGAGAATATCATTGATGAGGAAAAGGGCGTTTATAATGAGGACGGCAGCCTGAACCTGAATCCGAATTCCTTGACGGTGCTTAAGAATTGCTGCCTGGAGCCTGCATTTGCAGGAGCAAAGCCTTATGACAGCTTTCAGTTTGTGAGACAGGGCTTCTTCTGTGTGGACGCCAAGGATTCCAGACCGGATAAGCTGGTGTTTAACCGTATCGTATCCCTGAAGAGTTCTTATAGTCTGCCGAAGCAGGCATAAGGATGAGAGGAAGAAATTATGGATATGACCATTGAGCTGCGCACAGGGGGAGGAAAGCGTCTGTACGAGCAGATTTATGAGCATATCAGACAGGAGATCAGGGAGGGGAAGCTTCTCGCCGGCGAGAGGCTCCCCTCCACCCGTTCCCTGGCAGAATATTTACAGGTGGCAAGGAGCACTGTGGATACTGCGTATGAGCAGCTGCAAAGCGAGGGATATATTGAATCCCGCCCATACAGAGGTTATTTTGTCTGTAAAATAGAGGAACTGTTCCAAATGGAAGGAACAAAAGCGCCGACAGCCCCAAAGGAGCAGCGCCATGCTGCGGAAACTGCGCCCATATCCTGTGATTTTTCCCCCAATGCCATTGAGATGGGCGCTTTCCCGTTTAATGTGTGGATGCGGCTTACGAGAAATATTCTGAGCGGAAGCGACAGCAGACTGTTTTCCCAAGGCGAGCCCCAGGGCGAGCCGCAGCTTCGCGAAACGATCTGTAAATATCTGCATGCCTCCCGGGGAGTCGAATGCGTTCCGGAGCAGATCATTGTAGGGGCGGGAAATGATTATCTTCTGCTGCTGTTAGAGAAGATTCTGGGCGGACCCGTGCGCATCGCCATGGAGAACCCTACCTATAAAAGAGCGTACCATATTTTAAGCTCCTTTGCCGAAATCGCTGTCGTGGACATGGATCGGAGCGGAATGCTTACTGCCAGCCTGGAAAAGGAAAAAGCGGACGTGGCTTATGTGATGCCGTCCCATCAGTTCCCGACCGGGATTGTCATGCCGATCGGAAGGCGCACGGAGCTTTTAAATTGGGCAAATGCGGCCGAAAATCGGTATCTGATCGAAGATGATTACGACAGTGAGTTCCGTTACAGAGGGAAGCCCATTCCTTCCCTGCAGGCGTCAGACCGCCATGGAAAGGTGATTTATATCGGAACCTTTTCGAAAGCGATCGCCCCTGCTATCCGTATCAGCTATATGGTGCTTCCTTTTGACCTGCTGGAACGCTATCAGCGCAACTGCTATTTTTATTCATCTACGGTATCGAGAATCGATCAGGGAATTTTGAATGAGTTCATCCGGAACGGACATTTTGAGAGATACCTGAATAAAATGAGAAAAATATACCGCGCCAGGCATGAGCTCCTGCTGGAGGAGCTTCAGGCGTTCGGGGGCTTGTTCCGGATATCCGGGGAAAACGCGGGGCTTCATCTGCTTTTAACCGCCAGGGGGAAGACGACGGAGAAAGAATTCCTGCAAAAAGCGCTGGACCAGGGAGTAAAGGTTTATGGAATGTCCGATTATCATATTGCCGGAGCCGACCTACCGAAGACATTCAGGGAATCAGCCACTCTGTTGATTGGATATGGCGGGCTGGATGAAGAACGGATAAAAGAAGGAACAAGATTATTAAAAAAGGCATGGCTATATTAAAAAACATGATTACAAGGGAGAGCCGGACTCTCCCTTGCATTCTTATTTTGGAAATATTTTACCCCAAAGATAGATTATTCCTCAGAGGGAATCCTTTCTTCCTCTTCCTCGTCATCCTCATCATCAAAGAATTCCTCTACCTGCTCAGGCTGG
>CANPYG010000023.1 GCA_947588205.1 uncultured Acetatifactor sp. | reverse complement strand
ATAGGGATACGCTTGATGATGCCGGCGTTGTTTACCAGGATATCGATAGGCCCTACTTCCTCAGTGATCTGGGCTACCATGGCTGCCACGGCTTCCTCATTGGTCACATCGCATACATAGCCATGGGCTTTAATCCCTTTTTCAGCATAAGAAGCGAGACCCTTGTCCACCAGCTCCTGCTTGATATCATTGAAAACGATGGTGGCGCCCGCTTCCGCATAAGCGGTTGCAATGGCGAAACCGATGCCATAGGAAGCTCCTGTTACCAGGGCGACTTTGCCTTCCAGTGAAAACTTCTCAATAAAATTTCCCATAATAAACTTCTCCTTTTCTTTATTTTATTCTTTATTTGAATCTTTATTTAAAATTTTCGCTCACTTCAGATCCTTCATCGCTACATTATCCATATCGTCAAAATCCTGATTCTCACCGACCATACCCCAGATAAAGGTGTAGGCCTGGGAACCGCAGCCTGAATGGATGGACCAGCTGGGGGAGATCACCGCCTCCTCGTTCCTCATTACGATATGGCGCGTCTCATCGGGCTCGCCCATATAATGCATGACAAAAGCATCCTCCGGCATCTCAAAATAGAGATAAACCTCCATACGTCTGTCATGGGTGTGGCAGGGCATCGTGTTCCATACGCTTCCCGGGGCGAGCTTTGTCATGCCCATCTCAAGCTGGCAGCTCTCCACCTGGCCGGGAAGAATATACTTGCAGATGACTCTGTGATTGGCGTCCTCTAAAGAACCGAGCTCTACCTTATTCTCATCCTTTACGATAACAACGCCGTCCTCCGGCGTTCCTTCCGGTTTGATGAGAACCGTGGGACAGGTTCTGTGGGCCGGGGCGGAATTCAGATAATACTTTGCGGGATGTTCAGGATCATCGCTGGCAAAGGTGATGTCCTTTGAACCCATTCCGATGTACATCGCTTCCTTGAAGCCAACCCTGTAGGAACGTCCGTCCACTGTGATGGTGCCCGCGCCGCCGATATTAATGACACCCAGCTCTCTTCTCTGGCAGAAATACTCTGCGCGGAGCTCGTCTCCGGCTGTCAGGACGATGGGCTCTACCGGCACTGCCGCACCGGTGATAATTCTGTCGATGTGACTATATACCAGCTTGATCTCGCCCGGCACAAAGAGATTCTGGATCAGGAACTCCTCGCGCAGGCGCTGCGTGGTATAATACTTCACATCCTTTGGTGATACTGCTGTTCTTAATTCCACCTTGCGCCTCTCTTTCTGCATGTCCGCTTTCACGGCATACGTTTCATGAAAATACACTGTATTTCGTCCGATATGGTTATATTAACATATTTTTACAGGTATTTCCACTATTTCTTTGTGGTAATTGATAAAAATGGTTACAGCTTCTCCGCGCCATTCGCATTATATCAATCCCTTATTTTGTATTATAATAGAAAATTTTCTCCATGTCTTTTCAAATAACGGTGAAAAGCTTGCAAATTTTGAACGTTTCCTGTATACTGATCCGTAAGAAGGGTGGTTTGCAAAAAGAATCCGCCTTATCAGAAGATTCAGAAGATTTTAAAATGTCCGAAGGGGCGCCAGCCCCATGCAGGACGGAAAGAAGGAACGAACCATGGAAGAGCTCTCTTCCTGTAAGCTTGCGGTAGAAAACTGCCTGAAAAACCATACCTTTTCCATCGCCCATCTTTACAACGAGGAAAAAACCATGGACATGCACATCCATGATTGTTATGAACTGTATTATTCCATTTCCGGGGGAAAACAATTTCTGATCGACAATAAATTTTATGACATCGAGCCAGGGGATTTGTTCATCATCAACCAGTACGAAAGCCATAAGCTGACGGAGGTGGATTCCCATTTCCACGAGCGCATTGTCATAAGCATCCATCCGGATTATGTGAAGCGGCTTTCCACGGCGGAAACGGATCTGGACTTTTGCTTTACCCATCGCCCCTTGGGCTTTACCCACAGGATCTCCTTGAACAAGGAACAGCAGAACCGTTTTCTCTACTATATCGATAAGATCACCTCGGCGGAGGGGTACGCCCACGATGTGCTGGAACAGGCGGCCTTCCTGCAGCTTTTGGTGCTGATTAACTCGGTTTCCTCCGCGAACGGCCCGGATGCGGGGCTGTCCTCTTACCGGTACAGCAGACAGGTGGAAGAGATCCTGGCATATATCAACCAGAATATTTCCCAGCCCATCACCACGGCCCAGCTGGCGGAGCATTTCTACCTGAGCCAGTCCTACATCTGCAGGATCTTCAAATCCGCCACCAGCACCACCATCAACAAATATATCACCGCAAGAAGGATCAGCATCGCGAAAGCCCTGCTGGACGAAGGGGTGAGCATCGCCGAAGCCTATGAACGCAGCGGCTTTACGGACTACAGCAATTTCTTCAAGGCCTTTACCAAAGCGGTGGGGGTCTCCCCTAAGAAATACGCCAGCCTGACTGTAAGCTGACAAAACATATGAAACCGACAGACTGAATAAAATAAGACGCTAAGAATTTATAAAAATCAGAAGAAAGGATTCCTCTAAATTATGAACAAAAATGCTTATGCCCCTCTCCCGCCCATGGGCTGGAACAGCTACGACTATTATGATACCACAGTAAATGAACAGCAAGTAAAAGCCAATGCGGATTATATGGCAGCCCACCTGAAAAAATATGGCTGGGAATATATCGTGGTGGACATTCAGTGGTACGCCCACGGCGCAGGCTCCCAGCGCAGTCAATATCAATATATCCCTTTTTCCGGGCTGGAAATGGACGAATATTCCAGGCTGCTCCCGGATCCGGAGCGTTTTCCTTCCTCCACGGGCGGCGCAGGCTTTCAGCCTCTGGCAGATTATATCCATTCCCTGGGTCTTAAATTCGGCATCCATATCATGAGGGGCATTCCCAGGATCGCCGCGCACCTCCACGGCAAAATCAAGGACTGCAGTTTGACCGCGGACCGGATTGCGGATCCCAGCTCCATCTGCGGCTGGAACCCGGATATGTACGGCGTCCGCAATTGTCCAGAAGGACAGGCTTATTATGACTCCCTGTTGGAGCTTTACGCTTCCTGGGGAGTGGACTATATCAAATGCGACGATATCTGCAACACGAACCTGTACCGGAACAACCTGTATTCCGCAAGGCATGAGGTGGAGATGCTCTCAACGGCCATTGCCCGCTGCGGCAGACCGCTCGTTCTTTCCCTCTCCCCCGGTCCCGCGCTGATCGAACAGGCATGGCACTATGAAACCTACGCCAATATGTGGCGCATCACGGATGACTTCTGGGATGACTGGCGCCTGTTAAAGGACATGTTCCGCCGCTGCGAGCTGTGGCAGAACCATGTATCCGCGGGATGCTTCCCGGACTGCGACATGCTGCCCTTAGGATATCTGGGCAAGGGCTTCGGCCAGGAACGCCAGACCTCTTTCACCCGTGATGAGCAGCGTACCATGATGACCCTCTGGTGCCTCTTCGGTTCCCCTCTTATGCTGGGAGCCGAAATGACCAAGCTGGATGAATGGACGCTTTCCTTGCTGACCAATGAAAAACTCCTCGCCATGCGCACCCCGGACTGCCGCCCCAGACAGCTTGCACTGGATCAGGAGAAAGCCGTCTGGAGCGCTTACAATGAGAAAACCAGGGATCTTTATCTCGCCTTTTTCAACCTGGGCGAGACACCCCTGGAGGTCACTGCCGGGCAGCTTGCCAGGGCAAAACACGCTGTTTTGTCCGGACAGGCTGCCACGTCCGCTCTCGAAGCACTTTCCAACGAAAGCAGCTGGGAAGAGCTATGGACCGGGAACGTGGTATCCACCCCGTCCTCACCTGTCTCAGGGAACGGATCCCGGATAAAGGAGCTCCCTCCCCATGCCTGTTGCGTATACCATCAGATAAGATAAGACGTTCGCCTCCAGGCGCACGATAAAAGCTGTCCGGAGCCATCCTCCTTCCCCGGGCAGCTTTTGCAATGGAATATTCTTTCCTTTCTCAGTCATTTGGTTTCTTATAAAATTTCCCCGACAGGTTCTCCGTCCGGATCATATTGATAAATGCTGCGCTGTCCACCCTTCGCACGGTATTGAGGACTTTTCTCACCTCATCCCTGCCGATCACGGAGTAAAGGATATTGCACTCCCTGTTCTGATAGCAGCCGATTCCCTTGATCAGGGTAGCGTCGTGGTTTGTGATATCGCGGATTTCCTCGTAAACCTCATCCGGCTTTTCTGTCACGATGAACAGGGTCTGCTTCTGATATCTCTTATACAGGGTATTCAACACCTGTGTGGAGGAAAACTGATAAATGATGGAATACAAAGCCTTATCCCAGCCAAACAGATATCCGGCGCAAAGGATGATCACCACGTTCCCGATCAGGATATAATTCCAGGCGTCGATACCGAACTTTTCCGAAAGGAAAATAGAGATAAAATCCGTTCCGCCGCTGGTCGCCCTGGCAAAAAGGCAGATACTGATGGCGACTCCGTTGATCAGTCCGCCGAATACGGCGATCAGCAGAATATCCGACGTAAACTGATACGCCGGCATAATATCGGTCAGAAGGCCTGCCAGCACGATCATCAGACAGGAGTAAAGGGTAAACTTTTTTCCGATAAACTTATAACTGATCACAATGGGAACCGCATTCAACGCCAGGTTGATGGCGGTAAAGGGAGGTTCCACCTTCCAAAGCATGTAGGAGATCTCCTGGATCAGTCTGGTCAGTCCGTTAAATCCGCCCGGAATCAGTCCCCCCGGTCTCACAAAGCTCTTCAGGTTCATCGCCATGACCACAGAGGCCGCTATGATCATCAGAATTCTCAGCGCGTCCTGGGTTCTCTTCTTCCCGTATTCCTTCCGGATGACCTCCTCCGTTTTCTCCAACGCCTGTTGCGTCATCTCCTGCGTTTTCTCCAACGCCTGCTGCGTCATCTCCTGCATTGTTGACTGCATTCTTCTTAAACCTCCTCTTTTTCATATGATGTTGAATCAGCGTAAGAGCCCCAAAAAGAGCCAGGCTGCACAGGCTGATAAAAATTCCTTCATACTTTCCTTCGGGCACATAGCTCATGGACAGGCTGTGATGACCTGCGGGAAGGTCCAGGGCAATCAAAGTTCCCCCAAAGGTGGCAGGCTCCACTTCCTCGCCGTCCAGGACAACCGTCCATCCCTTCTCATAGGGAATGGACAGGATGAGTCTGCCATCCTCCGCAAGCTCTACCTCGCCGCTCACATGGGTACTGTCATAGGCTACATCGGTCAGATGCTCCTCGCCCAGGCTGGCAAGTGCCTCTTTTAAAACTTCTTCATCCATACGGTACACGTCGAATTTGATTTCAGGCGTATCATCATCCTCGTTATGATTGGTCAGGGTGACGCTGTCGCCCTGTTCCAGATACCCCAGATAAAGGACCGAACCTTTTTTCAGGTCGTTCAGTTCCCTCTCCACACTGCCCGATACCTTGATCTTACTGGTTCCGGAGGCAGTAAGCACTCCATAATAATAGCCGTCTTCCCCGGCGGAAACCGTCACCTTTTCTCCTCTTCCGCCCTCTGTTGTCTTGTGAAAAAGATCTCCCTGGATGCCCAGGCGCTGCACCATATTGTTCTGCAGTCTCAGCGCGTCATTGACGTATCCCGAACTCAGCTCATAACCGCTGGGCGCCACATATCCAAAAGGAAGTGTCTCAACCGCTTCAAAAAGACTGACCTCGCCGCTGCTGTCGACCCATTGATAAAGCGGTCCTTCCTCCTGGTCCTTCTCCCCATATAAGAAACGGACATTCAAAAGCGCAGAGGTGAAAAAGGTAGCCCCGTCATAGCAGTAATAAACCTTACTGTGCCGCATTCCCAAGCGCTCATACAGATCCATGACATAGGAATTCATGGTGGAGGAGAAAAGCGAAGCGGTGGGAAAGCCTGCCAGCGTCCCGTCATTCTTGGTTTTTCTGGAAAACTTTTCCATCCTAAAAAATACCTGGTCATCCTCCAAGGCCTCTTCCTGAGCCGTTTTATAGAGAGCCGCATAATCAGGAAGAGGATTCAGGTACTGGGAACGGCTCGTTGTGCCGATGCTGCAGCAATAGGTGTTGATTCCAGCCTCTGCCATCACCACGATCAGGGCGGCGACCGCAAGGCCATCCCTCCAGACGCCTTTGCAGCGTGTTTTACGCAGATAGAGCAAAACAGCGTAAGCGGTGACAAAAGCCACATTCAGCCATTCCACGCCCAGTAGAAAATCCTCATGCTCCACGAACTTCTCAACACACAGCAGGAATACGATGGAGCCCAGGTATGAATACAAAATATGTTCCTTCGGGATCCGGTCCACCTCCCGATAGGCAGCATAGCACATAATGATCATCAGGAAAATATAGATAAAGGACTGCCTCGCCGGAAGAGAGTCCGGCCAGTTCAGGCCATGCCAGATAAAATCCAGTATATTGGTGGAAAAGCCCAGAAGCATCACCCCCGCAAGGGCAAGATAGCCAAACCGCCTGCGGATAGGGATCTTTTTACATACGGCATAAAGGGGCAGCAGAAGGAACACTCCCACGCCGCAGTAAATATTCGGCCAGTGGTCCAGCCCCCTTTCCGTCATCACCGCCATACAATGTCTCGCCAGCATGTCCAGCACGGAAAAATAGGATTCTACCTTTTTCGGGAAATCCATATCCCCGAAATCCGTCTCCAGGATCGCCAGCACCTCCGGCACAAGAAGCACCGCCGCCATTCCCCCCGCCAACAGGGAGTATATGGCAAAATTCACAAACATGCGCAGGTTCCTTTTTTCCACCAGCAAAAGCATCAGGAAATACAGCACCAGGAAAATGCAGATCATGATGGAGATATAATAGTTGGACAAAATGGACATGGTCAGGGCAACGCAATACAGGGTGCAGCGCCCCTCCTTCACCAGGCGCTCCAGGCCCAGCAGGATAAGGGGCAGAAGCACCACGCAGTCCAGCCACATTATATTCCAGTTATAGGCTGCCATAAAGCCTGACAGGGCATAAAAGCAGGAAAAGAAAAGCCCTCCCACATCTACCCTGCGGAAATGTCCCCGCAAATAAATATAAAAGGTCAGACTGCAAAGCCCTGCCTTTACGATCACAAGATAACTCATAAATTCCATGAGATGGCTCTCGGGAACCAGAAACGCCAGCCAGTGAAGGGGGCTTGCCAGATAATAAACATACAGCGCCAGGAAATTTGAACCGATCCCCACCATATAGGAATAGGACAGACCCTCCCCCGCCTTTATTTTATGAATAAACTCGGTAAAAAAGGGCATGTACTGGTGCCACATATCCGAAAACAGAAAGCTTCTGTCCCCAAACGGATAGATCCTGTTTATGATAAAAAGAATCAGCATAATGAAAGCGGGGATCGAAAAGGCAAATATGAGCAATAGCGCGCGCCATATCCTATCTTCTCTTCTGCTGTCTTCCATCAATTCTTTTTTTTGTCCTTTCCGAAGATGCAAAAACTTCCCCGGCCCTTTTCCTTCCATATCGCCCATCATCTGATGAAACCCTCGCCTGAATTCTTCTGATCTGTTACTCTGACTTACCCTGCTGTTACTCTGACTTACCCTGCCTCTTCCCGGGGCTATCCTTTATTCATTGGATTCTTCCCGCTGCCCTTCCTCCTGGGGGAAGTCAAACAGCATGTAGTACTGCAGACTTTGATAGGGGAGCAGCGCCTCCCTGCAGGCCTCCTGCTCTTCCTTTGTCATCTGGGAATCTATCGCGGTACGCCCTGCCCGGTCCGTGATCCGCATCCCGGAAAGGACCGGAAATTCCTCCCGCACCTGTTTAAGGTAGTTCTGATAGGGCGGCAGCGGCAGACCGCAGTCCTCCAATAGATCAATTGCAAGATAGTTGGGGCTTGTCTCCACTCCCTGCCCTTCCTCAATTTCAAAATTGCTCCATATCACAAACGGCACCTTATATTTTAACATATTATCTTCTTCTTGCAAAGAGTCCGGATCGATTCCGTTCGCCCGAAGCAGGGGATTGCTCACAGAGACTGTAGGCTGATGATCCCCAAAGAAAACGATGATCGTCTCCTCCTCCACTTCCGAAAAGTATTCCACCAGCTCCTGAAAGGCCTGATCCGTGCGCTTCATCAAAGAAAGGTACCGGGACAGGACCTTGGAATCCGTCCCCTCCACTATGATATCCGGCGTAAAATTATTGTAATCCTCCGTATAACCGCTGTGGTTCTGCATGGTGACGTTGAAAATAAACAAAGGCTCTCCCGCTTTTTTTCTGTTGAAAAGGCGTATGATCGTGTTAAAGCAGGTCTCGTCGGACACATATTGCCGTATTTTCTTTATCCCTGTAAAATTCTTCAGAGACAGAAACTCTTCAAATCCAACCAAAGGATACACCCTGTTCCGCTCCCAGCCGCTGGCATTATAAGGGTGCATCGCTATCGTATGATATCCCAGATCCTTCAGATAACTCGCCAGGGAAGGCTCGCTGGATTGAAGATACTGCTGATAGGGAACGCTCCCCTGGGGAAGAAACTGCATGGTATGTCCCGTAAGGAACTCAAATTCCGTGTTCGCGGTATTGCCGCCCAGAACGGAGACATTCAGCCAGCCTGTGGTGTGATAGCCGCCTGTCCCACGAGTCTTCGTATCATCCTCTGATGTCCTATTGTCCGCATCTTCCTGCAGACTATGTATAAACGGCATGACATCTTCATTCGTTTTAAGCTCGGCCAGGACAGACAGGTCCGAAAAGGCCTCGTCCATGATTACGATGATATTCGGCCGCTTCAGGCTCTCCGGCTCCGCCACCGCCTGCCTGTAGGCGTCTGTCTCATTGGCGTGATAGAAGGCTTCCGCCTCTTCTGCAGAATATCCCTCCGGCACATCCACCTCCAGGTATTTCAGCTCCATCATAAAGGCGACAACATTGCCGTCCCGCTTCGTCATCACATTGGGCGTAAACAGCTTATCATATAACCCAAAGGACAAGATGAACTGGTCATTCTGGACCAGATTCTTATATCCGACCAGGAGAAAAAGGGGAAGCGCCACGATCAGCGCCCTGACACCCAGGCGTCCGGGCGCTTTCAGCTTCATTCTGCTCTCAATGATCAACAATGTCAGGAAACCCGCAAGCACCAGAAGCGCATCCCTGCCGAGGGAATAACTGAAATTATCGGCTACACTGGCAGCCGTGGAAATAGAATAGATATCCCAGGGCATTATCGGTGCGGAACGGAAGTCCAGCACGTAATAATTCGCCAGCCCGACCACCATAAACAATCCGCTCTGCAGCATCAGCGCCAGACGCAGGGTGCGCAGCAGCCCAAACAGCAAAAGCGCCGTCAGCTCATAAAAAGCAATATTTAAAAGCTGCGTTTTGAAATTCATACTGACCAGGGGATTATGCGTATATGCATCAAACAGATAAAAGGTTACCACAGGACAAATGAACAGGGCCAGATAAGAAAGCACCTTTTTCCAGCTAATTGCCCTGACTGCCCTGACTGCTTTAATCCCTTTCCATTTTTCCGCTCCTGCCGGTCTTAAATTCTTCGTTTGCAAGGTTTTCATTCCTTTTTTTATCTTTTTTACGGATTCTGATATTTTCAAGGATTCTGATATTTTCAAGGATTCTGATATTTTCCAGGATTCTGATCTTTTCAGAAGCCCGATATACGGTTTCCTGTTTGGAGCAAATCCGAAATCCATTCTCACCCTGCTTATTTTATCAATTCCCCGCGAAAACGCAAGATGCTTTTTAAAAAAGTAAGAAAGCTTAAGAATTTCTTTATAATGAATAATAAGCCGGATAAGGAACAGATCCTTTTCATGATCGGCGCCGAACGGAATAGACTGATAACAAACAAAATGTTAAGGAAATCAGGATGAACAATCTGATGAAACATTTGACACAGCCGCTTCAGGTAAATATGGATGGGGAAAAAAGAAAGCCGCCCTTAAAGATCACGATTTTCGGACGGGAAGAGTACACGAAAAATTACGAACGTTTTTTTTCAGAAGCGCCTTTCTGCGAGACAAAAACCAGCCTTGTCCTGAAAGAGCTGGATGGATGCGGTCTGCTGGTCCTGCCGGGCGGAGGGGATATCACCCCTGCTTTTTTCGGGGAAGCCGACCACGGTTCCCGGAATATTGATACAGAACTGGATATTCTACAGTTTGAGGCGCTGGAGCATTGCATCGGACTCCGCATTCCCGTATTGGGCATCTGTAAGGGAATGCAGGTAATCAATGTAGCGTTCGGCGGAACCCTCGTGCAGGACCTCCCCACAGCATATCTGCATGAATACCAAAACGGCGACCAGTATCATGCCACCCGGATTACCCCGGGCTGCCCATTGTCTGCCGTTTTTGGAACCAATATGACGGTCAACAGCGCCCACCACCAGGGGATACGCCTGCCCGGAAAGGATCTGGTTCCGGTCCAGTGGTGTACGTTGGACAACTGCGTTGAAGCCGTCATGCATAAAAGCCTGCCCGTCTGGGGCTTTCAATGGCATCCGGAACGGCTGGACGGAATAAATGCTTCCAATCTCCTCTTGCAAATTTTGGGCTTCGAGGATATACTGGACATGTAAAAGCCAGACATGCAAAAGCCAAATATACAAAAGCCAGACATGCAAAAGTCAGACATGTGAAAGGAGCATCCTATGGGCAGAATCAGAATCGTTGCGGACTCCACCTGCGACCTGTCCGCAGAATTAAAGGAAGAAAACGGGATTATTACGATACCGCTTTGTATTGTAATGGACGATAAGAGCTATTATGACGGGGAAGAGGTCACCCCGGAGCAGATTTATGAGTGGGCGGATGAAAACCGCACGACCCCCAAGACCTCCGCAGTGACCTATGAAAAATCCCTGTCCATTTTAAAACCGATGATGGACGCCGGGGATGATATCATCTTTTTCGGCATTTCCGAGAAAATGAGCACCACCTGCAATATCATACGGCTGATCGCCAGCGACGAGGATTATCCGAAGCTGCATGTAATAGATTCCATGAATCTGTCCACAGGCATCGGCCTGCAGGTGCTTTACGCCGCCCGCCTGGCGAGGGAAGGGAAATCCGCCGAGGAGATTGTCCTCCTGGTGGAGGAACGAAGGGGCAAGGTAAGGGCGAGCTTCGTCGTCGAGACGCTTACCTATCTTGCAAGGGGCGGACGCTGCAAGCCAGTTACCGCCCTGCTGGGCAATACCCTGAAATTAAAGCCCCAGATCGTGGTAGAGCGCGGCGCCATGAACGTTTCCAAAAAGTACCGCGGCAGGCAGTCCGCAGTCATCCTGAAATATGCAAAGGATCTGGAGGAAGCCCTGCTTCACGCGGACCCTGCCTGTGTCTTCATCACCCACTCCGGCTGTGACAAAGAAATTGTAGAAGCGGTACGCTCCTATCTTAAGGATCTGGAACATTTTAACGCCATTTATGAGACCCGCGCGGGCGGAGTCATCTCCAGCCATTGCGGCCCCGGAACCCTCGGCATCTTATTTTATGCGGATTGAGCGGGTTCCAAAATAAAAGATCATTCCGCAAAAAGCGGCGTGGAAAGATATCTGTCACCGGTATCGGGCAAAAGCGCCACGATGGTCTTGCCTTCATTCTCCGGTCTCTTTGCCAGCTGGAGCGCCGCCCAGGCGGCGGCTCCGGAGGAAATACCTACCAGAATGCCTTCCCGTCCGATCCGCTTGCCTGTTGCGAAAGCGTCCTCATTCTCCACCGCGATCACCTCATCATAGATAGAGGTGTTAAGTACCTCCGGCACAAAGCCGGCGCCAATCCCCTGAATCTTATGCGAGCCCGCCGTTCCCTTGCTCAAAACCGGTGAAGAAGCGGGCTCTACCGCCACCACACTGACATTGGGATTCTTACTCTTCAGGTATTCACCGACGCCGGTCACAGTACCGCCGGTGCCTACCCCTGCCACAAAAATATCCACCTTGCCGTCCGTATCCTCCCAGATCTCAGGACCTGTAGTCGCCCTGTGTACGGCAGGATTCGCGGGGTTCACAAACTGCCCCGGAATAAAGCTCCCCGGGATTTCCTTCGCCAGCTCATCCGCCTTCGCGATCGCCCCCTTCATGCCCTTGGCCCCTTCCGTCAGCACAAGCTGGGCGCCATAAGCCTTCATCAATTGACGGCGTTCCACGCTCATGGTCTCGGGCATCACAATAATGATCTGATATCCCCGGGCTGCGGCCACGGACGCGAGACCGATTCCGGTATTTCCCGAAGTAGGCTCAATGATCACTGCCCCGGGCTTCAGCTTTCCGCTTGCTTCCGCATCATCGATCATAGCCTTTGCGATACGGTCCTTCACAGAACCTGCCGGATTAAAATATTCCAGCTTTGCCAGGACGCGCGCTTTCAGATTTTCCTCCTTTTCCAAATGAACCAGCTCTAAAAGCGGGGTTCCTCCGATCAACTGATCTGCAGATGTGTAAATTTTTCCCATAATGTTCTCCTCCATAAACCTATTAATCTTATATGTTTATGGGTATTATATTCCTGTGCATCATATTTGTCAATAAGCATACAAAAAAATTTAAAAAAGAAATACAAAAAAATTTAAAAAGGGAAAAATGTTGATAACCCACTTAACGCGTATTATAATAGGATTATAAGGGAAAAGGAGATGTTAAATTATGATGATCTCGACGAAAGGACGCTACGCCCTGCGCGTTATGATTGACCTGGCACAGCACCAGGCAGATGGTTATGTGCCTTTGAAGGAAACGGCGGATCGGCAGGAAATATCTGAAAAATATCTGGAAAGCATCCTCGCCGTACTGGTTAAGAACAATTTTCTGACAGGGCTGCGCGGCAAGGGAGGCGGCTACCGCCTGAGCAAGGCGCCGGACCAATATACCGTCGGAAGCATCCTGAGACTGACAGAAAGCTCCCTGGCGCCTGTTTCCTGCCTGGAGCCTGGAAGCCTTCCCTGCCCCAGAATATCGGAATGCCGTACAATCTCCATGTGGCAGGGACTGGATAAGGTGATCAATGAATATCTGGACAACATCACCCTTGCGGATCTGGCGTTTGACGATCAGACCGGCAATGATTACGTGATTTAGCCTACGCTTCCGCTTCCTCGGTCTTCGGGAGTCCAATTTCGCCGTCTTTCCTTTTGCTGCAGATCAGTATTACAATATCAAATACTGCTTCCAGAATCAAAACGATAGCGGTAAATCTCCAGAGCACTATATCTGAGCCAAAAGGATTGACCATGATCACAGCCGAACAGGCAATGGACAGAGCCGCGCTGATCGCGGTAAAATGCCATCCGATCCTCCTCATGCGGATCATATCCACCGTCCACTGGATCTTTCCGAGTCCGGCCGCCAGGATTGCCAAGGCATAAAGAATGGTCAGAATTGGAATAGAAGATACAAACCATTCTCCCCGAACCATGCAGAAAATTCCCACAAGGGCGGCGAGCAGACCTTTAAACAAAAACTGCCCATACGCCGCTTCCGAAGGATCTGTACAGAAATATTTTATCACATTGATCAGCCCTACGATAATCAGGATCACCCCTGCGCCCGCGACGATGCCTACCGTGAATTCCACAGGATCCATCAAAAGCAGGATTCCCACACAAAGTTCAAAAATACATACGATAATATTGCTGAGATTTTCCTTTAAAATTTTCACGCCTTAACGACCTCCCTTTCCCTCTATTTCTAACGAACTTACAATAACGGAGCCACAACCTTAATCAGATATCCCGCTAACCTGACCCTCAGCTTTTCCTTTTTCATGGTCTCGGCAGTCACCCTTCTGCATTTGGAAAGCGTCTCCTGGAAATCTTCCTCAATCTGTGGGATACAAGAAGAGCCATTCAGATATGTGCCGCATTCAAAGTGGTGATACAGGCTTCTGTAATCCAGGTTAATGGTGCCTACCACCGCTTCCCTGTCATCGCTGACAAAGACCTTCGCATGGACAAAGCCGGGAGTATATTCATAAATCTCTATCCCAGATTCCATCAGGGATTTATAATGCGTTTTTGCCAGCGCATAAGGAGCCTTCTTATCCGGTATGCCCGGCAGGATCAGGACGACCTCTACGCCCCGTTCCGCCGCATATTTTAAGGCGGTCTCCATCTCCCCGTCCAGAATCAGGTAAGGCGTCATAATATGGACATATTCCTTCGCCCGGTTCAGGATGTCCATATAGACGCGCTCCCCCACTTTATTTTTGTCAAGAGGGGAATCCCCGTAAGGAATCACGAAGCCCGGGGCGTTTTCCGGCGGGAATGTAGGGAAACGAAGATACTTATCAAACTCCGGCTTTTTCTCATCGATCTCCCACATCTGCAAAAACATCAGGGTAAAGCTCCTGACCGCATCCCCTTTTAGCATCACGGCGGTATCCTTCCAGTGGCCGAAACGATTTTTCAGGTTGATATATTCGTCAGCAAGATTTATGCCTCCGTTGAAGGCGGTATGCCCGTCGATCACCAGGATCTTGCGGTGGTCGCGGTTATTGTAATGGGTGGATACAAATGGGGTAAGGGGAGCGAACATCTTGCACTGGATCCCCAGCGCCCCCAGACGTTTGGGATAATCATACGGGAGAGTCGTAAACTCACAGGTGCCGTCGTACAGGACGCGGATTTCCACCCCGGCGGCAGCCTTTCTTGCCAGGATCTCCAGAACCTCGCCCCACATGATCCCCTCGTCAATAATGAAATATTCCATAAAAATAAAATGCTCTGCCAGCTCCAGCTGCTTCAAAAGCTCGGCAAACTTGTCCTCCCCCGAGGGGAAATAAGTCACTTCCGTATGACTATAAACCGGATAATTCCCGATACGCTGCAGATATCCCGCCAGAGCAGCCGCACCAGGATCCTCCTTTTTCAGCGCTCCATAAATCTCCGGAGCCTGGGGAAGCTTATCCTTTGTGTCATCTAAGAGCTTCCCAAGGCGCCTCTTTAATGCCCGATGCCCCGGATCCTTCTGGGTATACCAAAACAGGGCGGCTCCGAACACAGGCAGGAGCACGATGGTCAGCACCCAGGTGATCTTTGCAGTGGGATCAATGCTGCTGTTGAGCAGGTACAGCATCATCACTACCGTAAAAATCAGCGCGCCCCCCAAGTAATGGGGCAGAAAATTAACAAACCGGCTGAAAATGCCGAACATCAGAAAAACCTGAAAAAGAAATAAAAGCAGAATCAAACCCAGTCTGCTGAAAATCGCATGAACTATGCCCTTTTGTCCTTTTTTTAAAAGCCTGATGGCTTTCCGCTCCCTCATATCAGTCTGCATTTCAAAATACCTGCTTCTGTTCGTTTTACTTCCAGAATATTATAGCGGAAAAGGTTAAAATAATCAACTGATACTGTAAAAGAAAAGCGCATAACCAAAAGCTCATAAAGGCGGCATAGAGTGTGAAGTGTCTTTCTACTCCAATCGCTCCAATCCTTCAATCCTCTCATACATTTCCCGCTCGCAGTCAAACCAAAGCCCCGCATATAAGGCGACGTCTGAATAAATCGGTTTATTTCGATAAAGCCAAGGCTTTAAGATTCCCAAATAATGAATAATATGAGCATTATCCCGCATCTGGACCGTTACGTCCGCAAAGCGTTTCTTCTGATCGATCAAGGGATTATTCATATCCGGATAACTGGCGAAGCGCAAAATTCCCCGGGACAAGGCTTCCGTATCCACCTTCCACCACTCCGGCGGCAAATTGTATAAAGACCAGGGAACATACTGAACCTTATCATAATACATATGATTTAATACATCCTGGTCAGGCCACGGAGATTGTTCTCTATAAAATGCATCCAGAATATAACCAACACTCTTTCTCTTTCTCAAATAATCCAGGTTCATCAGCATGAATCCAGCGTTAAAATATTTATAGTTATGGGGAGTTGCCACCCTATCCAAGGCTGACCCATAAGTTCCTCTTGCATGTCCCTCAATATCATCACAGACAACAAAAGGACAGGTATCATCCATAGGCGTCATATAAGCTTCCGTCAAATCTTTTTTGATCAGCATATCCGCATCTAAATATAGAATACGTTCCATATTTTGGGGCAGAAGATTTACCGCCAAAATACGATAATATGTTTCATGGGAAAACCTTCCTGCCGCAGGTACTTTTGACGAAAACTCTCCTCCTACATCTAACGGATATAAGTGTTTTTGTTCAAAAGCGGAAAGTATTTTTTTCAACCGTTCAATATCCTGCTCTCGCAGGTCATGGTAGACGAGAAAAATATTTACTTCTTTTTCCTTATGGCTGCGGCAAAGAGAATATACCATTACAGAGGTCGGACCCATATAATTTGAATTTGTGGCAATTAAAATATTCACTTTGTTTCCTCCCCATCTATTTATTCCCTATCTTCTATTTGTTTTCGCAATTCTTGATATCCGGCATATTGCATTGCCTTCGCAAACGAATTCAACTCTCTTTTCGCTAATTCTTTCAGCAGCCCCAACCTTTCCGGATTGCCATGTTCCAGATAAAACAGAATGGATCTTTTATGGTCCTGAAACACTTCTTCTTTTGATTTCCCTGCCCACTGATCTACGAGAGAACCGGTACAGGTACTTCTGTCATATTCATAAGAAAGATCATTCCGGTAACATATTCTATCTGCATAAGACAGCACATACGGCGTCCATGCTTCGTCTTCATATCTAATGAGTGGAAATAAATGTTCTTTTATCAGCGAAGTACGATATAATTTATTCCAAACCGCCGGCATCGCATGCCCGCCAGATATATAAGTTTGAAGAGATTCAGGAGCTACTATCGCCATATTTTCCTTTACAGCGTATTGCATAATCGGATCATATCCTCTGCTTGTAATCTGATAGGCAGATGTCATCGCAATGTCGCATTGATTCTCAACCGCAGATGTATATAACTTCTCAACCATATCCGGGCGAATCATATCATCGCTGTCCACAAAGCCTGTATATTCCCCTTTCGCACGCAGGATTCCCGCATTTCTCGCCGCCTGAACACCCTTATTCTCCTGATGGATTACCGTGATATTGGGATAATTGTGAACATACCAGTCAAGAATATCCTGTGTATGGTCTGTACTCCCATCATTCACCACCACAATTTCCAGATCAGCAAAAGTCTGTGCCAGTACGGTGTCAATACTTCTGACAATGCCGACCTGCGCGTTATAAGCCGGTATCACGATGCTGACCAGAGGACTGCCACAGAACTTCTCTTCCAGATAAATCGACTCTGACTTCGCTACAATCATTTTGCCTTTCTGCGTATTGACATAAGCCTTGACTACCAATCCAGCCTCTTTATCTCCTTTGATCAGCATATAATGTTGATAACTGTTTTCCGTTTCATCGATTAAATTTCCAACCGTATCATAAATCAGAAATCCATCCGGCTTTCCTTTCAGATTCCACGATAAGGCCAGATTTCCTCCGTAAGATGGCTTTAATGACGTTGACAGGAACTCATAATCCCCCACTTCATAAATATCTTTCCTTTGTTCGAACGCTTTCCCTATATCCTCCCTAAACAACGCCTGTACGGAATCGATCAGACATTTCTTGGTATAATAACCATTCCGCAAAGCAGGAGCAAATTTCTGGATATGCTGAACGTAATTTTTATATTCCGATTCACTCATCGATTCAATGATCTTCACTGCTTCGTCTAAAGAACCGGCTATGATTCCCAGATGATTTTCCTCTATCAATTTCTGGCAGGAGATTCCCTCCGGAACAATCACCGGAATTCCCGCGGACAGATAGCGGCTCAAGGAAAAAGAATTGCCATATCGCATATATTGATAGGCGTATTCGTCAGAATACCATTCAAGGCCAAATCCGCCCTCCGATAACGTAATGAATGATTCATCTGCTTTGAATTCTCCAAAATTATGTACATTCCGTCCTTTAGCTGTCGCAGAATACAGATTTAAAGGAATCTCATAATTCCAATCATCCACAGTCTCCTGGGGCAGACCACCTGTACAGTAAATTTCTTTCCGAAACTCAGGTTCTCTGGGAAAGCTGATCTGCGTAATATAATCCCACATTTCCTGTACAATAAACTTCATGCCTGCCCGAATACCTGAATCCAGCAAAAACTTTTTCATTTCATAGGAAGGGACAATGAGCGCCTCCGCCTGGTTATATAGTTCAATTGTCTCACCCAGCATAAACCGGCTGCTTTTAATCATTAACGCTTCCAAACTATGGATAAAGATTACAACACGACCATGGTATGCCTTAATATGCTCTACCAAAGTACGTTCATATCTCAAACCATTCCAGGTATGAAACTGACAAACTACGATATCACCCGGCTGCATACCGGCGATAATTCCGTCAATTCTGGCATGCAGCTGCTCTGATTTCTCAGTATTGGCATTAAAATGATAGATTCCCATCTCTCTGAAGCCCAACGGATGCGCAATGTTCGCAATCATATGCTGCATGTATTGCGTTGGACCCACCATTCCATTTAGTTTTGTAATATATGCATTCATACCTTCCACCTTTTTCGCCAAAACATTTACTCCATACATTTAAAAGACGAATCTATTTCATCCCATAGCTTTCCATATTCATCATATGCAAGATATTTCCTTTTTTCAAGCAAGCGTCTTTTTGCCAGTTCTTTTAATAATTTTAGTTTTTGGGGATTTCCATTTTGCAAATAAAACATAACGGCTTTCTTATAACTCATAAATTTATTTTCTACAGTCTCATTTACCATTTTTTTTGCCAAAGAGCTATTGCTCACTGTCCTATCATATTCATAAAAACAGTCACCCACATAGCATATTCTCTCCGCATATGATAAAATATATGGCGTCCATGCCTCGTCTTCAGGCAATAATATAGGAAATAAACGTGTCTTTACAAGCGCAGATTTATACAACTTATTTATTACAACTGTTCCATAACCACATTCCCTGATATAATGTTGTTTGAAGAATTCATCAAAAGTCAGCGCATTGTTTTCCATCGCATACTGTACCAATATTTTATATTTTAACTGATTAATCTCATATATAGGAGTAATCGCAATATCACAGTCATTCTTTTTTATAGCATTATACATTCTTTCTATGTTACCAGGATAAATTATACCATCACTGTCTAAAAAGCTTATATATTCTCCACTCGTTTGTAATATCCCTGCATTACGAGCAGCTGGCACACCATGATTTTCCTGATGAATTACGATTACGTTCGGATATTTTTCAGCATACCAGTCAAGAATCTTTGCTGTTCCATCCGAACTGCCGTCATTTACGATAATGATTTCCAAATTGCTGAAAGACTGTGCAAGTGCAGAGTCTATACTTCTTATTACATAGTTTTCGGCATTATAGGCGGGAATGACCAGACTAACTACAGAGGTCTTATATAAACTTTCACGTAAATATACTGGTTCCGTTTCCGCCACCACAAGCCTTCCCCTTTGTGTCTTAATATAAGCTTTGATGATAAAAC
The DNA here is from genome assembly GCA_947588205.1 of uncultured Acetatifactor sp. Lineage (GTDB taxonomy): Bacteria > Bacillota > Clostridia > Lachnospirales > Lachnospiraceae > Acetatifactor. Next base: position 15,462 of record CANPYG010000023.1, on the reverse strand, counting down.
CATCTTCACGTTTATGGTCTTTTATCAATAAATAGTGCTGATATTTATTTTCTGTCTCTTCTATTAACTCTCCTGACATATTATAGATCAAAAAGCCATCCGTAGATCCTTTATAATCCCACGATAAAGCCAAATTTCCCCCATATGATTCATTTAATACTGCGGTAAAAAATACGGCTCCACCCAGATTATATGTCAATGTCGGCAACGGTTCTTTTACAGTGTCTTCCCGGAAAACAAGGTGAACAGCTTCTGTAATCAGTTTTCTTGCAAAATATCCTCCCCGTAATAATACTGCAAACTTTTCCACGTGTTCCACATATTCACGATATTCATCTTCTGTTATGTTTCGCACCCTTTCAGCAGCTTCGTCCAAACTGTCAACAATAAAACCAAGGTGATTATCTTCAATCAAATATTGATTAGAGATTCCTTGAGGAACAATCACAGGAATACCAGCTGCCAGATAAGTGCTAAGCTTAGTTGTATTATTATACTTCATATAATGATGCCAATATTCATCTCCATACCATACCAGTCCGAATCCACCTTTCGCCAACTCAATAAGAAGTCTACTGGGATTCACCCACCCCATGTTCCGCACATTCTTACCTGCGCATGATATCCACGAAAATGTATTTAATGGTATATCATAGTCCCACTGATTTATAAATTTAAATTTTCCTGCATCTCCCGCGAAATAAATTTCCTTCTTCAAAACAGGTTTATCAATAAAAGCGATATCCGTCGGATAGTCCCAGATTTCCTGGACTACAAATTTCATATTCTCTTTAATGCCGTTTTTCAACAAAAAATCTCGTAATGCATAAGACGCAACAATAAGAACCTCCGCCTGATTATATAATTCTATCGTTTCCCGAAGCTTATTACGCCATCCTTCTTGCATCAGTGGCTCAAAATCATGTATAAAAATGATAACATGCCCTCCATACGCTCTAATATGCTCTATTAATGATCTGTCGAATCCCAGACCATTCCATGTCGGCAGCTGGCATATTACAATGTCTCCTGCAGATAAACCAGCAATGATCCCGTCCAGCCTGCTCATACGGCTTTCGAAATTCTCAGGATCTGCATTATAACGATATATCCCCAGCTCCCGGCATCCGATTTGATATGCAATCTCTGCCGTTTGTTTTTGAACATGTTGTGCCGTATCGCTTATGTAAGTTCCGTTTAAACGCGTAATATATACATTCATAAATTTTATCTCTTAATTCCTTTCCTCATTATATTGATCTATACTATGATTCCTGTTTGCATTCTCTGCTATATTCAATTCACAGTTTTTCTATATCTTCTCGTAAGTCCTTAAACTTTGGATATGAAAACTTATTCACAAATCCCAGTGTATATCCCAATGCAAGTTTTTTCAGCAAATCCTTTTTCTGCGGATTCCCATTTTCAAGAAAAAACATGACATAATCTCTGCGGTCTGCATATTGTTCTTCCTCTGACTTTCCCATCGAAGCATGAACATACGTGACATTTCGTATGGTTCTGTCATACTCATACAAATGCTCATTAATATAGCAGATTTTCTCTGCAAACGACAATATACATGGTATCCACGCACTATCTTCGTAGGTCACAGAGGGTATCGGATGCGCTTTCACAAGATTTTTTCGATATAATTTGCCCCAGACCACTGAGTAAGCATATCTGATATACTGTTCAAAAAAGTCTTCTATCGCAATCGACGTGTCTTCTTTTACAGGATAAGCTCCAACCTCTTCATAACCTTCATTTGTTATTTGATATGCGGATGACATGGATATATCGCATTCATTTCTTTTGATAGAGTCGAATAACCTCTCTATCATATTCGGTCTTAGCATATCATCGCTATCCATGTAGCTTATGTAATCCCCCTCTGCATGCTCCACTCCATTGTTTCTAGCCGAGGCCTGTCCCGCATTCGACTGGCAGATGGATTTCACTTGCGGATATCTCTCTTGATACCAATCTATAACCTTTTGCGTCTGATCCGTACTGCCATCATTCACGATAATAAGCTCCATATCCGCAAAGGATTGGGCTAACGCTGTATCAATACTCCTTGCAATATATTCCTCCGCATTATAAGCAGGCATAATTATACTAACCCGCGCTTTTACGGGCTGTTTTCCCGACACTCCTGCCACATTTGACCGCGCTACGATCATCTTCCCCCGCACAGCCCTGACATAAGCTTTCACAATAAACCGTGCCTCTTTCGGATAATTCTCCAAAAGCAGATAATGTTCCAGGCCGTGAAAAGCCTCCCCGACCAGCTTCCCGGAATCCGCATCATAGACCAGATACCCTTCCGCTTCTCCCCGGAAAATCCACGAAACCGCCAGATTATCCCCATAGGATTCATTGACACAAACATATTCGAACGCGCAGTCTGGCAGCATATACACTTCATTTGATTCAGAATAGACGTACATGTCCTTCCGCATGCACATTTGAATGGCATCTACAAGACATTTTTTAGTAAAAAAGCCGTTTCTTAACAGTGGTGTAACCCCCGCCACTGCCGCCGCATATCCCTGATAATCCTGCTCCGTCATGCTTTTTACGGTTTCCACAGCCTCATCCAACGTATCCACAGCAATACCAAGATGGTTTTGCTCGATCATGCACTGGTTAGAAATCCCTTTGGGTACGATCACCGGTATCCCGGCGGCAAGATAGGTCGCAAGGTTTAAGCTATTACTCATGGACAAATATTGATGTCGGCTTTCATTCCCATACCAGACCAGCCCAAAACCTCCCTTTGACAATTCCAGCAAAAGACGATCCGGCGGCAACCATCCCATTTTTTGAACAAGGCTTCCCTGACAATCCTGATTGGAATAGATATGTAAGGGCATCTTATAATCCCATATTCGAGGAAACCGGACTCCGTCAGGATCCCCGGCAAAATGGAGCTCTCTTTTCAGCTTTCCTGAATCCAGAGATACTAACGATGTCGTATAATCCCACATTTCCTGAACGACATACCGCATACCGCTCCTGACGCCATGTTCCATGAGAAACCGCTTCATCGCAGCGGACGGCACGATCAACACTTCTGCTTCATTATACAAATCCACTATATCGCCTAACAAGGAAGGGCGGTCCTCATACATCACAGCCTCCATATCATGAACAAAAATCACAATACGGCCATGATATGCCTTAATATGCCTCACTAATCCCCGCTCAAACTCCACACCATTTCCAGTAGGGAACTGGCAGATGACAAGATCCCCCTGGCCAATCCCCGCAATGATTCCGTCATATCTCCTCGCTCGGTTCTCTGCACTCTCACCATCCGCTTGATACCGGTAGATCCCCATTTCTCTGATTCCAAGAGAATGAGCGATATCCGCAGTCATCTGCTGGGTATATTGCTCCGTACTCATATAAGACATTCCATTTAGTTTTGTTATATACACGTTCATTCCCGCCACACCTCTGAGAAGAAAATCGTTCCTATCAGCTATATCAAACAAGAATCATCTATGTCTGCTTTTATTAGAGCATACAATCATGGGGCTGCCTCCTCCTTCCGGCGAAGCAGCCCCACTTTGTGCTAAAAGAATAAATTCAGCACCGCCAGTACCACCCAGAAAACTGCCAGCACAATATGCACGATCTTAAGAATTTTCTTGTCCGTACTGAAAAACAGCGCCACGCTGTATACCGCAAGTATAAACTCCAGAATCGCCACTACCGTTGCCGCGCCTAATCCTGATCCTAACATCTTTTTTCCCTCCTGAATATAATAATTTATTTCAAAAGACACGCATATGCCGCCGTTTCCTCCGACATAGCCGCTTTCTTTTGCAACCCAATCTGTTCGTCTATGAGCTCTTTATGATCCATGATTCGCCCCAAGAAGGCGATCATCGCCTCATGCCCGTCAAACACATGCTCCGCAGCGATATAAGCCCTGTTATGCAGGGTCTGCTGAAAACCAAGGATCAGCTGATTATGCAAAAAAGCCTGCTTCACCGCAGATACGATCTCCCCTTCATGGTTAATATCCAGATAATAGTCACAGGTATCGAACAGTTCCTCAATCCTTTCGATCCGTGCGCCCGGGTACAGCATCACATTCTCATATTGCGACATACCCATCAGCTTCGAGGACATTTCCGTGAGCGCCACAATATGAAAAAGCATTCTGGGAAGCGCTTTTACCAATTCTTCGCACCTTTCAAGCCAGTCAGAATTCGTGCAGATCAGCGCTTCATTTTGATACGTATTCTGCCTGCTGAAAGAATAGGCAAACCCAAGGGGCTTTACCACTTCTCTGGATGCCCCCAATTCCAGTAACTTTCTATAGCTGTCTCTTTTTTGCACATAAATGGCTTTTGTCCGCTTCGCGCCCCCCTTGAGGATTAATTGCATATTGCCGGGGATATCATTTCTTTCCCCCTCCTGCCAGAACAGCACATCCTGTCTTCTTCCGGCAGGAAGCCGCTCGGACACGAAAAGCGGCGTCGACAGGGAATTAAAGAAAATCCTGCTTCCCATAGCTCCCAGCTCTTCCAGAAGTTTCAAGATCAAATCCACTTTGCTCTTATAAATATAGACTCTGCCGTCACGGTTCAGGATAATATCATGGGTGACGAAATTTTCCAGGACCGTCTCCCTGCCTTCCGCATCAAAATATGCTTTGCAGAAACGCTTCCCATCTTTATTAAAAAAAGTCCTGGCGTATAAAGCCCCGAAGCTATTGTAATGATCGCTGGATCTGACAGTTCCTTTTTCATCCAGCCAATCCACCACCCGCACCAACCTTTTGTGTTTCGGTTCTGCATAGAAGATACGCCCCCGCTCGCGGTGCAGGTCGTGTACAGCTCCACCTGAATTATTGCCGCTGATCTCCCAGTAATCAGGAACATGAATCTGGTTAAAATACCGCGCCCTTCCAGGCACTTTGATACTATTTCGGAAATCCCCGCAGAAATACTGGTAAACGGAAATCACATCTTCCGGGAAAAAGCCGTCGTCCTCAATCACGATCACCGAGCCTGTAAAACCGACTTTGCGGAAAGACTGGTGGAGCATCTCGCTTTCTTCCCCGTAATTGTCCAGCAAAAGCACCGAATCGGTCAGCCCACTATGCTTTTCCATCTCTGCTCCACCTCCTTTGTCAGAAACTTCTTTGCCTTTTCATAGGAATGCTCATGAAAGCGATTCAGATCAGCTTCCGTAAACAGCCGCACCAGACGGTTGGTCAAAGCTTCGACCTTCTCCTTTTTCGTCGTATGCCCATCTACCTGGATCAGATATCCATTCTTTCCCTCGTCGATAAAAGTGGGATTTCCATATCTCACATCAAAGCCGATGATCGGAAGACCCCCGCCGATGGCTTCCATCAGCGACAAGCCAAATCCTTCGCTCATAGAACCTGACAGATATAATTCATAATCCTGATATAGTTCCTTCAGATTCTGCTGCCCCCTGAGAACGATATATTTTTCCGCCCTCAACTTTTTAATCAGCTCCTGCAGCTTCTTTTCCTCCCCGCCCTTTCCATAAATGTCCAGCGATAACTGCGGAATGATTTTCCGAGCCTCCGCAACAGCTTCGATAATCCAGTCAATATGTTTTTCCGTCGCCAGCCTGGAAGCCGTCATGATCGAATAAGGCTTGCGGTTGACCGTCGGGTATTTCAGTTCATCCAGGCTGCCTACCGGAATCGTATACACGGTGGGTTCCGTGCCGATATACTTTTGGAACTGCTCCCGCAAAAGCTTATTCTGCTCATCCGTAGCTGTCACATAAAAATCAACATGCTTATGCATCGCAAAGGAGTATTCATAGTAATTATTCCACAGAATATTGACGTCGTCCGTACTTCCCTCGCTGAAATGATCCGCATGGATGATGATTCCCACCCGGGCGTCTCCCACATTCCGCAGGATGACCTGCCCGATTCCGGTCGTGCGGTCGATCAGCACAACGTCATCCTTTGTCAGGTTCAGCCTGGAGACCATATACCCTACCAGTTCTTCTTTGGAACAGAAAATCTGATCCGGAAACTGATACATCACCTTACCGTCGTCGCTGATCTCCTCATAAGCCACCGTCCCGTCCTCATTAAAATATCTGCGCAGGTACAGATGTGCATTATGATCAAGGGGCGCATAGTATTCCGAAAATACTCTGCCATAAGTGAAAAAATCCTTGCGGATCAGGCAGCCTCCCGAGACGATCTCCACCCTGTGGACCCGTTCGGACCGCTCGTCCGTAAAATAGACCGCATAATAGTTATTCTCCCCCGGAAGGATGATCCGTCCGGTTTTCCCATTTCTTGAAAAGGTATATTTGTCCGTGGGAAGCGTTCTTTTCAGGTCGTGCAGCGTGTAAGAAACCGGTGCGATCTTATAATCCGTAAAAAATGTATATAACCAGATAATCTCCTCATCTAAAAAACCAATATTTTTCGTCAGATGCTCGATATTCTCTGTCAGGATCATATCCGTAAATATAAATTTTGCTCTGGCGCCTATATTTCTGAACATCACAGCCCGATAACTCTGTGCGTACTCCACGCCGCTGGACGCCCAGCCAATGCCGAGGTTGAAGTTGTAAACCATCTCTTGTCTTCCTGTCCTTTCCGGTTACTTTCCTACTAATCAAGGAAATAGCACATACATTTCTCCCGTTTTGCCATATTTCTTTTCTCCCAGAAATATATTTCTCACGATATCTTTCTTAATCGTCATTTCCATACGCCCGAAAGATTCATATGCTTCTTCATGGTATTCAAATACCGGATTTCTCTGCGCACTGGCCCTTCCGCCGACCACATATTGCAGCTGCTGCAGATAATCTACCTGTTCCACCCAGGCGTCGTCGATGGCGTGCAGGGAACACAAACGGATATATTCCTTTAATTCTTCTTCGGATAGAAATGATTTTATTTTACGATTCCACACCGTATCCACATAAGACAGCAGAGCCCTTTTCAATGGTTTCTTTTGAATGCGGTGGATATTGGCAAACCTTCTGTCCAAACTGTATGATATATTATCCAGCACATATCTTGTGACATCGCCTGCGGTAAGCCCGCGTTTTTCCTTTAGAAAAATTTCCACACCTTCATGGGCCAGCTGCCGCACCTTTTCAGGTTCCAGGCTTCCTCCATCCAACAGCCTGTTTCTCGCCTCATACATCATTGTTCTTTGCCGCTTGATCACCTTATCATAATCTACCGAGCTTTCTCTCTGGGCAACAGCCCGTTCCTCCTTAAGCTTCTGTGCCCCGTTGATCAGCTTCTTTAATTTCCTTTTCGAAATCCAGCGATCCTTGTCCACATACTTTTCCAATACTTTCTCCCCTACTGCCGAGACAGTATCATCCTCCAGCGAAACAAAGAACTGGCTGAATCCCGGATCGCCCTGACGCCCGGCCCGGCCTCTCGCCTGCCGCTCCAGACGTACATTTGCCATACGTCCAATTCCGATTACGGCCAGGCCGCCCAGTTCTTTTACCCCCGGTCCTAAACGGATATCCGTACCCCGGCCCGCCATCCCTGTAGATACCGTAACCATACCCTTTTGCCCTGCTTCCTTTATGATCTGCGCTTCCCAGTAAGCGTTGTTTGCATTCAACACATTGTGGGGCACCTTTCTTTCAACCAGTGCATGGGATATCACTTCTGTATCCGCAATCGTAGAGGCTACAACCAATACCGGCTGACCGATTCCATGACACCTCAATATCTCTTCGATGGCTTCTTCATATTGCAGCTTTGCATTTTTAAAAAAACGGTCTTTTCTATCTATCCTCTGCAATGGCTTATTGGGCGGAATAATTGCAACCTTCTTTTTATATACTTTGTGCAATTCCTTCTTTGCATCAGAGATGGTGCCGCTCATCCCCGATAGGTGGGGAAACAGTAAAAACAGATTTTGATAAGTAATGGCTGCAACCGATCTGTTTTCCTGCGTGAGCTCTAATTTTTCCTTTGCCTCGATAGCCTGATGGATGCCGCCCCTCAGCTTCATCCCCTGAAGGACGCGCCCCGTACCATTATCCAAGAGGGACACTTCGCCCTTCTCAGTGACGACATAATCTTTATCCCGCTCCATTGTGACATGAGCCTTCAGAGCCAGGGTCACATGCCTGTTCACCTCAAAATTCTCCGCTGCGTAAAACTTCCCGATGCGAAAATACCGCTCTGCATATTCTACGCCTTCGTCAGACAGCCATACGCTTTTATCTTCCTCAATATAATCGCGTTCCGGCTGCAGGGTCGTCACAAAAAAATCAGTCATTCCATAAAGATTCGACTGTACACGGGGAGCGCCGGATATCACCAGGGGCATGGTCGCCGCATCCATCAGCACCATATCCGCCTCATCGATGATCACATAAAAAAATTCCCTCATAAACCGGCTTTCCGCACTGGACACAAGGTTATTAATCAGATAGTCAAACCCCAGCGTCGAATGGGTCGTGTAAACGATATCCGCCTGATAAACCTGACGTTTTTCATCATTTTTTAGAGTTTCCTTCCCTCTGTTTACGCCAGAACGGACGGTCATTCCCAGGAATTCATAGACCGGACCCATCTCCTTCGCGTCACGATCCGCCAGATACTCGTTTGCTGTAACCAGGATCGTGCTCTTCCCGGTCAGCGCGTTCAAATAAAGAGGCATAGTCGCTGTCAGCGTCTTCCCCTCCCCGGTATTCATTTCGGCCAAATAACCATAATGCAATGCGATGCCGCCCAGGATCTGGCAGTCAAAAGGCTCCATCCCGAGAATCCTTCTGTCCGCCTCACAGATGACCGCATACGCTTCCGGAAGGATGCGGTTCGTGGATTCTCCTTCCGCAATACGCCGCCGGAACTCTTCCGTTTTCTTCTGCAGGGCGTCATCGCCCAGTTTTCTGACGGCAGGCTGCTCTTTTTTTACTTTTTTTAAGATCTGGTAAAGTTTCCTATTCGCCATCTGTTACTTCCATAATCGTAATTGAGTGGAAATGAAACCGGATTGTTCCGGCATTGATCAATTGCAATTCATAACTAAAGGTTTTCAGCGGACACCTAAAATCGCCTTCCCCATCTCTGATGATCTGGATTCCCGCCTCCACATCATACCGGTCATAATAGATCAACTTCATAATCAATCCGTCCAAAGGCTCCACAGCCGCATCCAGGCTGATGTGATACTGTCCCTCGCCATCTATCATCGGAAGGGAAGGCTCTATGCGCGTTGCCTGATAATTCGTTTTGGAAAACCAGCTTTTGATCACCGTTCCTGGAGGCATCAGTTCATTTTTAAATTCTATGTCATCCTTTGCATGGAACAATACTTCGGAGCCGTACAGATAGGTGTTCTTCGTATATTCATTCCAGTAAATCTTCCACGTTGCACCCGGCATGATTTCCTCCCGCCTGTTTTATTTATGTCCTGTCAAAGTCATTTCGTATAATCTCACGATACTGATTTACGAACCATCCCACGATACCCGGCGTATTATCATTATGCCGACCATGCAGCCCCTTCCCATAGATCCTTACGCCGGCATCTTTTATATGGAATAAAAGGGTTTCATAAGCATCCCCATCCATATCGTCTTCTATCATATATGCAACCGCGAATCTGGTGTTGCTCCAATCCGTACTGTCAAAGCTATCCCAAAATTTGTGATTTAGCTGGCTGACCGCATCCTGGTTCTGGCTTCCGCATGCTTTCTGCAGGACATCCACCCAAGCATTAGAGCCTTCCGAGCATTTAATTCTCGTATTTGCAGCAACATTCCCTATACTGGTCAAAGGTTTTCCTAATAAGATCGTATTGGGACGAATCCTGCATCCATAATATAAGGCTCCGAAGGTACCCATGGAAAGTCCTGATAAGATCACCTGGGAATTTTGAAATCCCAGCTTTTCCATATGCTTCCGGATGATCTGTTCAATCCCATTTTCATATTCTTTCGACCCCACATAAAACGCCCCGCCTTCTAATCTTGCTTCCGCGATCAGAAGAAATGGATGACCCATCCGCCGCATCATATAATAACCTTCAAACCCTTCCTGGGTTTTATATCCGGAAAAATAAACATTCAACGGAGGCCTTAAATTACCGGGATCAAAATAGTAAAAGACCTCCTCCCGATCTGACGTAACCTTCCGTTTCCCGCCAGGCAAAAAATACCCTTTCCCTCTTCTCGAATGACGGCTATGCAGTGCCGTGACAGTCAAATGTCCTTGTCCCTTTGCCCTGAGGGAAGCGAAAATAAACTTTCTTGTATTATCTTTATTTTCCACATAAACAATATGATCCAATTCCTTTTCAGTAAAAATCCGGACATTCTGTGACTTCGGAACTGTTCCATATGCAAAATGAATCAATGATATTTCCAGGGATATTTCAACCGAATCATCCTTCGTATATTCCAGCCAAAATTCAGTCGCCTGATTTTCCGCCAAAGGATAATTATACCGCCAAAACACAATCTGCTCAAACTCACTCCCATACTCCCCGTTCAGATCAACCCCTTCATATCCTCTCCAGGAAACACTCCCCTGAAACCCCCACGCGATGGACAAATCATACGGCTGAAACTTTTCCCCATAAGACCCTGGAAAATAGTCCGGCAGATCGTCCCTCAAAAGGCGTTTCAATTCTTCCTCAGAAACCTTCCGTCCCACCTTCCGGACAAATAGCTTCCGAACAGCGTTGCCTTTTCTGAGCTCTGTCGTTTCCGTGACAAATAAACAATAAGCCCTCAGAAAACGCATCAGATAATCAAATTCATCCTCCGTGATTTCACGGTCCAGGACAACCACGTCAAAATCTTTCTCCGGGAGGCTCGAAAAGTCCGGCTCATAGTGCCATTCGGCGCAGGCAGAGATCTCCATGGTTTTACTGAAATCTTCCGTTCCCAGCTGCAATATCCGTACTGTTTCCAAATCTGTCTACGACCCCCTTCCATTGTTCGACCAAATACTGGGCCGTATGGGTCTTCCCCAGTTCATATGAATGAATCATCGCCTCGTTCCAGTTGGCCAGGCTTTCCAGATAAAAGCTTAAATATTCCCCCAGGCGGGATAAATCCTGAATGATGCGCCCATTCTTTCCCGGGCGCATATACTGCGTGGCAGTTTTTAAAATCTGCGGAACTCCCATGCCAACACTGGAAATCTGCAAAAACAGATCCGGCGTGTCTGCCAGGTCAACTAAGAGCCTTTGTTCCCGCAGGCACTTATTCGCCGACAGTTCATCGACGCATTGCTCCACCACAAAGTAAACGGGGATCTGCTCTTCCGGATCCAATATGGACTCAAATTTATTGGTATTCTCTTTCCTGGCCCATTCCTGCGGATAGCCGTTATCCTTAAGGATCTGACGTACCTGTTTTAGCAAAACCTCCTCCCGGTCAAAGGCGGCATTCCTGGTAAAAAGATGCACCCTGGCGTCCGCGTTCTCCTTCAGATATGCCGCCAGATATTTCACTGCTTCTTCCATCGTCTCCGCCGTCAGGTGGTCAACAGGAAGTAGAATCTTCTGCACCGAGAGTTGCATGCTGATTCCTTGATCCAGCCGCGTATCATAAGGGGGGATATTCACTTTTGGTACAGCCTCCAGTCCTCTCTGTGCGAAAAGGGTCTCCAAATTATCCTCTGAATCCGCGACAATACAGTCGCAATGGGAAAGAGCCTGTACGATTGCCAGATTATCCGCTATCTGCAGCCTTTTCCCGAACACGGAAAAAATGGTTTTCCTGCCTGCAAGCTGCCTGGCGAGCAGAGCCAGATGCTGTTCATGGGCGGCTGCGCAAAACAGATCCGTATTTTGTGTCGTCCTGAGAAAAGCCGCAAAAACCTCCTCCACCACTTCCGCCATCGACCCATAGGAAGCTTTCAAAAAGGGGATGGAATACTCCTCCTTTTGTGTGCGGATCAGATACTGATTGCTGCGGGGATTAACCGCCACATGACCGTCAGCAAAATGACATAGCTTCCAGACGCCTTTATCCGTCAGATACTGATCATAGGTTTTCTGTCCATTTTCATAGACGGAGGTACAGGATACGAAGCCCCGGTCATCATAGATATTTTTGCGGTTAATCTGTCCGTTCCGGTATAAATCCACCTGAATCGGATTCCCATATTCCCCAAACTCCACATTCGCATATTTCTCACGGTTCAGCATCGCGATCACCGAAAAAGGAGTATAAACAAACTCAATATTCCTCGGCCAGTTCAGGTTATGGAAAGAAAGAACCGCCTGCTTTTTCCTGCGCACCTCCTGAATGGCGTCGAACACCGACCAGTAAGGGGCGCGGAATGCGCTTTGCCTGTGCAGAAAGTGCCTGAGATTCGGCGCATAGGACAGCAGCAAAATCTGATAGTCGCAGACGTCATTTCTCTGAAACAGCTGAATCTGCTTTACGGTATCATCCGTCTCTGTCCGCATCCGTCGTCTGTACCAGAGCTGTTCGCTTTCTTTCCATTCATCCTGCAGATACCAGGCCGGTATAAAGTATAACATCTGGCGTTATTACATCCTTTCAAATCTATTCGAATATGTGCTGCTTTTCGGATCCTTCAAAATAAAAAACGAATAAGAATCAAATTTCCGATATGTTTTCACTTCCCTGTATAAAGGACACAAGATACCGACCAAAATCATGGCAGTGGCTGGAAATAACGCCAACTCCGGTTCTATTTCCCCGCCCATAGAAAGCCATAATGAAAAGCCCATCATCAGGCAGAAAACACAGCCGCTGAAAACGCACAGCAGCAAAAGCTTTCTCCGTAAATATCGCTTTGTCTTCTTTCCGGCATATATGTCCACTATGCTGTCACCGCCTTTTTGCAGCTGTTCCGCCATCTCCCCCGGCGTCAGCATGATAAAGGAAAACAGCAGATTCAGTGCAAAAATAATGCCCAGATAAACCGCAGCCCCCGCAGGATTCGTCAGGCTCAGACTTTCATAGACCATTTGCAAAGATCTGTTGTCCTCAAAGAACAACATCACAAACCGTAGGATCAGTTGGGGAATCATAAAAAAGGAAACGGCAAACATCACAGGCATCACGCCAATGGGATCCAGCTTAAAAGCGATATAGCTTTTATCGGCGTAAAAATTATGGATCGACACCCGCTGAACCGGGATGCGGATGAGTACATTTTCCATCACCAGGATTACGGCGCCCATAACCAGACACAGAAGCAATGGCTTCTGGAATGCTTCCCAGTTGAATTTCTGCAGGGTGAAAAACAGGTTGTCCAGAATATTGACAAGTATGATCGGCGTCTGACCGCCGATTCCCTTTGATTTATTCCAGGTTGCCATTTTATGTATTATAAAAGCGCCTGCTACCATTTCTAAGATGGCAATCATTTTCAATGTTTCAGGGGCGAGTCTTGATTCCTTGAATATCAGGCTGTCTGACCGCGATAACGCAAAAGACACCGCCAGGACAAGCATGATGATCAGCGTCATCCGCTCTGTCTTCTGCGGTGAGTAGCGCGCCCTGAATTCGGCTCCCCTTATGGCCATAAAAATCCACATCAGCAGAGTTGCCGTAATATAAGGCATAATTCCAAGGGCAAATATCGTATACTGATATCTGTCTCCGCTGATCATCGAAATCACGATATTCTGTGAATTCAGCTCCTCCAGCTGATAGGCGGCCGAATCTACTTTATAAAGCAAAAGACTTCTTCCAGCCATGTAGACTGCAAGAATCAACAAGGTAAAAAGAAGTCTCTTGGGTAATTCGTGGGTTTTGGTTTTTTTCATGGAAAGCTTTTCCTTTTACAGCTCTCCCTCCGGCTAAGAGCCGGAGAGAGAGTTGTATATGAAATTATTCTTCTTTCTTATTATCAGCAGCAGCTTCTTTATCCTGCTTATTTCTGCGGTAGCCTTCCACTGCGCTGGCTATTGCTCCGATCACCGGAATCCATGACCACCATAACCGTTCCGAAGCTGCCGGCATGCTGGCAGTAGGAACATCCTCTTCCTGGACGTCTGTTATATCTCCTTCAGGGTTCTCCTCCTCGTCGTCAAGTACTCCAAGAGGAACATCTTCATCCTGAATGTCGGTTATCTCATCGCCAGGATTCTCCTCCTCGCCGTCAAGTGCCCCGAGAGGAGCCTCCTCATCCTGAATGTCAATTATCTCGTCGCCAGGATTCTCTTCCTCATCGTCAAGTTCACCAAGAGGAACATCCTCATCTTCAATCGGCGTCACTTCAGGCTCTGCGGGTGCCGGTGTAACAGGGTCTACAGGAGGTGCCGTCTCAGCAGCAGGTCCGACTACAGGCTCTCCATCGCCAGCTCCGGCTTCATCGTCGCCCTCAGCGGTTTCACTGGCGGATGTGCTCGTGGAGAGGCTTTCGCTCTCGCTCTCGCTTAGGCTCTCACTCGTCGACAGGCTCTCACTCGTCGACAAACTCTCGCTGGTGGAAAGGCTCTCACTGGTCGACAAACTCTCGCTTGTACTCAAACTCTCACTGGTTGACAGGCTCTCACTCGTGCTTAAGCTTTCACTGGTTGACAAGCTCTCACTCGTGCTAAGGCTTTCACTCGTCGACAGGCTCTCACTCGTGCTCAAACTCTCGCTGGTCGACAGGCTTTCACTCGTGCTCAGGCTCTCACTCGTCGACAAACTCTCACTTGTACTCAAGCTCTCACTCGTCGACAAGCTTTCGCTGGTGCTTAAGCTCTCACTGGTGGAAAGGCTCTCACTCGTTGACAAACTCTCACTCGTGCTCAGGCTTTCACTGGTCGACTGGCTCTCACTCGTGCTAAGGCTTTCGCTTGTACTCGTGCTCTGGCTCTCACTCGTGCTCAGGCTTTCACTGGTACTGGTACTAAGGCTTTCGCTCGTGCTAAGGCTTTCACTGGTGCTGGTACTCTGGCTCTCGCTGGTACTAAGGCTTTCGCTCGTGCTCGTGCTCTGGCTTTCACTCGTGCTCAGGCTTTCACTGGTCGACTGGCTCTCACTCGTGCTCAGGCTTTCACTGGTGCTGGTACTCTGGCTTTCACTCGTGCTCAGGCTTTCGCTCGTGCTCGTGCTCTCACTGGTGCTCAGGCTTTCACTGGTGCTGGTACTCTGGCTTTCACACACCATCCATATCGAGGTGCCGCCCAACCTTTCGCTGGTACTCGTGCTCTGGCTCTCACTCGTGCTCAGGCTTTCGCTGGTACTCGTGCTCTGGCTCTCGCTGGTACTCAGGCTTTCGCTCGTGCTCGTGCTCTGGCTCTCGCTGGTGCTAAGGCTTTCACTGGTGCTGGTACTCTGGCTCTCACTCGTGCTCAGGCTTTCGCTCGTGCTGGTACTCTGGCTTTCACTCGTGCTCAGGCTTTCGCTGGTACTCGTGCTCTGGCTCTCGCTCGTGCTAAGGCTTTCGCTGGTACTCGTGCTCTGGCTCTCACTCGTGCTAAGGCTCTCGCTGGTACTCGTGCTCTGGCTCTCACTCGTGCTAAGGCT
>CANPYG010000022.1 GCA_947588205.1 uncultured Acetatifactor sp. | reverse complement strand
GTTGAGGTCAGATATCTATTTCGTATGAAATATATCTGGCATTTTTTGTTGCAGAAAACAAGTTTTGGGACGGCCTGTGGGGGGGGTAGAATGGAATCGTAATGGAACGGTTCCTGCCCGGAAATCCGGGGAAGGGAGCCGGGACAAACGGGAAAGGAGATAAGATCGGAAATGATCGGGAACAAAGGAGCGGGAAAAGAATGGGTGAAAAGGGCGTCGGCAGCGCTCCTGGCGGCGCTTTTAGCCATAGGCACGGCGGCCTGCGGCCAGGAGGGAAGTACCGAAGGTACGGGGAGCGCAGTTTCCCTGGAAAGCGAGAAGGAAACGGGAACGGTAGGAACTGGGATAACGGAGACAGGAACAGCGGAGGCGCCTGAGACGGAGACGGCGGAAGGGTCGGAAGCGGTGGAGAATCCAAAAGGGCAGGCCGTCACGGTGGCTGTAAAGGAGACGCATTTTAAATTGGACGGCAGTGTTTCTAGTTGGTTTGAATGGGAATATGACGCAGCCGGCAACGAGACGAAAGAAACGGACTATAACTCGGACGGCAGTGTTTCTAATTGGATTGAAAGGGAATATGACGTAGCCGGAAACATGACGAAACAAATGATCTATGGCTCGGACGGCAGTGTTTGTAGTTGGTATGAATGGGAATATGACGCTGTAGGTAACAAGACGAAAGAAAAGACCCACTATGCGGACGACAGTATTTGTGATGATTGGACTGAATGGGAATATGATACTGTCGGTAACATGACGAAAGAAACGGACTATTACGAAGACGGCAGTCTTAAAAATTGGATTGAATATGAATATGACGCTGATGGCAACAAGACAAAGAGAACAGCGTATGACTCAGATGGCAGTGAGTTGGGTGATCATTATATGTACGAATATGACGCTGTCGGCAACCTGACGTATGAAGAATGGTATGTGTGGCGCGATAATTTTACTTATTCTAATTATATTTATAGATGGGAATATGATGCTGCCGGCAACAAAACGGTAAAATATTTCACCAATTACATGCCGTATTCTAACGAAAGTATGATTCTAAATAGTGGTTGGACGGAATATGAATATGACGATGCTGGCAACATGACGAAAGAAACGACCTATAACACCGAAGTCGGCAACATATCTAGGACTGAATACGAATATGATGCTGTTGGCAACATGACGAGAGAAATTCAATATGAACCGTACGGCAGTTTTGATGATTTGCATGATTACGCTATTGGTGTGAAAGAAGCGGGCAGCAGTGTTGCTTATTGGTATAAATGGGAATATGAATATGACGCAGCCGGCAACATGACGAAAGAAACGGAGTATTACTCGGATGGCAGTATCACAGAAACCGAATATACCACCATATACATAACCAAATAACCAAAAGAAAGAAAGAAAGGAGAATACAAAAGACATGTACATGGAAAAATTAATCGGAGAAGCCCTTCTTATCATGGTGCGCAACGGGCTGACCACGGAGAACCTCAATAAGATCGTGGAGATGCTGGCGGGCTGCGGCCGGAAGATCAGCGAGAAGGTGAAGGAAGCCTGTAAGAACCCTCCGGAGAAGGAGGTTCCCCCGGAGGTGCAGGAGGAATTGAAGCTCACATTCAGGGAAATCCTGGAGTCTTCCGCAAGGCCCGTCTATATGGGCGGCATCGCCCTGTTTTTTGACGAAAAGGTCGATGAGGAGATGCAGGCGGACGTTTTGAACATCCTGAACCATTTCGCCGTTGATTCGGAAGAGGAGGAAGACGAGGAAGCGATGCCGGAGGCCGAAGTCAGATCCTGGAAATGCGTGGACGACTTCATGATGTACCATTTCACTTGGGATCCGCTGACCCCGGAGGATTATGAGTTTGAAGGCAACTGCCTGTACCTGAATTTTGAACCCCCTATGGATACGGCCGGCCACATTTATGACAGCGCCATGGTCCGGGAGTTCATCGACGCCGTAAATTTCTTGCTGGGAATGAATAAGTTCATCGTCAGTTACGCCATTTATTAAACGGGCTGCTCCAGGATCGTGTATTCGATGGCCCCTCTTTTTAAATTTTTGTAGGATATTTTAATGCTATAATAACGCTTTGGCCTTCCTGGCAAGGTATAGGGGCATATTTGTGATTTGTCCGTTTTTAAGGTAGCCCCTGTCGGAAAAACGCAGCGCATAAGCAGGCTGTTTTTCTGCGATATACCGTTTAAAGGAAGGCGCAGACTTATCCGACCCGCCTTTGGCTTCAACCGGAATGATCCTGGTTCCGTACTGCAAAAGGAAGTCGATTTCGCTGTTTTTATCCGAATAATAGCGGGGAGCAACTTCAAATTGGCCGTAAAGCTGCTGCAGTACATAGTTTTCCGTCAGAGGACCCTTAAATTGATAATTGCTTTTTAACAGGATCGCGCTGTTATCGATTCCGGCCATTTGCTTCAGGAGTCCGGTATCAAAGACAAACAATTTGAAGGAGTCCAACCTGTCAAAGGCAGATAAAGGGTGTTCCGGCTTGGAGATATTATAGACCCGCCGGAGCATCCCTGCCGACACAAGCCATTCAATGGCTTCTTCAAAATCCCTTGCCCTGCCGCCTTCCCGCACGGCTCCATACATGAATTTCTCATTCTCTTTGGCCAGTTGGGAAGGAATACTGCGGAAGACCATGAGCAGCCGCCCGCTGTTCACCTTTCCATTGTGTTTTGAAAAATCATTTTCATAAATTTCGATCAACTCCCGCTGGATTCGGCTGATCCGAGCAGGATCCTTATATCTGATCCAGGAATCAACGCACTCCGGCATTCCGCCGATAATCAGGTAGGAGCGATAGGCATCCATAAGACGGTTATGGAAATACTCTTCGATGGGCTGTCCTTTTTGGATGGAAGAATAGTATGCAAACAGCGGTTCATCCGTGGCTTCCAGGAATTCATCGAAGGTCATCGGAGATAACTCCAAAAGATTCACCATACCCACCGGATAGGATTTCGGCTGGGCGAGAAGCGTTCCCAAAAGACTTCCTGCAGCAACCACATGATATTCATTGGCTTTTTCCTTAAAATATTTGAGGGTGTTGAGGGCCTCCGGACACTCCTGAATCTCGTCGAAAAGAATGAGGGTTTTTGCTGGAAGAATCTTCTTCCCTGCAATCAGGGACAATAGCTCGATGATACGGTAGGGGTTCTTATTCCCTTCAAAAATGGATTTCAACCCATCTTCTTCATCAAAATTAAAGTAAACAAAGCTGTCGTAACAGGTTCGTCCAAATTCCTTCATTAACCAGGTCTTACCTACCTGACGGGCGCCTTTGAGTACCATGGGTTTACGGTCTTCACTGGACTTCCATGCGGCCAGCTCGCGGATTGCGTTTCGTTTCAATCTGATTTCCTCCCTTTCCCCCGAGATAGGAATAGTTTGATGCATAATGGATTGATGCATAATGGATTGATGCATAATAGATTGACATATAATAGTTTAACACATTTTTCTGATAAAATCAATGCAGGATAAACACATTTTTCGCACAATATTTTTCCCTATAACACATTTTATCTAATTAATTTGATTTCTCTGAATCACATTTTTGTGGACAAAAATGGTATAAAAATTTATCCTTGCTTTACAGTTGTCACTGCTATATAATGGTTTTAAAATTTAGCAATCCGGCATTTTTCGATGCTAAAAAATATCTGACTGGTTAGAATTTAAGAAATCAGTTTGATGTTGTTGTTGATGTTGCTGAGGGAAACAGGAGGCGTTCCTCATGAATGGAGTATATGAAAAGTTGACAAAATGTTATCAAAAGGTCAGGGAATATACGGATTTTAAGCCCCTGGCGGCGATTGTCCTGGGTTCTGGGCTGGGGGATTATGCCAGTCAGATCAAGGTGGAGTCGGAGCTTTCCTACGGACAAATCGAAGATTTCCCAGTTTCCACGGTGCCTGGTCATGCAGGAAAATTTATCTTCGGAACCATTGACGGCATCCCGGTCGTATGTATGAAGGGAAGAGTCCATTATTATGAAGGTTATGATATCTCAGATGTGGTGCTGCCCGTCAGGCTGATGGGCTTGATGGGTGCGAAGATCCTATTTCTGACCAATGCGGCAGGGGGCGTGAATCCTTCCTTCCATGCAGGCGACTTGATGCTGATCAGGGATCACATCGCCTTGTTTGCCCCGAATCCGTTGATCGGACCGAATATAGACGAGCTGGGCGTGCGTTTCCCGGATATGAGTTCTGTATATGATAAAGAGCTGCAGGAGATCATCCGCAGTACAGCGAGGGAGAATAACATTTTTCTGCAGGAGGGCGTTTATACTCAGCTTACGGGTCCTTCGTTTGAATCTCCGGCGGAGATCCGGATGCTGCGTCTGCTCGGAACCGATGCGGTGGGGATGAGCACCGTGGTGGAAGCCATCGCTGCCAATCACATGGGTATGAAGATCTGCGGCGTATCCTGTATCAGCAATCTCGCTGCGGGAATGACTGCCAACCCCTTGACCCATGAAGAGGTTCAGGAGGCTGCCGACCTTGCGGCGCCCCGCTTCTCGAAGCTGGTAACGGAAAGCGTTAAAAGGTTTGGAGCGTTGTATCACTTCAACTAAGAAAACAAAATCAACTATAAAGAGGGAAAAAATGTACGAAGTCAAGGATTTGATCCGTCTGGCGCTGGAAATGCGCGCACGGGCTTATGCGCCGTATTCCCATTATCAGGTTGGGGCGGCGCTGCTTTCAAAAAGTGGGAAGATTTATACCGGCTGTAATATTGAAAACGCTTCCTTTGGAGCGACGAATTGTGCAGAACGGACGGCTTTTTTCAAGGCTGTGAGCGAGGGGGAAAGGGCGTTTACGGCAATCGCCATAGCCGGGGGCGCACAGGGAAAGGAGCCGGTAGGCTATGCCTATCCCTGCGGCCTTTGCAGACAGGTGATGCTGGAATTCTGCGAGCCTGATTTTCAGGTCATTGTTGCAAAAAATGAAGAGGATTATATCTGCCTTTCCCTGGAAAACCTGATGCCGCACGGGTTTGGCAGATGTCCTGACCTTTGTTAGATGTTCTGACCTTTGTTAGAGAAAGCGGGAAGATGAAGATTCGTTTGTTAGAGAGGGCGGGAAGATGAAGATTCGTTTCTATCATGCAAGGATATTGACGATGGAGGAAAAGAGACCCATATTTTGGGGAGAGGTCTGGGTTCAGGGCAATCAGATCACGCGCATCCTGGAGGAGGATAATGGAAACGCGGGAACGAGCGCCTTTCATGAACGCGGAATAGGTTCGGAACCAGAATTGCCTGTTCCCTGGGATGAAGAAATTGACTGTCAGGGAAATCTTTTGATGCCTGGCTTTAAGGACGCTCATACCCATTCCGGAATGACCTTCCTGCGCTCCATGGCGGATGATCTGCCTCTGCAGGAGTGGCTGGAAAAGCAGGTCTTCCCTTTAGAGGCAAAGCTTACCGGAGAGGATATTTATCATCTGGCAAAACTGGCCGTGTTGGAGTACCTTACCTCTGGGATCACCTCTATTTTTGATATGTACCTGGACACAGAGGCGACGGCAAGAGCCTGTATGGACACTGGAATGCGCTGTGTGCTTGTGAGCGGGCTGAACAATTTTACATCTTCTCTGGAACAGGTGGAGCGCGATTATCAGAGATGGAATCAGGAGTCCGGGCTGGTCAGCTATCAGCTGGGTTTTCATGCGGAATATACCTGTTCAAGGGAGCTTTTATGCGGCGTGGCAAAGCTGGCTGGGCGGTTCCACGCCCCGGTTTATATGCATCTTTCGGAGACCGCGCATGAGGTGGAAGAATGCAGGGAACGTTATGGGATGACGCCGACTGCGTTTTTGGATTCCTTAGGAATTTTCGCGTATGGGGGCGGCGGTTATCACTGCGTCCATATGACGGATGAGGATATCGAAATATTCCGCAGGAGGGGATTATTTGCAATCACCAATCCAGCCTCCAACCTGAAGCTTGCGAGCGGGATCGCGCCGATTGCGGAGTATGACCGGCTGGGGGTTCCCGTCGCAATCGGGACGGATGGCCCGGCAAGCAACAATTGTCTGGACATGTTCCGCGAAATGTTCCTTGTGACCGCCCTGAGCAAGCTTCGTGAAAACGATGCTTCCAGCATGGATGCGCTCAAGGTGCTTCGGATGGCGACGGCAGGAGGAGCACACGCCATGAGACTGGAGGACTGCGATGTGCTGGCGGAAGGGAAAAAAGCGGATCTTATCATGATCGATTTGCAGCAGCCCAACATGCAGCCCTTGAATCATATTCCTAAGAATCTTGTCTACAGCGGCAGTAAATCCAATGTCTGCATGACTATGGTTGATGGCAGGATCCTTTACCGCAACGGAGTTTTCCGGGTGGGAGAGGAGCCGGAAGCGATTTACCGGAAATGTCAGGAAATTGTAGCGCGCCTGACAGATTGAAATCATATGCGATTAGGAGTGACAAGCTGGAAATGGAATATATTATATTTTTCGGGGCATTTATATTGTTCCTGGTCTTTATCTTTATGAAGGGAGCCTTTGACGCCCGCAAAAATAGGAAGAATTTTGAACAGAAGCTTTTTCAGGACTACGGGAAGCTTCCGGAAAAGGAATATAAGCTGGAACGCTTTGCGCGCATCAACAGTTATTATCTGAACCATCCCCAAGAAGGCCAGATTGACGATATCACATGGAACGACCTGGACATGGATGAAATCTTCCGGCAGATGAACCACAGTTATTCTTCTACCGGAGAGGAGTATCTTTATTATATCTTGCGCACGCCCCAAACGGATCCGGACAAACTCCTGCATCTGGAGGAAATGGTCCAGTTTTTTGATGAAAACGCCAGACGACGGGTGGATGTGGAGCTTTTGATGGATCAGCTGGGCACTACAGGGAATTATTCCCTATACGATTATCTGCGGTATCTGGGGGATTTGGGAAAGCGTTCCAATATGAAGCATATTGCGGCCATTCTGGGGATTGCCGTTCTTATCGTGCTTTGTTTTTTCCTGCCTTCAGTGGGAATTGTAGGGATCGTATCCTTACTTTGTTATAATATCGTCACATATTATAAGGAAAAGAGCGTAATCGAGCCCTATATCGTGAGCTTTGCTTATATCATGCGCCTGCTTCATGTTTGCGATACGCTGGTCAGACTTCCGATCCCACCCTGTGAAAAGGAGTGGGAACGGATAAAGAAGCATAAAGCGAGGCTTTCCTCGATGCGCAGCGGTTCCTTCTGGGCGCTTTCGGGCGGCGGTATCAGTTCGACCGGCAACCCGCTGGAAATCCTGATTGATTATGTCAAGATGGTCTTTCATGTGGATATCATCGTGTTCAACAGGATGTTATCGGAACTGAACAAGCATCTTGAGGATATTGACGTGCTGATCGGGGAGGTCGGGTATGTGGAGGCCTCCATCTGCATCGCCGCGTACCGCAGCTCCATTGAGCATGCGCTTGGAAACGAATGGTGCATACCTGATTTTGTCCCAGAGTGCAGGATCAGGCTTGAAGAAGGGTATCATCCTTTGATTCAGAAACCTGTCAAGAACAGTATTTCCACCGACAGGGGCGTGCTGCTTACAGGGTCGAACGCTTCCGGGAAATCTACTTTTTTGAAAACAATGGCGTTAAATGCCATTTTGGCACAGACCATACACACCTGTCTGGCTGGATGCTACGAGGCCCCTTTTTTCCGTGTCCTTTCTTCCATGGCGTTACGCGATGATCTGGGAAGCGGGGAGAGCTATTATATCGTGGAGATCAAATCCTTAAAAAGGATTCTGGATGCTTCCGCAGGGGAAGATGTTCCGCTCCTGTGCTTTGTGGACGAGGTGCTGCGGGGAACCAATACGGTGGAACGGATCGCAGCGTCCACCCAGATACTGAAAAGCTTGTCAGGCAGAAATATTCTTTGTTTTGCTGCTACACATGATATCGAGCTGACCGAACTGCTGAAGGAGGAATACAATAACTATCACTTTGAGGAAGAGATCAGGGATGGGGATATTTTCTTCAACTACAAGCTTATGAGCGGGAAAGCGACTACCAGAAACGCCATTAAGCTTCTGGAGCTTATGGGATATGATGAAAAGATCATTCAGGAGGCCGTCGGCCAGGCGGAGCATTTTATCCGGACAGGGAGCTGGAATTGACGTGTAATTCGTTGAAATCGGCTTGACGAACATGTGTTTTCCTGTTATACTGTAGCTTAGATGGAAATTTAACGCAATTCTGCAGGCGAAGTGAAAGAGAGGAAAAGATGGCATTTATAAATTCTTTGTTATCGTATTTGTTATTGCTGATCATAGCGGCAGGACTGATGGCAGCCGGAATTGCTCTTGGGATCGCCCTCCGCAAGAGAAAGGACAGGCAGGAAGAAGCCTCAGGGCATGGAACGGAGTCATAATATGATCACAACGATTCTTTGGGATGTGGATGGTACCCTTTTGGATTTTACTTACTCCCAGACCTATGCCCTGACGAAGTGTTTTGCCTCCGCAGGGCTTTCGATTACAGACGAGATCATTTCGCGCTATGATAAGATCAACGATTCCTACTGGAAGCGCCTGGAGCTGGGAGAAGTGACAAAGGCACAGCTGTTGACCGGGCGCTTTACCACATTGTTTCAGGAATTTGGAATCGAGGATGTGAATCTGGAAGCATTTTGCAGGGAATATCAGATGGAGCTCGGTAATATTTACCGTTATGTGGATAATTCCATTCAGGTCATCAAGTCCCTGAGAGGACGTGTCGAGCAGTATGTGATTACCAACGGTGTTACGCTGACCCAGCGCAATAAGCTGAAGCTTTCAGGGTTGGACGTCTGGATGAAGGATATTTTTATTTCAGAAGAAATCGGCTGTTCCAAGCCGGAAAGGGTATTTTTTGAACGCTGTCTGGAGAAAGTAGAAGAAAAGGACAGGGGAAAGATTCTTGTGGTAGGGGATTCCCTGACCAGCGATATCAAAGGCGGCGTGAATGCGGGGCTTAGGACCTGCTGGTATCGCCCGGAAGGCAGCGTAAATAATAGTCAATGGGTACCGGACTATGAGATCAGCGATCTGCACCAGATTTATGGGATTCTGGGGATGGATGGTAAGAGTGTGGATAACTCGCATCCAAATTGACCAAAGGAGTCATTTTGACTCGTATAGTCAAAAACAGGAATATCATCTCTCGTAAAATTCTCCAATTTTTCATATCTATTTTTAGTTATTTTTTCTATCTTTAAATCATTGACAAGCAAAAAGTTTTTTCATATACTGAGTATCGTACACACAACATTTATGAACCTAGCGGTGCGACAGACACAATATCTTGTGTTTTGGTGCCGTTTTTGAAGAAATGAAAGAGGCGTGGGATTATTATGAGCAGTAGTTTTCAGTCGGCAACAACAAGTGGAGTGAATTATAGCGAAGCATTTAAGCCAGAAGGCAACGTTTGCGTGATTAAAAAGGACGGAAGCAAGGAGGCTTTTAACGTACAGAAGGTGATCAATGCCGTAGGCAAGAGCGCTTACCGTGCCCTCACCAAGTTCACGCAGGAGGAAGAATGTCAGATTTGTCAGTACGTTGTGGACAAGGTGAATGAGATGGGACAAGAGGAGATTCCTATTCCCGTCATGCATAACATTGTGGAGAGCGCCTTAGAGCGGGTAAAGCCCATTGTTGCGAAGAGCTACCGGGACTACCGTAACTATAAGCAGGATTTTGTGCGGATGCTGGATGATGTCTATAAGAAGAGCCAGTCCATCATGTATATCGGGGATAAAGAGAATTCCAACACGGATTCCGCGCTGGTTTCTACTAAGAGAAGCCTGATCTTTAATCAGCTGAATAAGGAGCTGTATCAGAAGTTCTTTATGACCACGGAGGAGATCCAGGCGTGCCGCGACGGATACATTTATGTACATGATATGTCGGCAAGAAGGGATACCATGAACTGCTGTCTTTTTGATGTGCAAAGCGTTCTGACTGGCGGCTTTGAGATGGGCAATATCTGGTATAACGAGCCGAAGAGCCTGGACGTTGCTTTTGATGTCATTGGTGATATTGTGCTGAGCGCAGCCAGTCAGCAGTATGGCGGTTTTACTGTGCCCAGCGTGGATCTGATCCTTGAGCCCTATGCTGAGAAGTCTTATAAAAGGAACGTGGACAAGTATTTGCGCCTTGGCGTAAGCCAGGAGAAGGCGGAAGAAGAGAGCTATAACGATGTGGTGCGGGAGTTTGAACAGGGCTTCCAGGGCTGGGAATATAAGTTCAATACCGTTGCCAGCAGCCGGGGGGACTATCCGTTCATTACCGTGACCGCCGGTACGGGTACAGGCAGATTTGCGAAGCTTGCCACCATCGCCATGCTGAATGTGCGGCGCCGCGGACAGGGCAAGGCGGAATGCAAGAAGCCGGTTCTTTTCCCGAAGATCGTGTTTTTGTATGATGAGAATCTCCATGGACCGGGTAAGCCCCTGGAAGATGTATTTGAAGCAGGCGTGAGATGCTCTGCCAAGACTATGTATCCGGACTGGCTGAGTCTGACAGGCAAGGGTTATGTCGCGAGCATCTATAAGCGTTATGGTAAGATCATTTCCCCTATGGGCTGCAGGGCCTTCCTTTCTCCCTGGTATGAGAGGGGCGGCATGCATCCGGCGGATGACCAGGATGTGCCTGTATTTGTGGGAAGGTTCAATATCGGGGCAGTTTCCCTGCATCTGCCCATGATCCTGGCGAAGTCCCGCAAGGAGAGCCGGGATTTCTATGAGGTCCTGGATTACTACCTGAATCTGATCAGGCAGCTTCACATCCGTACTTATGCCTATCTGGGTGAGATGCGCGCTTCCACGAACCCGCTGGCTTACTGTGAGGGAGGGTTCCTGGGCGGACATCTGAAGCTTCGGGATAAGATTAAGCCGTTGCTTAAATCTGCCACTGCCAGCTTCGGCATCACTGCCCTGAATGAGCTGCAGGAGCTGTATAATGGAAAGTCTCTGGTGGAGGACGGGGCTTTTGCCCTGGAGGTCATGGAGCATATCAACGCCAAGGTGGCTGAATTCAAGGAAGAGGACGGCAATCTTTATGCGATCTACGGCACCCCGGCTGAGAGCCTCTGCGGTCTGCAGGTGAAGCAGTTCCGTGAGAAATACGGAATCGTAGAGGGCGTATCCGACAGAGAATACGTGAGCAACAGTTTTCATTGCCATGTGACGGAGGACATTACGCCGATCCAGAAGCAGGATCTGGAAAACCGTTTCTGGGATCTGTGCAATGGCGGAAAGATTCAGTATGTAAAGTATCCGATCGATTATAATATAGAGGCAGTAAAGACTTTGATCCGCCGTGCGATGGATATGGGTTTCTATGAAGGGGTGAATCTGTCCCTGGCTTATTGTGATGACTGCGGTCATCAGGAGCTTGAGATGGATGTATGCCCGAAGTGCGGCAGCCGTAATCTGACCAAGATAGACCGTATGAACGGTTATCTGTCTTATTCCCGTGTCCATGGGGATACCAGGCTGAACGAGGCGAAGATGGCTGAGATCGCAGAAAGGAAGAGCATGTAAAAATGAGGTATCATAATATAACCAAAGATGACATGCTCAACGGGGATGGCCTGCGGGTCGTGCTGTGGGTGTCAGGCTGTGACCATTGCTGCAGGGAATGCCAGAATCCGGTCACCTGGGATCCCAACGGCGGTCTTTTCTTTGACCAGGCGGCAAAAGAAGAGATTTTTGAACAGCTGGATAAAAGTTATATTTCCGGGATCACCTTTTCTGGGGGAGATCCCCTGCATCCTGCCAACCGGGCTGACGTGAGGAAGCTGATGGCTGAGATCAAGGAGAAGTATCCGGACAAGACCATATGGCTCTATACCGGCGATTCCTGGGAAAATATCATGTACTACCCCATGATGAAGTATGTGGACGTGCTGGTGGATGGAGAGTTTCATGTTGAGGAAAAGGATGTGAAGCTTCTCTGGAAAGGAAGCAAGAATCAGAGAGTGATCGATGTACAGCGCACGCTAGCCAAGGACGATCCATCTGTTCCCGTGCTGCACAGCCCGGATTATGAGGAAAATACGGATGTGGGATACGGCCCCTTCAAGCTGCCGGAATGTGGGTGTACTGCATGATAGGCTCTGAAAGAGATCCCGAGATGATCCTGAGACAGCTGAGGAGAAAATGACAGGAGGACGAGAAGATGCGCAGGATTGCGAAATTTCATAAGGTGAGTCCCGGGCAGTTCCTGGAAGCAATGAAGGATAACTTCCCGGAATATACAGATGAGGATATCCGGGATATTTATGAATCCATAGAGCTTCCGAAGCGCGCCACAAAAGGGAGCGCAGGTTATGATTTCTATGCGCCCTTTGCCTTTTCCCTGTCTGCAGGCTCCACGATCAAGATCCCCACAGGGATACGCGTGGAGATGGAGCCCGATTGGGTGTTAAAGCTATATCCCAGAAGCGGCCTCGGCTTTAAGTACCGTCTGCAGTTGAACAACACGGTAGGCATTATTGACAGCGACTATTTTTATTCGGACAACGAAGGGCATATCATGACCAAGCTGACCAACGATTCCAAGGAAGGCAAGACTGTGGAGGTTTCCGTGGGAATGGGTTTTATGCAGGGAATTTTCCTGGAATACGGCATTACCGTGGATGACGATGCCCAGGGACTTCGCAACGGAGGATTTGGGAGCACGACATCTGCAAAGTAAATATTTTGAGAATCTGACAGAGGTATTTCTTTCTTTTATGGAAGCCCTCAAGGTAATCCCCTTACAATACATTCACAGCAGTATTGAGTATTGCCCATACAAAAGATAAAGGCTGTTCATGCAACAGTACAAAAGAATAAGAACTCCCTTTCCCGGACACAATATAGCAATCATTGTGAACCGTAGGAAGGGAGTTTTAATGTGGCAAAAAACAGTGTGGACGAAGATTTAAAATTATCCGGTTCTTTCCAGTCAGATATGCAGTATCTGAACCGGATGCTTGCCGTGGATACGAATTTTGATGTGGTATACCGGATCATTTACATCGGCGGCAGGGAAGCCTGCATGTATTTTATGGACGGCTTCTGCAAGGACGATACGATGCAGAAGCTGCTGCAGTATTTTATGGACATGAAGCCGGAGGATTTTCCGGAGAATGCCCATGAGATGTCCAAACAGGGCATCCCGTATGTAGAAGTGGATCTGGAAGATCAGTGGGAAAACATTATTTATTCGGTTTTGTCGGGAGTGTTTATCCTTTTGGTGGACGGCTACGACAAGGCGCTGCTGATCGATGCCAGGACCTATCCTGCCAGAAGCGTGGAAGAGCCTGAAAAAGACAAGGTCATGCGCGGCTCCAAGGACGGCTTTGTGGAGACCGTGGTATTCAACACCGCCCTGATCCGAAGGAGAATCCGCAGCACTGACCTCCGCATGAAAATGATGAAAGCGGGAGATTATTCCCAGACGGATATTGTGCTTTGCTATATGGATTCCAGAGTGAACCATAAATTCCTGGCGGAGGTGGAAGAGAAAATAAAAAATATCCAGGTGGATGCCCTGACTATGAATCAGGAAAGCCTGGCGGAATGTCTCTACGACAGACACTGGTTCAATCCTTTTCCGAAATTCAAATATTCGGAGCGTCCTGATACGGCGGCAGCCCAAGTCCTGGAGGGCAACCTGGTCATCCTGGTAGATAATTCTCCTTCCGCCATGATACTTCCCACTACAGCCTTTGACGTAGTGGAGGAGGCGGACGATTATTATTTCCCGCCCGTGACAGGTACTTACCTGCGCCTTACCAGGTTCCTCATTGCCATTCTCACTTATATCATGACGCCGACCTTTTTGCTTTTAATGGATCATCCACAGTGGATTCCGGAATCCTTTTCCTTTATCATGCTGAAGGAGCCGCCCAATGTGCCCCTTCTTTGGCAGTTCCTGATCCTGGAGCTGGCGATTGACGGCCTGCGCCTGGCTTCCGTAAACACGCCGAATATGCTGAGCACTCCTTTGAGCGTGATGGCGGCCCTGGTGCTGGGGGAATTTTCTGTCAACAGCGGATGGTTTTCCTCCGAAGTCATGCTGTATATGGCCTTTGTCGCTATCGCAAATTATACCCAGGCCAATTATGAGATGGGCTATGCACTGAAATTTATGAGAATCCTGAACCTGATCCTGACGGCAATATTCGGGCTGGCAGGATATGTGGCGGGGATCCTGATCTTCTTACTGTCGCTTTCCTGCAACAAAACTGTTTCCCATACGAGTTATCTTTATCCGCTCTTTCCTTTTGACTGGACGAAGCTGAAAAACAGGCTGATCAGGAGACGGCTCCCGGGGTCCCTGCAGAAACGGGGGTGAAAGGGAACCTGACAGATGCAGGAAAATGCTGCGGCAGTCGGTGCAATTCATCCGATTGCCGCAGCCCTAAACTGTTAGCAAATGCAGAAGCATTATCAGTAAATGTTATGGCCTAAAAGGGCATTAGGGTATTATCAGCCACAGCAGCCGTTATTGACCGGCGTTCCTTCGCAGTCCTTGCAGCGGTCAAATTCCGGGTTAAATGCGTAGAAGTTCCGGCTGTCAAGGTGATCCTGGGTGATTCTCAGTCCTTCCCCGAATCTCTGGAAATGGACGATCTCCCTCTGGCGCAGGAACCGGATGGGTGCGCATACATCCGGGTCATCAACCAGTCTCAGGATATTCTCATAGGTGGAGCGGGCTTTCTGTTCGGCAGCCATATCCTCCACCAGGTCGGTCACGATATCGCCCTTTACCTGGAATTCACAGGTATTGAAGGGGATTCCGCCTGCAGCCTGGGGCCAAAGTCCTAAGGTATGATCTACATAATACTTGTCAAAACCGCTTCTCTCGATCTCTTCCATGGACAGGTTCCTGGTCAGCTGATAGATGATGGCGCTGACGATTTCCATATGGGCCAGTTCCTCCGTACCTACAGAAGCATCGAAAATGTTCCATAAGCCCAAAATGGCGGACAAGCCCGCAAAGAGAATGAACTTTGTGTCGGACGGCGCGAGCTTGGTAAAAATATTCGCGCAATTTAATGCGAATATTCGCAAAATATCCATTGATTTTTACACGAACATCTGCTATCCTATAAGTGACTTCTGAAAAGGAGGGTTATTTATGTACCGAAAAATCATGGCTTTTTTAGAAGCATGGAAAGATAGCGAACACCGCAAGCCGCTGATCCTGCAGGGAGCAAGGCAAGTGGGCAAGACTTATTCCCTTTTGGAGTTTGGGCGCACACGCTATGAGAATGTGGCGTATTTCAACTTTGAAACCAATCCGAAGCTCTCGGAAACCTTTGAGGAAAACATCAGCCCAGATTATCTGATCCCTATTTTATCGCATATCGCTGGGCAAACCATCGTCAAAGAAAAAACGCTGATTGTCTTTGACGAGGTGCAGCTTTGTGAACGGGCGCTGACTTCGCTCAAGTATTTTTGCGAGGATGCTCCCGGGTATCACATCGTCGCGTTGGGCAGTCTTTTGGGAGTTGCAGTCAATCGGGCAAGGTTTTCCTTCCCTGTGGGCAAGGTCGACATGAAAACCCTTTTCCCAATGGACATGGAGGAATTCATGCTTGCGCTGGGGGAAGACGCTTTAGTAGAGCAGATTAAAAAGTGCTTCCAGACCGACACGCCGATGCCCTCCGCTTTGCATGATGCGGCGATGCTGCTTTATCGACAGTATTTGATTGTGGGCGGTATGCCGGAGTGCGTCATGCAATTTGTCCAGACCAGGGATTACATCCTTGTGCGCCATACCCAGGACACCATTCTGGCAAGCTATCTTAACGACATGAGCAAGTACAATAACCTGAATGAGATCAAAAAGACGCGGCTTGCTTATGACAATATCACCGTACAGCTTTCCAGGAAGAACACCCGTTTTCAGTATAAACTGATCAAAAAAGGCGCAAGGGCTTCCGAATTTGAAAATGCCATCGAATGGCTGAGGCTCACTGGTATCGTGTCGCAGGTGTTTAAGGTGGAACAGGTAAAAAAGCCTTTGGAAAACTATCGTGACATCGACGCCTTTAAGATTTATGTTTCCGATTTGGGGCTGCTTGCCGCCAAAAAGGATTTAGCGGCTAACGATATCCTTTACATGGTGGAGGAGCTGAATGACTTTAAGGGCGGCATGGTGGAAAATTATGTAAATGTGCAGCTCACCATAAACGGCTATCAGACCTATTATTGGGAGTCCGAGCGTGGGGCGGAAATTGATTTTATCATCCAGAGGGAAGGAAAACTCATTCCCATTGAGGTCAAATCCGCCGACAACACAAGAGCTAAGAGCCTGAAGGTCTATATGGATACCTACAAGCCCGATTACGCCATCAAGCTTTCTGCGAAAAACTTCGGCTTTGAAGATGGAAAAAAGACCGTTCCCCTTTACGCTGCATTTTGTATCTAGAATATTCTGCCATACAGAAAGCGGTCGAGAATTGTGAAATACGACAAAAAGGAACACAAAGGAAACAACAAAAAGGAACACAACAAAAAGAAACACAACAAAAAGAAACACAACAGAAAGAAACACAGCAGAATGGAACGAGGTAGAAATGAAGAAAATCCTGGTCATTGATGATGATATTCATATTGGAAACGCCCTGGAAGAGACGCTCCGGAAGGAAGGCTATCAGGTTTCTCGCGCCTATTCCGGAACAGAAGCCCTGCTCGTCCTTTCCCAGGCAAAGCCGGATCTGATCCTGTTGGATCTGATGCTGCCGGGCTTAGAAGGGGAACAGGTGCTGCCCCAGATAAAAGGGATCCCGGTCATTGTCCTGAGCGCCAGGAAGGATCCTGACGAAAAGGCGGCTCTGCTGCTTGGCGGGGCGGTGGATTATGTGACAAAGCCATTCCATACGAAGGAATTGTTGGCCAGGATAGCCGTCCATCTGCGCAATGCCCCGGGTAAGGAACAAGCCCATGTGCTCAGCTATCAGATGCTCAGGCTGGATACCGATTCCCACATGCTTTCGTTGGATGAAAAAAGTCCATGTGAAAACAGGTCAGGCGAAAAAGATCCAGGTGAAAAAAGTCCGGGCGAAAAAGGGGTAAAGCTGACCAGGACGGAAACTGCCATCCTGAAAATGCTCATGCAAAATCCTGCCCAGGTGGTTACCAAATCCCTTTTGTTAGACCGGATTAGCCAGGACACCCCGGACTGTACGGAAAGCTCCCTGAAAATGCACATCAGCAATTTGCGGAGGAAAATTCGGGAAGCAGGGGGCGGCGACTGCATTGAGGCCGTCTGGGGAATCGGATTCAAGCTGAAGTAGACTGCAAAATCATTTCGTTTTAAGCCTTGGACAGTTTTACCTTTTTTCATTTTCTTTACCGAATCTTTACTGTGTTCTTTACCGCTTTCTTTACGGTTGTCTGCTATTATGGCGGCATCAAATGTGAAGGAGGTTATGTCTATATGGACTATGTTCTCAGAACCAACGCCTTGGGCAAAAGCTACAAGGGCTTCAAGGCGCTGGACAATCTTACCATGAACGTTCCCAGGGGAGCCATTTACGGAATTGTGGGAAAAAACGGCGCCGGCAAGACCACTTTGATCCGCCTGATCTGCGGGCTGCAGGAGCCCACAGCGGGAGATTATACCCTGTACGGCAGGAAAAATACCGAAAAGGACATTCTGAAATCCCGCAGGAGGATGGGAGCGGTGGTGGAAACCCCTGCCATCTATCTGAACCTGACGGCGGAAGACAATTTAAAGCAGCAGTACCGTATCCTGGGGCTTCCCTCTTTTGACGGGCTTTTTGATATCCTGAAGCTGGTAGGGCTTGACCAGACGGGGAAAAAGAAGGCCAGAAACTTTTCCCTGGGTATGCGCCAGCGGCTGGGAATTGCCGTGGCTCTGGCGGGAGATCCAGATTTCCTGGTCTTGGACGAGCCTGCCAACGGGCTGGATCCTCAGGGTATCATTGAAATCCGTGAACTGATCCTGAAACTAAACCGGGAAAAACAGATCACGGTTCTGATTTCCAGCCATATTTTGGATGAATTATCGAAATTTGCCACTCATTATGGCTTTATCGACGGCGGACGCATGGTAAAAGAGATTAGCGCCCATGACCTGGAAGCCGTCTGCAGGAAGTGCATCCGCATGGAGGTCAGCAGCACAAAGGCTCTTGCCCGGGTTTTGGATGAAATGGAAATTGACTATCAAATTTTAAGCGATGTGTCGGCGGATGTTTACGCGAAAGTGAATCTTTCCCGCCTGAGCGCAGCCCTGGCAAAGGAAAACTGCGAGCTGATCTCGGCCCAGGAACGGGATGAGAGTCTGGAAAGTTATTACATGAGTTTGGTGGGAGGAGGGGTGCAAGAATGAGAAAACTACTGCATTCAAATTTTACAAGGCTCTGGAAGGATAAAATATTCTGGCTTTGTATGGGGGCCATGTTAGTATACGCGGTTGCTTATATGCTGAACGGCTGCAGGCAGGCCACAATGGATTTGTCGGAGTATCAGTATTCCATTGATAAGTATTATTTTCATTTCGCATTATCCATCGGCCTGTTCTGCTCCCTGTGCAGCAGTATGTTTTTCGGAACGGAATACAACGACGGCACCATCCGCAATAAGATCATCATCGGGCATACCCGGACAAGCATTTACCTGGCGAGCCTGCTCACTACTTTTATTGCCACCCTGTTTATCACCTTAGTATGGCTGGTCGCGGCCCTTGTGGCTGTTCCCGCCCTTGGCTTTTGGAAAATAGGAATTTTACGCCTGGTTCTTTTCCTGTTTGTTGCCGTCCTGTTTATCCTGGCGTTTTCCGCTATCTTTACGGCAATCAATATGCTGTCGGCCAATAAAGCCAATACGTTTCTTATTTCCATCCTGTTATTTATCGGGCTGCTGCTTTTGGCGAGCCTGGTTTATAACAGACTCAGCGAGCCGGAAATGATAAGCGGCGTTCAGCTCACCGTAAACGGGCTGGAAATGACGGAAGCTTCTCCCAACCCGAGATATATCACCGGAAGGAAGCGGGAGATTTACGATTTTATCGTTGACTTTCTGCCCACGGGACAGGGGCTTCGGGTGTGGCGGCTGGAGGTCGCCAGTCCGGTCCGGATGTTGCTTTCCTCTCTATTTCTTACGGCAGTGACAACAGCGGGCGGGCTATACGCTTTTAAAAAGAAAAACATCCGGTGAAGAAGGCGGGTTCGAAAGGGGGCTGTAGAAATGTGGTTATGGATACTTGTAGGCATTATGGCTGTCGTCATTATTTTGCTGCTCTTGAAAATATATGCGCTGCAAAGCGCTGCACAGGAAATGGAGAGCGCTTTTGCCGACAGACTCTCCACCAATACAAACACCCTGATCGACATTTCTTCCACAGACCGCTATATGTGCCGCCTGGCGAACAGCTTAAACCTCCAGCTGCGGAAGCTGCGGGAGGAAAGACACCGTTTTGAGCAGGGGAACCGGGAACTCCAGAATGCGATTACGAATATATCCCACGATCTGCGGACGCCCCTGACAGCCATCTGCAGCTATTTGGATTTGTTGGAAGTGGAAGAAAGAACCGGAAGAGAAGAAGAGGAAGAAGCCGGGAGGGCAGAAGGAAACAGCAGTAAGGCGGAACAGTATCTTAGCATCATCCGCAACAGGGCGGAGCTTTTAACCCAGCTGACCGACGAGCTTTTCCAATATTCCATGATCCTTTCTGCGGAAAACAATAAAAGTGTGGAGCCCGTAAATGTAGGCGCTGTGCTGGAAGAAAGCATCGCATCTTTCTACACTGCGTTAAAGGAACGGAATATTGAGCCTGTGGTCCAGATCCCGGAGGAAAGGGTGGTGCGGACGTTAAACCGTTCCGCCCTGCTCCGGGTGTTTTCCAATCTCCTGAATAATGCCATAAAATACAGCGACGGCGACCTGGAGATCACTTTATCTGCAGCCGGCACCATCATTTTCGCCAATACGGCTTCCGGCTTAAACCAAGTACAGGTGGGAAAACTGTTCGACCGTTTTTATACGGTGGAAGCCGCCCGGAAGTCCACGGGACTGGGGCTGTCGATTGCCAGAACCCTGATGGAACAGATGGAAGGAACCATAGCGGCCAGGTACGAAAACAATAGATTGTACATGATCATTGGGCTCCCGAAATGATCATTTGCCAGGGAGTATTTCACTGCTGATTTGCTCATAAGGTCCTCTGCATAGATAGAATTGCATAGATAGAATCGCATAAAAAGGGGATTAGCCCCCTCGTTATATGGGCCAAGCACAGGTTCATATATTTATTGAGAACGAGGGAGGTGTTGGCAACTGAAGCATAGAGAATTTATTTATGCGGGCGACCCTGTTCCGGATTTGGATGGACAGGAATATGCAGCGTTCCTTTTGAATATTCAAAAGGGCATCCTCTTTTCTTTGGAGAAGAGAAGGCTATTGACCTGCACGCAGCGGGAACGCTGTTTGGACCAGCTTGAAAACCAGTACAGTCAAAAATGCCATAACCAAAGAACAGTTCAGCCGCGCCATTCGCAAAGCCGCGCTACGCGCTGTCCGTCGCTTCGCGACTACCTTTGCTCATAAAATGGCGCTCCCTCAGCTGCCAAACATGATGGAAAATTCGTGCAAGCACGATTTTCCATCATATTGGGCGGCTGGCTGAACTGTAACAACATAACCGAAGAGAAAAGTGGATTTATTGACACTTAGTATCAGTTGTGTTAAGATAACTTGAAATGTGAACATCAGAGGAAGCGAAAGAATGGCATGAGGCACAGTAGGATAAAACGATCGCTATGTATTGGCGTATTCCTGGTTTGTTTCTGTATATGTGTGAAGATTGTCCTGGAACAGGCGGATGAAGCTATCCCAGTGGTTGAAGATGAAGATGCGATGGAAACGGAAACCCGTTTGGAGGATCTGCCGCCTGCGCAGGAATCTGTTATGATGGTCAGGTCTGTGGAACCGACTATCGGGATCAAAAGAAATGCGGCGACAGTTGAGGCGGGAGGCAGCCTTGATGTAAGGGTATTTTTTGACCCGGAGGATGCGCCGGAGGATGCAGTGCTTATTCCGGAGCTGACAGAAGGGCAAATGCGGGCAGCAGGAGCTGTTTATGAGCTTTCGCTCTGTTGCGGCGATCAGTCAGTGGGAGTTACTGTGGAAATCGTGGACACGACGCCTCCGGTTATTTTGGGGGCGGAGGATTTGACTATCTATGTGGGGGACTCGGTTTCCTATAGAAAAGGGATTACCTTGTCGGATAATGCGGACGGGGAGATTTCCCTTGAAATAAAGAATGATAGTGTGGACTTGGAAAAGGAGGGGGAATATCCGGTTCGTTATGTGGCGACGGACGCTTCCGGCAACGTTTCGGAAGAAGAGATCATATTATATGTTTTGGAACGGTCAGATCTGGAAAAAGAGGTAGATGAGCTTGCA
This sequence comes from uncultured Acetatifactor sp., assembly GCA_947588205.1. GTDB lineage: Bacteria > Bacillota > Clostridia > Lachnospirales > Lachnospiraceae > Acetatifactor. The sequence continues at coordinate 13,631 of CANPYG010000022.1, read as the reverse complement.
GATGCATTGATCGGAGAGCTTGTGACTGACGACATGACAAAGTGGGATATCTGTTATGCGCTTTGGAACTGGTGCAGGACAAAAATACGGTATTCCTATTCCGCCGGGGAACGCACGATTTATGCCGGGGCCTTTGAAGGTCTACATGACAAGTGCGGGGATTGTTATGTGTATTATGCGACTTTTACAATTCTTCTGGAAAAATGTGGAATAGAGACAATGGAAATACGCCGGGTCGGAGGAACGAGCGATCACTGGTGGAATCTTGTCAATCTGGGGGATGGCTGGTATCACTGTGACAGCAGTCCCCGCAGGAACGGAGACCATTATCGTTGTTTTATGCAGACGGATGCACAGGTACAGGCATATACCGAATCGTATCCGGAGCACCCGAATTATTATGTGTTCGATGATACGCTTTACCCGGAGCGAGGAACCGAGATCCTATATGGAGAATAATTTCCTTAGAGAAGGCTGTTGAATGTTTCTTAGCGGAAACAACGTTTGGCGGCGCTTGAAGATCGTTATCTGAAGACTGAATAAATGCTTATTGGGAAAAGGCGTGAGAATGGACAGGCATGAATCCATAAACCAGGGGCAAAAGAGAAACGGTCGAAAAAAAAGGGTGGCAGCTTATTGCCGGGTTTCCACGGATCATGAAGATCAGGCCAATTCTTTTGAAAGTCAGAGACGTTATTTTAAACAGTTTATCGAGCATAATCCTGACTGGGAATTATATGAAATATTTGCCGATGAAGGAATTTCCGGCACCAATACGAAAAAGCGCAGGGAATTTAACCGTATGATAGCGTGTGCCCATAATGGCGAATTTGATCTGGTCATCACAAAAGAAATATCAAGGTTTGCCAGAAATACACTTGATAGTATTTATTACACCCGAGAGCTGAAGAAATGCGGCGTGGGTGTAATTTTTATGAATGATAATATCAATACTTTAGACAGTGACGCCGAGCTTCGCCTTGCAATTATGTCTTCTATCGCACAGGAGGAAAGCCGGAAGACCTCGGAGCGCGTGAAATGGGGTCAGAAACGCCAGATGGAACGGGGCGTGGTTTTTGGCAGGGACATGCTCGGATACGATGTCCGTGGGGGCAAAATGTACCTCAATGAAGAGGGCGCGAAGATTGTGCGGCTTATTTTCCATAAATTTGTTGTGGAGGGGAAAGGCACCCATGTAATTGCCCGTGAGCTCCGCGAGGAGGGGATCGTACCGATGCGGGGGAGGGAATGGCAGAATACTGTGATTCTCCGTATTCTCCGCAATGAAAAATACTGCGGGGATTTGGTACAGAAAAAAACCTATACCCCGGATTTCCTTTCCCATGAGAAGAAATATAACCGGGGAGAAGAAGAGTTCGTCATTATCAGGGATCATCACGAGCCCATCATTTCCCGTGAGATGTTTGACGAGGCCAACCGGATTTTAGAGGAACGCTCCTTAGGGCGGAAAGGGAGGGAAAAATACAGTGACCGCTATTTATTTTCAGGCAAAATCAAGTGCGGATGCTGTGGCGCGGGCTATGTGGCAAGGTATAAGACCCGCCCGGACGGGAGCACATATAAAGCATGGCGGTGTCTGGAAGCCTCTAGGAACGGCGCCCCGCACGTTGATGGAACAGGGAAGCAGGCGGGCTGTGTGGGACAGGGCATCCGGAACGAGGACCTGATCCATGTCATGTGCCTGCTGACGAAGGGATTAAGATACAACAGGCAGAAAACAGCGGATGATCTGCTTTCTATCATCTATTCCATCGTTGCCTTGGATGCGGAAGAGCTCTCTCCCGAAAAAATCAAAGCGCAGGTCGAGGATCTCGAAAACAAGCAAATCCGGCTGATTGATTTATATTTATCCGGAGAAATCACAAAAGAGGAATTTACTGCTGCCAGGGTAAAATATGAAGAAAAAATCGTCAATCTACAGCTTATTTCCCAAAACACCGATATGCAGGACGCTTTGACCGGGCAGCGAAACCGAATAAAAGAAATCAGGGATGCCGTCCTGGAAATGATGGGAGGAATGGAATACGAGGATGAGTTTTACAGGCAGATTTTAGATAAGATAATTGTGTACGACCGCGATCACATGGACGTCTATTTAAAATTTCTGCCATACAAATGGAAGTTTGTGGCTGAATAAAATGTCGTCATTCGTCACCCTTATTTGCTGTCCGGCAGAATGGAGCATTTTAGGGGCTTCCCTACCGATGTCGGTAAGAAGCCCCGCCACTTCCTTATAGGGCATGGTATAGCGCTGGGAAAGATATCTCATGCTGGCGGACAGTTCCCCGTCAGGGCCGCCGAACTGGGAGATGATGACCTGCGCCAGCTTCGCGTTAGGCTCCTTAATGTTGACAGGGAACTGCAGTCTTTTCTCATAAATCCACATAGACTAACATCCTCCTTCCCATGGAAGCGGGGCGGAGCCCCAAGTCCATTCATTGTCACATCTTGCATAATTGGCGGTGATGGGGAAATATTTCCGGGAAAATTCCTCCACCATCTGATTCCTGATCCTGGAATAATGGTTGAAATATTCCAGGGCTTCCTGATTGGAAGGATGGGTGTCCAGGAATTCAGTCAGCTCAACGACTACGAAATCAACGATGCCGATCTCGTAAAACATCTGTTCCTTCTGATTCATGATACGCATCTCCTTCCTGTGAAAGGCAGATCCAGCTCAGGGAAAATGGTGCCCGTCTGATAGGCTTCTTCCAGATTCTCGCTGATTCCGTTAAAACGCTGCCAGGGAACATATGCCATGGCAACCGGGAATTGGTCACATTGTTCGGTAGAACGATAATCCTGCATGATTTTCCTTTCATAAAAGGTTGTTATTGTTAATATTATAGTATGTTGCACCGACGATAGTGTGCAACTTTCTCTTGTAACCGTAAGAAAAAGCGTATAAAATAGATACAAAAATGATACATCTTTAAGGCAGACTGGTTAAATGAAACGTTTTTGGATTTTTTTACTTTTATATGGAATGATGCTGCTTTTCCTGTCCGGCTGCAGCCGTCAGGATGGTCCGGAGGCAGAAAGCACGGCATCCGGTGAAACGGATGCCCAGGATTTGGAAGCAGGCGGTTTGCAGAATAGTATCGCCGGCTTTCAGGGCGGGGCCTATCAGGTGAAGGATTTCAAGGCTTCCAAGGTGTATGCGCTCAGCAGTGAAGAAATTTATAGCCACCTGGATACGGTACTTCTTTTGACAGAGGATATTTTCTGTTATAACGGTCACATAACACCCTTCGGGCAGCTTGACCTGGGACTTTATGCCTTTGACAACAGGGATTCCCTGGAAGAGGCTTTCCAGGTCAGTATGGACGATTGGATCGGGGAGAGGGATTCCGTCAAGATGATTCCGATGACCTCTCCATCCGATGAAAGCTTTGCCTATACCTTCGGATCCACGATATTTTTACTGGATGGCAACGAGGATGTGATATGGGTGTACTGGGAAGGCGTGTTTTTCCTGCTGGAGAGGCTTCCCTATTCCGAAATGGAGATTGTGGAGGATCAGACCTTTGACCTGGAGCTGAATGATTTCGGGCAGGTGACCTTTATCTCCTGCATGCAGCAGAACCCTTATCTTCCCGCAAAGGACGCCATGTTTTATCTTGCCAGGGGGGAGGAGATCGTTTACGCATTCCCGTATATGGCTGAATTCGATCCATCCGCCGACCAGTACGAGGAATGTACAGGCGTGGAGTGTATCCTTTTGACGGATTATGATAAGGACGGCGATAAAGATGTGATTGCTGCACTCAGGTATGTTTCGGTATATGGCGATTTCAGAAGTACGCAGCACCTGAAGTTCAGGATATTTAAATATGTGGACGGAGAATATATGGCCATGCTCCAAATGAGCAAGGCTTTCGATGATATATATTCGGACGATTTTGTGATCGGAGAGCCGGCGGAGGACATGCCTATCGTGCCGGACGCGTCCACAGTGCCGGAAAATATAAGATCATATTAAAGCTATGGGAGAGGGAGATGAAATGATTAAAATATTGGTGGCAGAGGATGAGGAACCGATCTCCAATCTGATCAGGATCAATCTGACAAAAGCGGGTTATTCCTGTGTATGCGCACTGGATGGCGAGAAAGCTGCGGATCTGATGATGAACGAGCATTTTGATCTGGTGCTTTTGGATATCATGCTTCCTGGGATCAATGGATATGAGCTGATGGAGTATGCAAAAGGGTTGGAGATTCCAGTGATTTTCCTGACAGCCCTGTCCAGTACGGAGAATAAGGTGAAGGGGCTTAAAATGGGGGCGGATGATTATCTGCCCAAGCCCTTTGAAATCGTAGAACTGTTAGCCAGGGTGGAAGCGGTGCTGCGGCGGTACAATAAAGCTGAGAAGCTGATGGAAATCTTTGATATCACCATTGATACCGCTTCCCGGACTGTAGTCCAGAATGGGGAACAGGTTCCCCTTACCATGAAGGAATTCGACCTTCTTTTACTGTTTGTGCGAAACCGGAACATCGCCCTGTACCGGGATACGATTTACGAAAATGTCTGGGGCGGCGAATATCTGGAACAAAGCCGGACGGTGGATCTTCATGTGCAGAGGCTGAAAAAGAAGCTGCATTGGGAGGAACACCTGGTAGCGGTGTACAAGGTGGGTTACCGGCTGCAGTAGACGGACCGTGACGGGAACGGATGCGCAGGAAAGCCGTAATAGGAACGGACATTCTCGAAAAATGCCAGGGAGTTTGTATGAGATTTTCAGATAAGCTTTTTTTTACGATGATATCGCTTCTTGCCGTGATTTTTGCGGTGTTCGGGGTCTGGATCCTGACTTCCTTTTTTGAAAATCTTCTGAACAGGGAGATGGAGCAGGGCAGCGTGGAGAGCCAGATGTTCCAGTATGTGTTTGAAATGGCTTATGATTCCATTCCTGAGGAATACGGAGATGAATATGCCCTGAGGAAGGCCACAGAATCCGTTATGGGCAGTCTGACAAAGGAAAATCACCGGTATTATATTTTTAATGAAGAGAACCAACTGGTATTTGGAAACTTTTCTTCTGAGGAAACACTCCTGCAGGATGAGTGTGCAAAAATGCAGTCCATGCTGACGGAAGATTATAATTATTGCGGACATGTTGTGGAAGAGGGGGCGCATCATTATCTTTTGTCCTCCGTCAGAATCGATAGCAGGGGGAACGTACTGTACCTGGCGGTCTGTAAGGATATTACGTCCATTTTTGAGGACAGAAGCGTATTGCTGAACCAATACCGTTTTGTACTGGTGCTGCTTTTAGTGATAAGCATCCTGATCACTTTTATCCTGTCCCGGTATATTACCAGACCGATCAGGGAGCTTTCCTTTACCGCAAGGCATATTGCCCGGGGCAACCTGGATGTGCGGGCCGTGAACCATTCCCAGGATGAGATCGGCGAGCTTTCCCGGAACTTCAACAGAATGGCGGACGCCCTTGTGGAGCGCATGAAGGAAAAGGAAGAAGAGGCGCGAAGGAAGGAAGAGGAAGCCCGGCAAAAGGAACTGGAAGCAAAGCAGCAGGAAGATTTCACAGCCGCTTTTGCCCATGAGCTGAAGACCCCTTTAACTTCCATCATAGGCTATGCGGACATGCTGGGCACCATGCAGTTGACTGAGGCGGAAAAAAGTGAGTCCGCCTATTACATTTTCCGTCAGGGGAAACGGTTGGAAAGTCTGTCCCATAAGCTTTTGGAGCTGGTGGGCATGGATAAGCAGGAGCTGGAAAAAAGACCTATCCAGACGAAGGAGCTTGAGGAAAATATCCGCAATACCATGCGCCCGCTTTTTGACCAGAAGCAGATCAACGGCAAGATCGCCCTGGAAAAAGCCAGGCTGTCAGGAGATAAAGACCTGCTTCTGTCCTTGCTGTACAATTTGCTGGATAATGCTTCCAAGGCGGTGGAGCCCGGGGGATTCATCCTTTTAAAGGGTACAAGGGCCGGAGAGGAATATGAATTCAAGGTCGTGGATAACGGCAGGGGAATCCCCAAGGAGGAGATTTCCCGTATTACGGAGGCTTTTTACATGGTGGACAAGTCCCGTTCCAGAAGGGAAGGGGGCGCCGGTATCGGAATGGCCCTTTGCCAGAAAATCGTAAAGCTCCACGGCGGGGAAATGCGCATAGACTCCAGGCTTGGGGAAGGAACAGTGGTGCGGATCATAATCCCCTTGAATCCGTGAGCGATGGCTTGCCGTGAACGATGGCTTGCAGCGGGTGTTGGGCGGTAAGTTAAATTCGTATTCGTGAGCGGCTACAGCTACAGAGGGGTATTAGGCAGTAGGTTAAAGTTATATGGAAAGAGGAACATTTCTATGAAAATCGGGAGTGCCGGGAAATATATTCTGTGCGTCCTGCTGGTTCTGTTCTTTGTATCCGGCGCCTTCTGGATGCCGGGAATTGTAATGGGGATTCTGGACAGGCAGACGGGAAAAAATTATGTATTTCAGAACAGGACGGGCGTCGATTATGAAGCCATTAATCTGGAATATGACCTGAACAGGGGAAGCAGGCTGAATTCTTTTGCAAAGGGCATTGCTTCCGGGAATCAGTATTATATTGTGGCAGCCGATACCGGGAAGGGGATTTCAGAAAAGGATCTGGAAGAAATCTATAAGTCTTTGGACGGGCAGGAGATGTTCTGGGTCCTGGCAAGCTTTTTTGAAGACGACAGTATGGGCGAGCTTTTTGAGATATCCCGGTATGAGCTCCATGCTTTCGGAAATTATGTAATCTATGGCGCAAATGCAGCAGGGGGTGAAACGCTTTTGTGCCGTTACCTGGAATTTGCATATCCGAATTGGGGGCTGCTTAGGATCGTGATGGATGCGAAGGACAGCACAATCTATTATATGGAAGCCTACAGCGCCCTGAGCAAGGAGTTCTATGACGCTGTTTCTAACTCGGAGGACAATGAGGTTGGAGATATGACTGTGGCCGCCAGGGAGAGTTCCTCTTTTATATCTCTGTATCGTTTCCTTGACGATTATTACCTTGCCGGCGATGGGATCGCCCAGAAGGTCGTCAATGCTTTTGAAGAACTGGGATACCCGATCGAGGAATATGAGGTATTTGACCGCGGCATGGGAAGGGTAAAGGAAGTATCCAACAGATTCCGCTGGGAGGATCATAAGCTGCTTGGCGATATGGAATATGAAGAGGGCAGCCTGACCTGCGTCATCAGCTTTGCAACGGATTATAATGAGGTACATTACCGGGCAGGGATCGATTACCCGGCCGTCTGTATGGGAATTCAGGAAATCGCGGACCTGCTCCCCCAGGAGGTCAAGGGTATTCCTTACTGGCAGGGGGAATAAGGGAGACAAAAAGGGAGGGATTGGAAACCGATGTCAGGGAGCAGAAGAGAGCAGATCATAAAAAAATATAGAAAACGGGCGTTCCTTTATTTCTGCATCAGGATTTTGTTGTTTCTGATCTTTTTTGCAGGCGCATTTGCAGCGGGACATTTCCTGGGTGGAATTACCATGAGGGAGAAAATGGAAGAGCAGGCATTGCTTGCTAACGGCAATGCCCAGAATATGAATGGAAATCTTTCCCAGGAAGAAAATGCCGCTATGAACGAGAGCTCTGCGATTAAGGAGAACGGCTCTGAGAATGGAAAAAATGGGAATCCGGGAAACGGAGAAACCGGTCCCTCATCCGCAGCAAATTCCGGGGAAGGATCTGGAACCGGACCAGAGGGCGGCAAGAATTCCGGTGACGCTTTCCTATCGGAGGAGGATCTTTCTTGGATCTGGACGATCAACCCCCTCTTGCTTCTGGTGAATAAAGATCATAAGCTGCCGGAGGATTATGAAGTGGAACTGATGACTTTGAGCGATAAAACCAACCGTGCTGCCTCTGTGGCATATGACCCTCTTAACGCCATGCTCAAGGCAGGGAGAAAGGAGGGGCTCGCCTTTGAAGTTTGTTCCTCCTATCGTTCCGTAAAGCGCCAGCAGGAGCTTTTGGACGAGGATATCGAAAAACTTATGAAAAAGGGCTACAGCTATCAGGAAGCATACGATGAGGTGACGATGCAGACTATGCCGCCCGGCTACAGTGAGCATTCCACTGGGCTGGCCTTTGATATCGTCGCCCTGGATTATCAACTGCTGAATGCGAAACAGGCTGTTACGGATGAAACCCTTTGGCTCCATGAACACTGCGCGGAGTATGGTTTTATCTTAAGATACCCGGACGGCAGGGAGGATGTGACCGGCATCACCTATGAATCCTGGCATTACCGATATGTAGGGGTGGAAGCCGCCACCTATATCATGGAGCATGACCTGACGCTGGAGGAATATCTGGAAGAGCTTGCAGAGAAGGCCCTGGACATGATATCCGGGGATTCGGTTGAAAAAAAGGGGTGAAAAAGGGTTGAAAAGACATAAAAGGAAAACGGCATGGATATAATGTACTAACTCTTGGAACAGGCGAGTTCTATAGATGATTCGTGCGGAAGCTGTAAATAATTTGATCAGACAGATAGATGATTGGATCTGGGGACCGGTTCTTCTGACGTTACTTTTGGGAACCGGTATTTTTCTGATGGTCAATATGGATTTTCTACCTTTGCGCAACTTGGGTTGGGCGCTTAAATGCGCATTGGGCGCAAAAGAAGATAACTCGGGAAAGCATGAGAAAAAGCACAAAACAAAGTTCAAAACAGAGCACAAAACAAAGGAGGGAGAAATCTCTCCTTTTTCTTCACTGATGACGGAGCTGGCAGCCACGATCGGCACAGGAAATATTGTGGGGGTTGCGACAGCTATGGTGCTGGGCGGTCCCGGGGCTTTGGTCTGGATGATCCTTTCATCCCTGATCGGACTTTCCACCAAGCTTTCGGAAAGCCTTTTATCCGTAAAATACCGAACCCGCAATGAAAAAGGCGAGCCCGTAGGAGGACCCATGTATACATTGGCAAAAGCCTTTCCCATAAAAGGCCTCGGGCAAATCTTGGGAAAAGCCTTTGCCCTGTTTGCGGTGTTCGCTTCCTTTGGAATGGGGAACATGACGCAATCCAATTCCATCGCTTCCGTGATGGAAGAAACTTTTCAGGTCAGCCGTCCGTTGACCGGACTGGTCATTACCCTGATTACAATTCTGGTAGTGCTTGGGGGGATCTCCGCCATCTCAAAGGTAACGCGGGTTATGGTTCCCGCAATGGCAATCTTCTACATACTGGGTTCCCTGTCTGTGATTCTCCTGCACTGGGAAAATATTCCGGGCGGCCTATGGATGATTCTCACTATGGCATTCTCCCCAAGGGCTGTAGCGGGAGGAGCGGGCGGGCACCTGGTAGCAAATGGGCTGCAGGCCTTTCGTTGGGGCGTCTCCAGGGGCGTTTTTTCCAACGAAGCCGGTCTGGGGGCTGCCGGGATCAGCGCCGCTGCCGCCGAAACGGACGATCCGGTCAGACAGGGATATATCAGCATGACAGGAGTTTTTCTGGATACCGTCGTTATTTGCACGATAACAGGTCTTGTGCTTGCCTGCTCCGGAGCGCTGGGAAAGCTGGATGAAAGCGGGAAACCCCTTACCGGAACGGGGCTTACTGTAGAAGCCTTTGCCACCACCTTCGGCGACATGGGGGAAGTGCTGGTCAGTATCGGGATCTCCCTTTTCGCCCTTGCCACGATTATCGGCTGGGCGTATCAAGGGGAAAAAGCTTTTGAATTTCTGGTAAAAAAACCGCAATTCTGTATCATATACCGATTCCTCTATGGGTTTGTTTCTTTTATTGGGGCAGTCTGTGCCCTGGATGTGGTCTGGGATTTTTCGGATATTTGCAACGGACTTATGGCCGTGCCAAATCTGATTTGCCTGCTCGCCCTGTCGGGGGAAGTCTGCAGGGAGGTACGCAGATACGGGAAGCGGTAGCTTTGGAGAGATGGGAAGTGGTAGTAAAAGATTTTTTATACTTTCTCCAAATCAAATACATAAAAGCCATGGCGGACTTCGCCGCCAGACTGCAAGGCTGACAAGAACGCTACAGCTGCCTGAAAAACCGATAGATCATTGGGGCGGTGATGAAGCCGGACAAAAGATCCGACAGAGCTTGTGACATCTGAATCCCAAAGAGCCCGAAGAGACGGCTTGTGACTAAGAGGATGGGGATGAACAAAAGTCCGCTGCGGATGCTGGACAGAAAAATGGCCTGCCCGCTTTTACCGATGCTCTGGAACAACATGTTGCCGCTTAAGCACAGGGGCATCACCAGAAGCGCCACACACTGCATCCGCAGGGCGGGGATGCCGGCGCGGATCACTTCCGGATCATCCCGAAAGGCGCGGATGATGGGCTCGGCGCCGATAAAACCAATCAGGGCCATGACCGCCATCACGCCGGTGGAAAACAACCAGGTGAAGCGCCATGCCTCCTTTACCCGATCATAGCGGCCGGCGCCGTAATTGAAGGCGCTGACCGGCTGGAATCCCTGACCGATACCGATGCCAATGCAGAACAGGAAATTGATGACCCTGGAAACAATGCTCATGGCGGCGATGACGGCGTCCGCCACCGCCGCGTCGCTGTATGCGGCGGCGCACTGGTTGAGGATCATGACGGAAATGCTGGTCAGACCCTGGCGCATCATGCTGGGAAAGCCCACCACGACGATTTCCCGGACGTATGCAAACCTCCGGGAAAGGTATTTCGGATGAAAATTTGTCTGTACTTTCTTTAATAAGAAGGGCGCCAGCAGGATTCCGGCGCTGATGTACTGGGAGACGGCGGTGGAAAGGCCGGCGCCCGCAATTCCCATGGAAAAATGCCGAATCAGCAAATAATCCCCGAAAATATTCAGGATTCCGCCGGAGGCCAGACCGAACATGGCAAAGACGGCTTTGCCCTCATAGCGCAGAATATTGTTCATAACGCAGCTGGAGGTCATGGCGGGAGCCGCTAACAGGATGAAAATGCTGTAATCCTTGGCGTAGGGCAGGATGGAATCCGTGCTGCCCAGAAGGTACATGAAGGGCGTCAGGAATGTGAGACCCAGTACGGTAATGACGAGACCGCAGAGGATAGACAGATAAAAGCTGGTGGCGGCGTAGGTCCGGGCTTCCTCCAAACGCTTCTGGCCCAACTTCCTGCTCAGACAGCTTCCGGAGCCCTGTCCCAGCATGAAGCCGAAAGCCTGGATGATGGCCATCAGTGCAAAAACAATCCCAACGGCGCCGCTGGCGCTGGTGTTGATGGTGCTGACGAAATAAGTATCAGCCATATTATAGACGTTCGTAACCAACATACTGACGGTGGTAGGCAGCCCCAGCGTCAGAATCAGCCGGTGTACGGGCGTTTTTGTCATACGTTCAAATTGGCGGTCGGTTCTCGCCTGTTCAGATTCCATAATAATCAACTCTTTTCCCAATTCATTTATGTACGATTGCAAATCATTATGTAAGATTGCAAATCATTTATGTACGATGCAAATTCCGGGAACAAGGAAAACTCCCTCGTTCCGACTCTTATATTTTGATGTGGAAAAGGGGAAATGTCAAGGGAAAACTTTTTCAGGTTCTTCCAGCAACTACAAAACTTTTTGGGTTCCCTCAGGACACCTTCCTTACGGGCGGCAGCATGGTCGCCCTTTTTTCAAGGAGAAAAATAGAAATTTACAAAATAGAATTTTTCCACGTTCCGTAGAATCAAGTCGCATATGCGGTTATTGAATATGCAGGATGTATTCGTCTATAATGTTTTCAGAAGCTTCTAAAATCCATAAAAATTTTCATTAAAAAATTTCGGAGGTTACCATGAATCTTTTCATTGGCGAAAACATCAAACGGATGCGCCGGGAACGCAACCTGACGCAGGAAGAAGTGGCAGCGCATCTGGGTGTATCATTTCAATCCATATAAGTAAATGGGAACGAAACGACGGATACCCGGATATCGCGATGCTGCCGGCGTTAGCAAATTACTTCGGGATCAGTGTCGATGAACTGCTCGGTGTGGGCGAAATTGCAAAAAAAGAGCAGTACGATGAAATCAACCGGATATGGGATGAAAACAATAAAAAGGGTCTGCACAGTGAGAACGTTGCACTCATGCGCCAATCCCTGAAGACCTTTCCCAATAATGCCCTTTTGCTGGTTCAGCTGTCCACATCCCTTGAAAAACTGGACGGTACAGATGTCGAAAAAGCCCGGTATTTGCGGGAATCCATAGCGGTACAGGAGCAAATCCTCCGCTATGGGGAGGATTCTGAGGTGCGCAGCGCCACGCTGCATAACATATGCTTCGCGTACTGGAAAGCCGGCGAATACGACAAGGCGTTGGAGCAGGCAAAGAAGCTTCCCAATCTCTATAAGGCACGGGAAAATGCTCTTGTCTATTTTTTGTGCGGCGAAGAAAAGCATAAGGCGGCAAAAGAGGCGCTCATTCCGCTTGCCTGGGTAGTGGCCCATCAAATGAACGCCCTTTATGAAACAGAAAATGACCCCGCATACCTGGTCAAAGCAGAAAAGATACTCGATATCCTTTCCTCATGTGAAACAAATAATAACGCCATACGATCCATGCGGGAGCAAATTTACGAACAAATTTCCGGCGTCAATAATTGATTTCCAGCATCAATTATTGATTTTCTGCGCAAATTATTGATTTCCGACACAAATTATTGCCTGGCGTCCGGCAGATATTCGGACACAGTATAAGAGGTTTTGGAAAGAATAAACAGGGATGCGAGTACCATGTAAGCCGTAATCCCAAAATGACCGGAAATCTTGTAGCCGCTGACAGGGTATTGTCTGCCCTTGCTGACAAATTCGATGATCTGTGCTTCCAAAAATGTCAGGAGAAGATCGTTCAGGCGAGCAGGTTCTATGCCGCATTTTTCTGTCAGCTCCGCTTTTCCGATGGCGACCCCATCCCGCGGGAAAGCGGAGAGCAGGCCCATGCTTTCCCGGGTGCAAAGTGTCTGCATGAGAGAATATTCCTTCTCCCCAATGGAATCCAGCCTGTCAAGCAGCTGGTTGCTGACAACTGCCACAATGCCGTCGTCATCCCATATTTTTAAGCCGAAATCACTTTTAATGCGAAGATTCCCCATCTCTTTTTCCCGTTTCTGAACTTCCCGGTTGCCCGTTTCGATAAAGTAGATTCCCTTCCAAAGCTTCAAAAGATCTGCGCCCAGATCCCGATGGGAAGTCTTTTGACCATCCCAGGATGTACTGTCATAACGACCCAGACCGCTTTGCGTCCAGATATATTCGTCTGCAAGCTGTTCTATTTTTGCCGCAACCTGGTCGATATCTTTAACCGTTTCCGTTTCCAACAGAAGATCCGCTGAAATGCCGTATATTTTACAAATGGATGCCAGATTAAAACAGTCTGGAAGACATTCACCTGTTTCCCATTTAGAAACCGCCTGAGGGGATATGCCCACCTGATCCGCCACCTCTTCCTGGGACAAGGACAGACTTTTACGATGATTACGAAGTTTTTCACCAAAAGCTTTTTGATCCAACATTTTGTTATGCTCCTTTCTGGTTTGGTTGATTATTAGTCACAGCAATTTGATTTTTTAGGTATGCACCTTGTCAATTTCATACAGTTTTCAGTTACATTAAATCCTTATAAATGC
>CANPYG010000021.1 GCA_947588205.1 uncultured Acetatifactor sp. | reverse complement strand
CCCGCAGCATCCGGATGATCCGGTCGGAGGTGGTGCCCCGGACAATGGAATCATCGATCATAATGATCCGTTTGCCCTCCACCGCCTCTCTGATGGCGTTGAGCTTTACCTGCACGCTGCTCTCCCGGTTCTTCTGCCTGGGCTTGATGAAGGTTCTCCCCACATAGGCGTTTTTCACCAGGGCAAGCCCGTAGGGAATGCCGGACTGCAGGGAATATCCTAAAGCGGCGCAGTTGCCGGACTCCGGCACGCTCACCACCAGATCTGCGTCCACCGGGGAATCCATGGCGAGGAATTTTCCCGCAAGGATCCTGGAATCATAGACGCTCATACCGTCTAAGAAGCTGTCCGGTCTCGCGAAATAAATATATTCAAACACACATCTTGCCTCTTTTGCCTTAGGGAGGGCATGGCTCATATCGGACACCAGACCGTTTTCCGGGGAGATAGTCACAATCTCTCCCGGCAGCACATCCCGCACAAATTCGGCCCCGATGGTATCCAGGGCGCAGCTCTCGCTGGCAAGCAGCCACATATTGTCCCTTTTCCCGATGCAGAGAGGCCGGAAACCGTAAGGATCCCTTACGCCGATGAGCTTCCTTGGGGACATGATCACCAGGGAATAGGAGCCTTTCAGCTTATCCATCGCCCTGCCCACAGCCTCTTCCACGGTTTTGGAATTCAGCCGCTCCCTGGCGATATGGTAGGCGATGACCTCCGTATCAATTGTGGTCTGGAAAATGGCGCCGGTATATTCCAGCTCCCGGTGCAGCTGTGGGGCGTTCACCAGGTTGCCGTTATGGGCAATCCCCAGGGTGCCCTTTACATAGTTAAGCACCAAAGGCTGGGCGTTCTCCCTGGTGGAGCTTCCTGCGGTGGAATAGCGCACATGGCCTACGCCGATATCCCCCTTCAGCTTTTCCAGGGTCTCCGGGGTAAAGGCCTCGTTCACAAGCCCCATATCCTTGCTGGTAAGCACCTTGCCCTTAGGACCTGAAGTATCGCTCACCGCGATGCCGCAGCTTTCCTGACCCCTGTGCTGTAATGCCAAAAGCCCATAATAAATGGTAGAGGAAACATCTCCCCCATCAAAATCATAGGCTCCGAACACACCGCACTCTTCCTTAAGCTTCTCGTTGGCTTCTTCTATTGTAAAAATACCGTCTTCCATCAGATTGGTCCATCCCTTCCTTCTCCGGGATGACAGAACTTGCGGCAGGGCGCACTTCTCCCGAAGAGCGGCGCCCTTGCCGGTCATATTTTTTGGTATCGGTCTTATTCGAGACCTAGCCTTGCGAAGACCTCATTATAGGCCTCTTCCACGTTGCCCAGGTCTCTGCGGAAACGGTCCTTGTCCAGCTTCTCGTTGGTGTTCACGTCCCACAGCCTGCAGGTGTCCGGGGAGGTTTCATCCGCCAGGATGATCTGTCCATGATAACGGCCGAACTCGATCTTAAAGTCAATGAGCTTAATTCCCGCCTGAAGGAAATACGCCTTTAAAACTTCATTCACCTTGAAAGCATACTTCTTGATCGTCTCGATCTCTTCCCAGGTGGCAAGATTCAAAGCCCTTGCAAAATACGCATTGATGAGCGGATCCCCCAGCTCATCATTTTTATAGGAAAATTCAATGGTCGGCTCTTCAAAGGGAGTTCCCTCCGGTACGCCCAGTCTCTTGGAGAAGCTTCCGGCCGCAACGTTGCGGATGATGACCTCCAGGGGAACGATCTCCACGCGCTTCACTGCAGTCTCCCTGTCGCTTAACTGCTGCACATAATGGGTGGGCACGCCCTCCTTTTCCAGCAGCTGGAAAACCCGGTTGGTCATCTTGTTGTTGATGACGCCTTTTCCAACGATGGTACCCTTCTTGACCCCGTTGAACGCAGTAGCGTCGTCCTTGTAGTCCACGATCAGGATGTCCGGGTCGTCTGTTAAGAACACTTTCTTTGCTTTCCCCTCATAGAGCTGTTCCAGTTTCTTCATGGTTTCCTCCGATTTTGAATTTGTAAATTATGGATCAGACTTCAACGCTCAGTTGCACCCAAGCCGGACTTGTCCGGCTGGCAAGGTCGCGCCTTCGGCGCTCTGAGCTGATAAGTAAATTATATCCCAGGGGATGGGAGAAATCAATACGGCAAAACGGGCACAATGTAATTTTCTACATTGTGCCCAAAATATTTGTCACAAAGTGATTTTTTCCATCAAATCTCTCAGGAACGGTCTGAAAAGGGAACAGCCCAGACGCGCCATTTGCAAAGGATCAGAAGGTTGCCTGGCTGCGGTAGGCTTCTTTGAGGGCGGCGAGGATGTGCCCGCTTTCCTCCTGATAACCAGGCTCGTCTTCTTCCCGGAAGAGAGGTCTGGTATTGAGGCGGTGATAATCGGCGCAGGACTCCCAGACCTTGTTCATCCGCTCCACCTCTTTTTCCAGCTTCAGGGTCACGTCGGTGTATTCCGGCATCCCTGCGGCAAAGGCAACATAATCCTTGGCCTTCAGTTCCATACGTTTTGCCACAAAAAAGCAGCGCAGGCTCTCCTCATTTCCATCGGTTTCATATGCGGAATAAAAGCTTTCTGCCGCATGCCGGTAGCGCATGAGTCCGGCAAGGGCAATCCCCCGGTTATGAAAAAGCTTCGATTTCAGATCCGGTCTCGCCATGCTGCTGCCGGCTGAGGCTTCATCCCAGGAGGACAGAAGCGCATCATATTCCGAAATGGCCGCCACATATTTATGAAGATCCAGAAGCTGGTCTATGCGAAGGGCACGTTTTTCCAGGATGCTTAAGCCCGCTCCCCGTTTCAGGATGCGCTCCACCTCCTGTATTTCCTGCAGATCATAAAACCCCACATACTCCAGAATCCTGGTTACAAAGGCGCTCAGGGAGCCTTTTCTGTGAACCATGGTGTAGAGCTCCTTCGCAAGGTCTTCCAGGCCGCACTCCTGACGGATCCAGTTCACAAGCTTGTCCGAAAGCAGATCCATATCTAACAGAAATGCATTTTCCTTCAGACAATAGCAAAGCTCCTCCGCGCAGTAGACATGAAGGCCGAGACCCTCCAGACAAAAAGGATGTGCCGCATAATTTCCAACACTCAGACTGACACCCACTGCATTCACTCCTTTCCGTCATAATGAAGCGGCAATTCTTCCCGCCAGATTTGATGGCTGGCCTCCCTGAATTCCCCGAAACCCAGATCCTCCACAGTCACTTCTACCAGATCCTGCGCCGGCATATGGATCTTTAAGAGCATTCTGGATATGGGAAATTCCAGACCATCCAGGGTGATCCTTGCGACATGCCCCCTCTTTCCATCCAGGGGAGTCAGCACCAGATCAAAGAAATCTGTATTTTTCATATAAAACTCATGACCGGACTGGGCGTCATACCAGTTAATGCCTGCATCCAGAAGCGCATAGTAGGAGGCCTCTCCCTTCCGGTTAAGGCGCATCCCTATGTTGGTCTTCAGCTTATCATGACCCAGAAGGACGTGGGTTTTGCCCGCATTGCTGGGGCTTAAGCGCTCCATCATACCCAGGCAGGCTCCTTTGCTGAAAAGATTGCTTCCCAGGAAGACTCTCCTTCCCCGGCACAAATATTTCAGTGTCTCGCCCATCCATTCCTCCTGGAAGCCGTCTCCTATCATATATACCGAAGAAATCATCTTATTATCGCAGATTTCCTTCATCCTTCCCAACAATTCCCGGTCCATGCGCTCCATGCGTTCCTTTTGCAGTTGTTCCGTTTCAGGCATTCCATCCGTGGAAAGGAAAGGAAATTCCTCCTGTCCGGTATAAACTGCTACCGGAGTCGCCCTGCGGTTGCACTGCATCCGGTAAACCTTGATCCTGTCAGCGGCATACCAGCAAAGCACAGCCTGATAGAGGAAAAGCTCAGAGGGCTGGTGCAGCATAAAATGATAGAAGCTGTCCTCATAGCTCTGAAAACAGATATGCCTGGCACGGAGCTTCACCCTTCCCAGCGCCAGCCCCAGCACTTCCACCAGCCGATGGTCCATCCGTTCACAGGTCACCATCAACGCGCCGATCCGGTCTATACTTCCTACTGTGGAGAAAAGGCCGAGGCTTCTTTTTATAAAAAGAGACAAAAGCGCCACCGGCTCATAAACCGTTCCCTCCACATGGATCGGCTCCCCGTCCAGCGCCAGATCCAGCAGATTTTCCACCAGAACGCCCTCTCCGTCAGCAGCCGCCTTCAGGGCTTCTTTGCCATACAGCCACTGGTTTGTATCAAAGCGCTTACAAAGGACTGTGGGAATGCTGTAAACTTCGTCGCCGGCCACGCTGGAAACTGTCTCCACTTCACTGGTCTCCGCCGAATAAAAGCTGATCTGGGAAAAAGCATTTCCCAAATCATAACCCACTATGATCTTACTGTTTCCCGGTCTCGCCAGCATTCCACCCTCTCCTTTCATAAAATTACGGACGACCTGCGGTCTATCTGCGGACAAATAATCGTCCGCCGAGGTATTCTCTGTGATAATAATCCTCCAGAAGCCTGTCCAGGGAGTCATAATCTTCCACAGCATAAGCAAGCAGAATGTCGTTGATCCTGTCATAACGGTCGGAGGCCTCTTTGGAAGGGGTATCTTCCTTATCAATGACGCCTTCCGCAGTCCTCTCCATCACGCCGTTTCTTTCCTGCTCCACATAATATTCCAGGCTTTCCCCGAAAAACAGGATAAAGCTCTTACAATACAGCCCCTTACAGACCGGGGCAATCTCTTCCCATTTAAAGATATCCGGCTCCCGCTCCCCTTCCGGCTGCCTGATGCGGTAATTCAGTATCACTCTTCCATCCTGCTGTGTACGGTACTCCACCACTGTTTTATCCTGCATGGGTTCCAACAGTTTCCCGTCCACCGGAAGATTACGGAAAGCATTCAGATAAATACCCTGGTCAAGCATTTCACAAAGCATGGCGCCCAGGATGCCGGTCAGCGTTTCCCTGCCCACTCTGCCAACCCCTTCTTCAGAGGCGTCCTTACGTTCAGACAGCTTCTCGTCCCGGGGGCTTCCGAAAAGACTTAACACCGCCAGTTTTTCCGTCAGGTGCAGTTCATCCCCGCGTAAGAACATCTGAAGCATTTCCCTGACCGCGGTCTCATCCGGCACAGTGCCCTTTATCAGATAGGCATAAGCGCTCTGTCTTAAATATGCCTCCTCCACGGCCGCCTTGGCGCCCTGGGAAATATAGTACCGGAAGATCTCCTGTTTTTCCTCCACTTCCGAACCGGTAAACAAAATCTGTAACAGCAGATTCTCGCACAACTCGAAGGTATCCACGCCAAAGGATCTGGCTGCCTTCCATACCGCCGTCATTTCGCTGGTCAGCCCGCGAAAATGCTTTGCCAGATAATGAAGAATATTTCCGTCGTATTTCCCCTGACGGAAAGCATGTGCAGTCCTTAGCAGCAGCACATCGTCTTCCGTATAATCTACATGCTCCACCTCATAGGAAAGGATCTGCAGCAGCGTTTTGCCGTCTGCAGAACCGGTTCCGAAATCCGCCACCCACTGATATGCTGTCTCCAGTCTGTTCTGCCCGACCAAATATCCAAGCACCTCACTGCGGCCGGCATCATCCAGATCCTGGGGATGCACCTGATCCAAAATGAAATTCAGGCTGCGCACATCATCCCTGGCAGCATATTCCCGAAGCATTCTCAGCTGAACCTCCTCCCGATAAGAGGGGTCAAGCTGCGCGGCATCTGCCAGCAGCCTTCCGCAGTATAACTGATCCTCCGTCAGGGATCCTCCGCTTCCCTGTTCCCAGACATACCTGGCGAACAGGATCAGAGACAGATCCGGCGCAGACAGTCCATAAGCCTCTCTCTCCCGGGTCAGCGCTCCAAGCCTCAGCCTGCTGTCCACGCCCCCTGTCAGCGCATAGAAGCAGGTGAGCTCCAAAAACTGTGCCTCATCCATCAGCTTTTGCAAGCGGAATACACCGCTTGCAAGATACCGGTTCCCCAGGGGAACCTCCTCCACATCAGCTGCCTTACTCCGGTATCCTTCGCTTACAAGATACCGGTTCCCCTTGGTGTCCTCCAGCAGTACCACATCATCCGGGCGGTACAACGGCACCCAGGCGGAACCGTTCACCACAGGATACGTCATCATCTGCTCCACACCGGGGCGGCTGCAGACGGCGCGGCAGATCGTCTGACATACCGAAGGAATTCCCTGATCCTCTATCCTGATCTCCCAGGCGAACAAAAGCTTTACAAGCCCTTCCGCCATCAGCTCCCCGAAAAGCTCCGGTACAAGGATCTTCTGATACAGGTAAGCCAGATTCCGATTGATATGTTCCTTTTTGATCTGGTCCAGCACAAAAAATTCTATACGCTCCCTATAGCTTTCAAACAGATCCGGATCCTGCTGTCTGCGGCTCACCACATAACGATATAAATAGGCCGTGCGCTCATAATCCAGATTGACCTGGTATGAGAAATAAAGGAGCGCTTTTCTGGAAATCTCCCTGTCACCTTCCGGATCCATGGACATCATATAATATTCATACAGCTTGGTAAGGCGCAGCTCCTGCTCAACCCCGAGCTCATACCATTGAAAGGCCTTCGGCCCCGTGAGCCCTCCTTTGATCAGCTGAGAGCAGATTTCCTGCAAAACTGCGGAGGAACTGCGTTTTTCATAACAGGAAACAAGCACCCTGAGCAGAACGGGAGAATAATCCTTCTTCCTTCCCGCGAGATACAGCATTTGATCCACCAGCTGGGAAGAAAGCATATCCTGTCTGCAGCCATAGGATAAAACCTGGATTTCAAACGATTTTAAAGTACGCAGGACGGCCGGATTCCGGTTTAAAAGGATCAGGGCCTCGAGATAAATGAGCGGACTGGTGCATCCGTTCTCAAACTGTTTTTCCAGAAAGCCCCATCTGGCGGAACTTTTCCGATTGTATTCGGGAGACAGGAAAAGAAGCACCCACGCCACCTGCCAGGAATCCTGGTTGCGGCGGTATAAATCCTCCAGCTCCTCCGAAACCTGCTTCAGATACCAGCCTTCCGGCTTCAACAGTGTGGTCAGGTACAAATAATATGCGTAAAGGGCGCTATTGTCCCCTTCGGATTCCTCGATCAGTTCAAGAGAGTGCTCCAGCATCCAGTTGCCCTCATGGAAACGCTCCCTGGCGATCAGAAGCTGTGCCTGCAGCAGACGCACCATGACATCCCGCTCGTTCATCACTGCGAGACGTTCTATCAGGCTTCCCGATTCCTTCATCCAGGTATGTGGGGATAGGCTCCCCAGCCGATAAGACTGGTACAGCTCCATTAACCGCAACAATGACTGCTTCCACTCCCGCCTTGCGCTGACGGCGGCACTGCCCTTAGACCCGATCCTCACGGTAATGGCTACCGTCAGCGTCTGGAAAGAACCGGAAAGGGTGATCCTGCCAAAATTTCTGCCCGCGTGAAGCCTGGAGCTGTCTATGTAAATGGGGAGCCTGCAGCGGTTCCCAAGGAAGTCATCATCGCTCAGCACTTCCTTCTCCGAATAAAGGAAGTCTCCTTCCACAGCAATCTCAAGCCTGGTAAAGCCCCAGCCATTCTTCACGATGCTGACGGCTTCCTCCGCCACGCCCACAGGATTCTCCACCACCAGCTCATTCTCCTGGACCAGATACTCTATCCTCGTCTTCTGACCGGCTGCGATCAGAAATTCCTCCATGTTTTGAGGATTGCCCGCGTTGGCGCTGAAGCCGCGGTAAAGCTCTCTCAGGCAGGGCCGTCCGGCAAGTCTCTCCTTTTCGTCCAGCTCTTCTATCAGCCCGGCAAAGGGCTGCGAATAAAACATCCTGAGCGCCTCATCCCAGCTCTCCTTCGCCAGATTTGCAAACTGAAACAGATTATTGATCTCCCCAGCCGAAGAAGCGAGGGGATCCCGGTCCATCAGAATCTCATAAGGAAGACGGTATTCCCCGCGGTTGCTGACAATGTGGAATTCACCCTTCACCACTTCACCGTTCTTAAGATGCTCCCCATGGAAACGATAACCGATCATATCCTCCATACCCCGGAACTCGGTGGTAACACATTCCATCCTCTGATCGGTAGAAGTCACATACCCATAGGTCTCGCCATCACCGTTCCCATATACAGCAAAGGTGCCCTCATAGAGAGCACCTGGTGCCAGAATGAGTGCGATATCTGCACAGGAAAACTCAAGGGAACCCAAACCGCCCTCAAATCTTCCCTCCAGGATCCGTTCCAACACATGATTCATCCGCACTCACCTGCCAATCTATACCTTTTTCCTTTTTTTATCATACTAAAAATGACAAAAAAAGTCAACCTTTCCGCCGGGGTTCATTCCGGATTCGGAAACACCTCCAACGCCCTGCACTATACCACTACGCCCTTCTGCAGCATCACGTTCGCATAAAGCGCGCCCTCGCCGGTTGCGATAACGGCATAGGCTTTCTTTGCCTCCTCATAAAAGGCAAATCTCTCGATATACCCGATGGCTTTTTTGCCGCGCGCATCCTCAGCCGCCACCAGCTTTTCATATTCATCCCAGATGGGGGTCTCCACATTGTCGCCGGGCACTACCTCCATGAGACTTACCGGCTTTTCCACATAGGTATCCAGAGGAAACACCTTTAAGATTGCTTCCAGCACGTCGCAGGTCCCATGCCCGTCCATCCGGATTACGATGGCGTTCTTTCCCATGGTCTCCGCAGGGAAATTACCGTCTCCGATCACAATACGGTCTCCGTGACCCATTTCGCACAATACCTTTAACAGTTCGGGGGATAAAATCTTCGGAATCCCTTTCAGCATAATATTATTCTCCTTCTTTCTTTTTAACTTGCGACCTTCCTTTTGCCCTGCAGGCACATCGCCCGCCCTGTGGCGTACAAAAATAGCATGCCCTGCATTTTTATTTTACCATCACTGCGGCCATAATGCAATATTCTATGGGGAGATGGAGCAAGGCAAATTTACGAGGTGTTACTGTTTACTCTGCGCCATTCGCGAAGCCGCACTTACGTTCTTTTCGTCGATTCTAAGTCCGCTCCAAGGGAAAGGATATACTACCTTTTCTCATAAAATGGCGCTCCCTTCGTCCGTTCAGCCAAGGGGCAGTTTCCCCGAGATTTTACACGGAACACTTTTTTCAGCCTTATGCAGATATTTGCCCACAAAGATGCAAATCTTGCGCTTAGAAAAAACAGCCATGCCCCCCTGCTGCAAAGAACCGCAGCAGGGGGCATGGCTAAAATCTTTATGCAAAGTTACATGGTTTACTTATGCTAAATTTACTTATGCAAAACTTACTTGTACAGAGGTCCGTAAGCCGCGCAGGCCCTGAAGTCCTGACCCTCCTTATCCATGCCGAAAGCATTCCATGCAGCGGGACGGAAAATCTTGTCCGCAGGCACGTTGTGCATGCTCACGGGGATACGGAGCATGGAGCACATGGTAATAAGGTCTGCCCCGATATGCCCATAGCTGATGGCGCCATGGTTGGCTCCCCAGTTGTTCATCACATCATAAGCGCTCTTGAAGGGGCCTTCCTTGCCGTCGCATCTGGGTGCGAACCAGGTGCAGGGCCAGGTATCATCGGTGCGCTTCCAAAGACCCTCCGTCACCTCGGCGGGCAGCTTCACGGTCCAGCCTTCTGCAATCTGCAGCATGGGTCCTAAGCCCTTCACAAGGTTCAGACGGATCATGGTGGCAGGCATCTCGGCCTCGGTCACAAACCTGGAGGAGAATCCGCCGCCCCGGAAATAACCGAAGTCCGCCGCATTCCAGGTGGTGGCTCCCATGATGGCGTCGATATCCGCATCCGTCACATCGTACCAAGGCTTCATCACATGGTTGCCGCTCTCGTCCACGGCCTGGCCGTTGGCGTCCAGGCAGGCAGCGCCGGAATTGATCAGATGGATAAAGCCGCCGGCTTCCTTGGCGACGCCGGTGAGCTCATAGCCGCCGGTGGCCTTCTTCACAGCCTCCGGGCTCCAATAGGTACGCACATCCGCGAAGATCTGTGCGCGGTTGGTCAGTAACTTCATGAACATCATGCCAAGACCGTTTAATACATCATTCTCGGTGGCCAGCACGTAAGGCTCCCTGGCCCCGTTCCAGTCGAAGGAGGTATTTAACAGGGCTTCCGCGAAATCGCAGTTGGGATAGAAGTCGGTCCACTGACGCTGTCCCTGGAAGCCTGCTGCCAGGGCGTTATGCCCCACCATCTCTTCCTCGCAGCCCTTAGGCAGGTTCTTGTTGCCGTTCATGAGATCCTTGATGATACACATCATCTTCACCACGAACTTCCAGTCCTCTTCCGTCTGTTCAGGAGTCTTCTGTACCTCGGGAGGATTCTTGTCAAAGCCCCGGATACATTTCTCCTTGGTCCATGCATACGCCTTTTCAAACTCGGCTTCGTCGTAGATGCCTTCGCTCATGCGGCGGATGATCTCCACCTCGTCCACGGACTCCACACGCATACCGAGATATTCTTCAATAAATGCGGGATCGATGATGGAACCGCCGATACCCATGCAGATAGAACCGATCTGCAGATAGGACTTGCCCCTCATGGTAGCCACTGCCACAGCCGCCCGGCCGAAGCGCAGCAGCTTCTCCTTTACGTCCTCGGGAATCTCCGTTGCATCCGCATCCTGGACGTCATGTCCGTAAATACCGAACGCGGGAAGACCCTTCTGCGCATGGGTTGCCAGAACGCTTGCCAGATAAACCGCGCCGGGACGCTCTGTGCCGTTGAAGCCCCACACGCCCTTGATGGTCTTGCGGTCCATATCCATGGTCTCCGCGCCGTAGCACCAGCAGGGTGTCACGGTCAGCGTGATCTCCACACCCTCTTTTGCAAAATAATCCGCACAAACGGCAGCTTCCGCCACACGTCCGATGGTAGTGGGCGAAATCACGACCTTTACAGGCTCTCCGTTGGTGTAGCGGAGATTCTCCTCAAAAAGCTTCTTGGCGGAAAGAGCCATATTCATGGTCTGCTCCTCCAGAGAACCCCTAACGTTTAAGTAACCCCTTCTTCCGTCGATGGTGGGACGGATTCCGATGACCGGATATCTTCCGATCAATCTGCTTTCTGCCATAGCTGTAATACCTCCCTTTTTGGATTGTTGATAAGGCTGTGTCCGCTCCGTTAAAAGGGCGGACCGTAACGAGATACTTTATGGCATAATTATAACATTGCTTTTCTGGCCTGTCTTGTGTTATAATCTCTAAAAATGGTAAAAAAGTAACTTTCCTTGCTCAAAGGAGCAGCAGGTGTTTTTCTGATTTCATATGGATGGGGATAAAAAATGTACAACTTAAGCTTTCACGAGAAGAAACAGCATGGAACCGTAGATTTCCCGGCGGAATACTATTATGTGGACAAGGACCACCCGCAATACCATATGGCCTTCCACTGGCATAAGGAGTGGGAAATCATCCGGATCCTGCAGGGCGAATTCACTCTTCACGCGGACGAAGAGGAATACCTCGCCCATGCCGGGGATGTTTTCCTTCTGCGGGACGGCATGCTGCACGGGGGAACCCCGAAGGACTGTGTGTACGAATGCTTTGTTTTTGACCTCCACGGGCTGTTCCGAGATGTAAATTCGGTAAAAAAGTATCTTCGCCCGATCTACCGCAACCAAGTGCTTCCCTGGGTTTACTTCCCCTGCGGGCAGGCGGGCCGCCAAGAAACGGAAGGGGAGGAAAAGAAACCGGACAAAAGCACCTGTGGGGAAACAGATCTTTACGAAATCGTGGATGAACTGATGCGGGGATTTTCTGCCGGGAAAAAGAAGGGAACAGGTGATCCCACAGGGAGCTTCACAGACCGGCTCCCAGGCGATCCCCTGGACGGATCCCTTCGACATCCCTGCGAGCTGACCGCCCTTGGAAACCTAAGCCGGCTGTTCGCGCTGATTCTGGAAAAAGGGTATCTTTTGCAGGAAGAGGGCAATTCCCCCAGCAGCTCCCGAAAAGTATCCCAGTTAAAGACCGTACTGGAATATATTGAGAACCACTTTGCGGAGAAAATCATTTTAGATGACCTGGCTTCTGTCGCGGGAATGAGCCCCAAATACTTCTGTCGGTTTTTCCGCTCCGTCACCCATCAGACGCCCATGGATTATGTAAACTATTACAGGATTGAACGGGCCGCGAGCCTTCTTTGCTCCGCGGACTTTCCTATCACAGTCGTCGGCATGGAATGCGGATTCAACGACAGCAGCTATTTTGTAAAGGCTTTTAAAAAATATATGGGCATGACGCCGAAGCAGTACAGGAGGGCGAACGGGTGAGAGGCTCTTTCGCCGCTCCATGCCTCCTTCTTCTCCCTTCTTTCTTCACACTCCGCTTATGGGTTCCGATCGCATACTTTTTCTGCGGAAAGCATATATTTACCATAACCGAAATGCAAAAAGGAAACACTATGCCTGAATATATGTTACACGCTGCCCATATTCCTTCACCCTCAGAGCTCAAGCTGGTACAGGAAGATCCCGTACAAAACGGCGGTTTACAAATGCCCTCCTATCCGAACAACTTTCAGCAGATCAATCCCGACCCGAATAACGCCCCATCCATGAACTCCCCCACGGAGAATGAGCAGGTTCCCGATACCATCGATTCTCCTTACGCCGGAGCCCTGAAGATCAGCGTGGTCTCCTCCATCGGTCTGATCCCGGTGGAAAACGCCACAGTGATCATTTCTTTTACAGGAGACCCCGATTCTGTCCTGGAAAGGCTGACCACCGACAGCTCGGGACAGACGGATACAATCAATCTCCCCGCGCCGCCCTTAAAGTGGTCCCTGGATCCGGAGTCCGATAACCAGCCCTATTCGGAATACAATATCTCTGTGACTGCCGACGGATACGAGCCTGTGCTGGTATCCGGCTCAGAGATTCTGGCAGATGAGCTTTCTCTCCAGACCGTTCGGATGAATCCCCTGCAGATGACGGAGGAGGATGAAAAAACCGTGGTAATTCAGCCCCATACCCTGTTCGCTGAATACCCGCCCAAGATTCCGGAGGACGAGATCAAGCCCCTCGCCGAGACCGGGGAAATCGTCTTGTCGAGGGTGGTCATCCCGGAATATATCATCGTCCATGACGGAGTGCCTTCCGATTCCACCGCCCAGAATTACTGGGTGAGATACACAGACTATATTAAAAATGTGACCTCCTGTGAAATCTACTCCACCTGGCCGGAGTCGGCGATCTACGCCAATATCCTGGCGATCATGTCCTTTACCTTAAACCGTGTGTATACAGAATGGTACAGGAGTCAGGGTTATAATTTTACCATCACCTCCTCCACCGCCTATGACCAGAAATGGATCTACGGACGGAACATTTTTGAAAACATCGATTACCTGGTGGATACCGTTTTTGCCAATTACCTCTCCCGCCCCGGGGTGCGCCAGCCCATCCTGACCTCCTATTGCGACGGAAAAAGGGTGACCTGCTCCGGCTTAAGCCAGTGGGGATCCATGTATCTGGCGGACGAAGGGTATTCCGCCATTGACATTATCCGCTACTACTATGGCAACGATATGTATATCAACACCGCGGAAGCCATCTCCGGCGTACCTTCCTCCTGGCCCGGATACGACTTAAGCCGGGGCTCCACCGGGGAAAAGGTACGGCAGATACAGACCCAGTTAAACCGCATCGCCCGCAACTATCCGGCGGTTCCCACCATTGTGGCGGACGGGATCTACGGGTCTGGAACGGCGGACGCGGTGCGGACGTTCCAGAGAATCTTTAATCTCCCGCAGACCGGGGTGGTGGATTATCCTACCTGGTATGAAATCTCGCGGATCTACGTAGGGGTGTCAAGGATCGCGGAGCCGGGGTGAGCAATATAACGGCGGCTCCACAACGATAAGAACCTTCAACGGAAAAACATCCAACCGAAAAGCATTCAACCGAAAAAGTGAGCCAATACCGTATATCTCCTGGTATTGGCTTACTTTCTTATTCACTCACGAACAGATCGCCCATGGCCGCTTCATAAATTCTTCATGCTGTCCTTTCCGGGAATCATTCTATCCGCAGCTTAAATACGATCGGCTTTTCGCTCCTCATGGAAATCTCAAGTAAGAGCCCCTCTTTCGTCCTCGTCCAGACGGGTTTTTCCTCATATCCCAGAACTTCAACATCCTGAATGATCCCGTGGAAATTCGCCTGTCTGGAGGCATCCTGTATCCCCAGGGATTGGATACAGTATTTTCCGTCTTCGCTGCCCTTTAGGGCAATCGCATAGAGACAGCCTCCGCCTGTGGTAAAGCGAATATCCTGTGAGGTGAAGTTTTTCTTGATTCCGTCGGAAAACTGCCCTTCCACAATCTGAGTGGGACCCTCTCCAAATTTTCTCCAGACATGGGTATGATAGATGGCCTCCCCGTTTATCTTTAGCCACTGTCCGATTTCAAGAAGCACTTCTTGGTCCCCATCCGCAATGGTTCCATCCGGCTTCGGACCGATATTTAACAGCAGACAGCCGTTTTTGCTCACAATATCTACCAGGTCGCGGATCAGATCCGCAGCGGGACGGTAGATGTTATGGCTCGTATATCCCCATGAATTTAACGCCACCGATGTATCTGTCTGCCAGAAATAGGGCTTCATGTCGGAAAACTGCCCACGCTCCACATCAGGCACCGCCGTTCCGAACAGGAAGGCGTCGTGCTTATAATTTATGACCGCGTCGCTTCCCCATTCCGCTGCCCTGTTATAATAGTACGCGGCAAATTTTTTCAGATATGGCCTGACCGCGCTGTGCTGGATCCACCAGTCAAAATAAATGAGCCTCGGGCGGTATCTGTCCACGATCTCGCAGGTACGCACCAGCCAGTCCTGCAGATATTCCTCCGAAGGCGCAGGTTCGCTGTACAAGTCCTGATGATCGCGCTCCGGCATGGCCGGCCAGTAAAAATCCCCCCGTACCAGCGGCTCATGAATATCGCTTTCAAATTCTTTCCCGTGCCCCATGAAGAACCAATGCTCCACACGGTGGGAGGACGCCCCAAGTTCCAGCCCCCTGTTCCTGCAGCTTACAGACAGCTCTCCCAACACATCCTTCTTAGGCCCCATTTCATATGCGTTCCAATGGGATATCCCGCTTCGGTACATCTGGAAGCCGTCATGATGCTCCGCCACCGGAACCACATATTTCGCGCCTGCCTTCTGAAGCAGCTCCGCCCATTCGTCGGCGTTAAAATGCTCTGCGGTAAACATTGGGATAAAATCCTTGTAACCAAAGTCCTTATGCTTCCCATAAGTTTCCAGATGATGGCGGTATTCGGCAGAATCCTTTACATACATATTTCTGGAATACCATTCACTGCCAAAGGCCGGCACACTGTATATGCCCCAGTGAATGAATATGCCGAATTTGGCGTTACGGTACCACGCAGGCACCTCATAAGCCGATAAGGATTTCCAGGTATCCTGATACGGCCCTCTTGCGATCACTTCTTCAATCGTTTCCAGATACGGTTTCATATCATACATTTCCACACTCTCCTTTTCCTTTTTGACAGGGACCTTAGCTTCCACCGCCGCCCTTCGCGTCGAAAGCCGCTTCCCTGCATATTCATTCTGAGGCAAACGCCCTTCCCCAGAGAATCAGAAATAGTCCCTGTATTTACTCGGTGCGACCCCATAAACCCGGTGAAAAGCCCGAAGGAAAGCGCTGTAATCGGAAAAACCGGTTTCCTGATAAACCTCCGTTACGCTTTTTTCCCCTTCCTTCAACGCCTCGCAAGCTTTAATCAGACGTTTATTGATGACAAAGGAATGCGCTGTCATCCCCGTCAGCTCCTTAAATTTCCGCAGGAAATGGTACTTGCTCATATGCACCTGCTCCGCCAGGGTCTCCACCCGGATCGTCTCGCCCATGTGCTCCTCCACATAAGCGGAGACTGTCTCCACCATGGGATGGTCCACCATATTCTCAGCCGCAAAGAAATATTCCCTTCTGCCGCACAGGGCGTTCAGATATACAAAAAAGAGCGTCAAATAGCCCTTATCCAGCGCTTTCCTCGCCCCTGGGAGCTCCATGTCGATGATCTCCGACATGGCCAGCTTAAACAGGAATCCGCGGAGCATTTCTTCATAATAAATAGGAAAATGATAGGCGTTCTTGCGAAAGCAGGCGGACAGATCCACGCCGCCGTCCGACAGGCCCTCCAGCATCTGTTTTGTGATCCACAGAAGGATACGCTTGGAATTCTCAGGCTTCCCTTCCACATAGTGATACCTGTGCATGATGTTGCAGTCTATGAGCAGGAAATCGCCCTTTTTCAAATGATAGGTCTGATCCTCTATCAGGGCTGAATACTCTCCCTCCAACACATAAACGATCTCATAAAAATTATGATAATGGAGGGAAAGTGCCCCAAGGGGAGGCCCCTCTTTTTCATAAATCTCATAGCCTTCGTCGATCATAAACTGCCGTTCGTCCGCCGCATCCATCCGGCGCAGCCTGTTTCTTTTTGTCTGCTCCTTCATTCCTGTACCCCTCTGCTTCGACCATAAAAAACTTATGCTTTTCTGCGTTTTCAGCTTCTCTATTCTCATACTACAGCAATTTTTGCATGATTGCAAGCAATTATTCCACTTACAAGGCATTTTATAACATGGTATACTGCTTTTAACGGATATGGAATTGCGGAAAGCATTTCCAGATGCCTATTAAAAAATTGGGCAGCACTGTCCTAGCGGCTGACGGATTCAACTCCTGCAGTATTTGCACCGGACGGCGCATGCCGCTTCCTTGAGAAGCAGAAAGGTGGGTTACTTATGCAAATGACACTGAGATGGTACGGGAGCAAATATGACACTGTTACCCTGAAGCAGATCCGGCAGATTCCCGGCGTGACCGGCGTAATCTCCACACTGTATGGAACCGCTCCCGGCGAGGTATGGGAGATGGAGGACATCCTGACCCTGAAGAAGGAAATCGAGGACGCCGGGCTGCAGCTGGCAGGCATTGAGAGCGTGAATATTCACGACGCCATCAAGGTCGGCACTCCCGACAGAGACAAATACATCGACAATTATATCACAACCTTAGAGCGTCTGGGACAGGCTGATATTCATATGGTGTGCTATAATTTCATGCCGGTATTCGACTGGACCAGAACTGAGCTCGCCCGCGTGCGTCCCGACGGCTCAACAGTGCTGGCTTACACCCAGGAAGCGGTCGACGCCCTGGATCCTGACAAGATGTTCGAGTCCATCGCAGGCGATATGAACGGCACCGTAATGCCCGGCTGGGAGCCTGAGCGTATGGCCCATGTGAAGGAACTGTTCGAGATGTACAAGGATGTGGACGACGAGAAGCTGTTCGCGAACCTGAAGTATTTCCTGGAGCGCATCATGCCCGTATGCGACAAATACGACATCAACATGGCGATCCATCCCGACGATCCCGCATGGAGCGTGTTCGGACTTCCCCGCATCATCATCAACAAGACCAACATCCTGCGTATGATGAAGATGGTTGACAACCCGCACAACGGCGTTACCTTCTGCTCCGGCTCCTACGGCACCAACCTGGAGAACGACCTGCCCGATATGATCCGCTCCTTGAAGGGAAGGATTCATTTCGCGCATGTCCGCAACCTGAAGTTCCATTCTCCTACCAATTTTGAAGAAGCCGCCCATCTGTCCAGCGACGGTACCTTCGATATGTACGAAATCATGAAGGCCCTTTATGAGATCGGCTTCAACGGTCCCATCCGTCCCGACCACGGACGTATGATTTGGGACGAAGTGGCTATGCCCGGCTATGGCCTGTACGACAGGGCCCTCGGCGCAACGTACTTAAACGGTCTTTGGGAAGCCATCGAGAAGCAGCACAACGGTCAATAAGAAAGGAGTTTTACAATGGAACTGACATTAAAAGGAATTCAAACCGAGAGAGCGGCCTTTGAAGCAGCCGGTTACTCTCTCCCCACCTTTGATTACGAGAAGGTTCATAAGAACACCATAGAAGCGCCCGCATGGATTCATTTCGGCGCGGGCAATATTTTCCGCGCCTTCCAGTGCAACGTGGCTCAGAACCTGTTGAATGCAGGCATTCTGGACAAGGGCATTATCGCCGTAGAGGGTTTTGACTATGAGATCATCGAAAAGATGAATTGGCCGCATGACAACCTTTCCATCCTTGCCACCTTTAAGGCGGACAATACCGTGGAAAAGACCATCGTGGGAAGCATCATGGAATCCCTGATCCTGGACAGCGAAAATGAGGCGCAGTACAACAGACTGAAGGAAATTTTTGCCAATCCTTCCCTGCAGATGGCGAGCTTTACCATTACCGAGAAGGGCTATGCCCTGACCGATCCCAAGGGCAACGTCTTCCCTGCCATCGCCGCCGATTTTGAGGCAGGTCCCGGGAAGCCCGGAAGCTATCTGGGCAAGGTGGTGTCCTTACTTTATCACCGTTATTTAAACGGCAAGCTTCCCATCGCCCTGGTGAGCATGGACAACTGCTCCCACAACGGCGACAAGGTTGCGGCAGCCGTAAAGGCTTTTGCCGACGCATGGTGCGAAAGAGGTCTGGCGGAAGCAGGCTTTTCCGCATATGTGCGCGATCCTAAGGCGATCTCCTATCCCTGGAGCATGATCGACAAGATCACTCCGAGACCCGACCCCAAGGTGGAAGCCATGCTCGCCCCGGACGGCATTCAGGGTCTGGATGCCGTGGTCACCTCCAAGAACACCTATATCGCTCCCTTCGTCAATGCGGAAGAATGCGAATATCTGGTGATTGAGGATAAATTCCCCAACGGCAGGCCTCCTCTTGAAAAGGGCGGCGTCATCTTCACGGACAAGGAAACCGTAGATAAGGTGGAGAAGATGAAGGTCTGTACCTGCCTGAATCCCCTGCACACGACTTTGGCTATCTATGGATGTCTGCTGGGATATAGCCTGATCT
This sequence comes from uncultured Acetatifactor sp., assembly GCA_947588205.1. Taxonomy (GTDB): domain Bacteria; phylum Bacillota; class Clostridia; order Lachnospirales; family Lachnospiraceae; genus Acetatifactor. The sequence continues at coordinate 16,126 of CANPYG010000021.1, read as the reverse complement.
CCGACGAGATGAAGAATCCCCTGTTGAAATCCTTCGTGGAGACCGTAGGCTATGTGGAAGGACTTCCGGTAGTAGTGAATCCCGGCATTCTGGATCCTAAAGAGTTCATCGATACTGTAGTGAATGTACGCGTGCCGAATCCTTTCATGCCGGATACCCCGCAGCGTATCGCAACCGATACCTCCCAGAAGCTGGCAATCCGCTTCGGCGAGACCATCAAGGCCTATCAGAAGAGAGAGGATCTGAACGTCTCTGACTTAAAGCTCATTCCCCTGGTATTTGCCGGCTGGCTGCGTTATCTGATGGCTGTTGACGACAACGGCAATCCGTTCACCTTAAGCCCTGATCCTTTGCTGGACTCCGTAACTCCTTATGTGGCAGGTTACGAGCTCTCCGACGCCCCCAAGGATCTGTCCGGCCTGGATCCGCTTCTTGGCAACGCCAAGATCTTCGGCGTAGACCTGAACGAAATCGGCATGGCCGACGCCGTAAAGGGATATTTTGCAGAACTTTCCAGCGGGATCGGCGCCGTAGCCAAGACCCTGGAGAAGTATGTGAAATAACCGTTTGCCTAAGATAAAAGGCCTGTGGCAGACCGCCAAAATACCGGCGGATCTGTCACAGGCTTTTTCATTGGGAAATCAATATCTTTCCAACACCCTACCAGGATGTGGTGTCCACATAGATACCGCTCTCTTCAGATACGGACTCCGTGATATCATTCATTCCACAGAGGACGGACTGAAAATCTTCCAGCTGCTCCAACGGCTTTAAGCTTGTTACATGATTATCGGTAATATCCAGATACCTGAGCCTTGGAAGCGCCTGCACAAAATCAATACTATCTATATCCATGGATTTGACCGAAAGAGATTCCAGGCCTGGGAAATGGGGGAACAGGTCGTAATGGTCGGACAATACCTGATCCGCTTCCCATGTATCTTCTGAACGGAACGCCGTGTAATTCATGGACAACCACCAAAGGGCCTCGTTATCCGGCAGCTTATCGAAATCAAACTTTCCTGAGAAATAATCCAGATTCAACGCCTGCAGGGTCGGTATTCCAAAAATCTCTTCCATATTCATATCGCCGTACACATAAGTTCCTTCCAGGGAAAGCTCCTCAAGCGGAAGGTCGAGCAGTCCAGGCAGATCCTCAACATAACAATCCTCCAGATAAAGCCTCGTTATGCCCGAGACTTCAGACAATAAGGACAAATCCTCCAAATCTCCCAGCGACAGATACTCCAATTCCGTCAACTTCTTAAACGAAGGCAGCTTATATTCCTCATATCCTCCTACATGTATGTCCAGATTGACCAGGTGCTCCAGTTCACCCACAGGAGTATAATCCAAAACAGAATAATTGTCTATGAAATACAGCTCCGTCAAATTAGGACACGCCGTAATCGCCGCGATATCGCCCACTCCGCTTCTTTCAACGGAAAAGTAAGTCAGGTCCGGCATCTGTCTGACAAAATCAATATCCTTCAATCCTATGGACTCAATACTCAGCTCTCTTAAATTCGTCAGATTATAGAGGAGACTATAATCCGTCAGGGAATCACATTCCTCCAACACAAGCCCCTGCAGATTCGGGAACTGTTCCAATGCCGAGATATCCTGCAGGTAATAATAGTCAACAGAGAGATACTGCAGATTAGGAAAGCTCTCAATCCCTTCCAGCCCTTCCTCGGAGTAAGAGCTCGACGTTCCCAATTCCGTGATCAGCTCAGGATGAGGGATAATCCTGGCCAGTTCTTCAATAGAGTTCTCCGAATAAACGCTGCAAAGACGGTCAAGCCCGTCCAGATCCCCCTCCCACAGCTGCTTTCCAGACAGATAAATATGTTCCAGTCCCGGAAAGCATTGCAGATCCTCTAAATCTATCCATGTATTGCCGGAATAGGTTAACGTGACCGCTTCCTCTCCGTCTACCTGATAAGTGATCTCATTTTCTATAGAATCAATGCCCAGCCCTGTAATACCGGCAATTTCCTCTTCAGTCACAAGTGTATACGGCTTCTGGAAAATATAAGAAAGCAGCTCCTGAAACAATTCCTCCTCCGGATACCTGATGTCCTGCTGGTTTTCTCCTGAAGCGTCAGGGCCGGAAGAAGCCTCCCCGGAAAACCAGGAAGACCAGCCACCGTCTTCCAGATCGGTATCCAGATGGTTCTGTTCCTCTGATACAGAGTACGCAGGAATGCTGTCATGATAATCCATATAAGAATGAATGGCAGATAAGAAATAGGTGATGCAGTTTACCGCGATGATTATAACCACTACGAGTACCATCTTGCGCCTTTTCCCGTTTATAACCTTCCGTTCTTTTCTCGGGGAAGCGGTTTTATATCCTGCAGACTTCTGCCTTCCCGTTCCGGAAGCACTCTGCCCATATCCGTCCTGATTTCCATATTCTACGTTCTGCCCCGCTTCATAGGTCTGCTGCCCATATCCGCCCTGGACCCCATAGCCTGAATCCTGCTCCTCATTGCTGACATCCCAGCCATTATAGGGGCTGCTGTCACTGGTGGAATCTCTCAAATAATAACCGCATTCGGGACAAGTCATGATCCCGTTTACCATCTTCAACCTCGTACTGCAGACCGGGCACTTCTGCCTTTTCATACCCATATCTCCCACTCCTTTCATCCAAAACCAGACCCCGCTTCATTTATTATACCACAAGCGCATAATTATTGTACCACAAAAACCAATAAAAAGAAATACCATACCATTATATAGTAACAGTTCAGCGGCTGGCTGAACTGTTACATTGTATGTTGACAACTCAGCCATATTGTGCAATAATAGGATTAAGTCTTAATATCAATAAAAGGAGATATGGAAATTGACAAAGAGAGATACCAGGCAGCGACGTCTGGTTCTCGATGCAGTGAGATTGAGAACAGACCATCCCAGCGCGGACGAAATTTATCTGGATGTACGGGAAAAAGACAATAAGATCAGCCGCGGCACCGTGTACCGCAATCTAAATGTTCTTGCGGAAGGCAATGAGGTCACGCATGTAAAGGTGCCTTCCGCAGACCGCTATGATCTGAGGCTGGACCGGCATTACCACCTCTTCTGCATCTCCTGTGGGGCGGTATTCGACGCGCCGCTTCCTTACCAGGATGATTATGACAAAAGGGTGGAAGCCGAAACCGGTTTTCGGATTCAGCGCCACCGTACCATTTTTGAAGGATTCTGCCCGGGATGTCTTGCCAAAGCGGGGCGAAGCGCAGAGGTCGCCCACACGCCGGAAGAAGCTCTTTAGGACGCCCGCATGACGGGACAACACTATAAACATAAAAGGAGAAGGAAATCATGAGCACAAACAAGTACGCAGGAACAAAGACCGAGAAAAATCTGGAGGCCGCTTTTGCAGGCGAATCCCAGGCAAGGAACAAGTACACCTATTTTGCGTCCACAGCGAAGAAGGAAGGCTACGAGCAGATGGCGGCCCTGTTTTTGAAGACTGCTGACAACGAAAAGGAGCACGCCAAGATGTGGCTCAAGGAATTAAAAGGAATCGGCAGCACCGCCGAGAACCTGAAAGCTGCCGCCGACGGCGAAAACTACGAATGGACCGATATGTACGAGGGCTTTGCCAAAACCGCCGAGGAGGAAGGCTTTACGGAGCTTGCTTCCAAGTTCCGTATGGTCGCCGCCATCGAGAAGCATCACGAAGAGCGCTACCGTGCGCTGCTACATAATCTGGAGACGGCACAGGTATTTGAAAAAAGTGAAGTAAAGGTTTGGGAATGCCGCAATTGCGGACACATTGTGGTGGGAACCAGCGCACCTGAGATTTGTCCGGTCTGCAGTCATCCACAGGCTTACTTTGAGGTATGCGCTGAAAATTACTAAGCGCCAGGACAGGCGAAGAGGGCGTCCGCTCTCTTCGCTTTTTTTTCGGACACATTCCTGCCCAATCTCTTGCCTCTTTGATGGACAATAACGCGGGCAGCTGCGAAGCGGTATCTATTTGAGCCAAAGAAAGCCTTTCAAAAAATTTTTTCTTTGCCCGCACATTTCACCCTCCCCAAACGTTAAACATAATAACCATATGAAAGCCCTATTAAGAATCCAATTAAAGTCATACATATCGGAAATGAAAGCATAGGAACATGCAAACGGGAAAAAATGTACGCTAAAAAGGAGGGTGTTTTCATGAGCGAGGCTGTTTTAAAAACAAACGGGCTTACAAAACAATATGGAAAGGTAAAGGCGGTAGACCAGGTTTCCCTGACCATCGAGCGGGGGGATATTTTCGGATTTATCGGGGAGAACGGAGCTGGTAAAACGACCTTTATGAGAATGGTCTGCGGATTGATCTATCCTACAGGCGGAAGTCTGGAGCTGTTCGGAGTCAGCGCCGAAAAGGAGCTGCCCAAGATGCGCAGGAGGATGGGCGCACTCATCGAGCATCCTGCGGTCTATCCCAACATGACAGCCCTGCAGAACCTGGAAGTTCAGAGAAGATATCTGGAGATGGATTTCGGCAAAGAGCCGGGGAAAGCCCTGGAAGAATTGCTGGATCTGGTGGGGCTTCAGGACGCGATGAACAAAAAGGCAGGGAAGTTTTCCCTGGGGATGCGGCAGCGTCTTGGAATCGCCATTGCCCTGGTAGGGAACCCGGAGTTCTTAATTTTGGACGAGCCCACCATCGGGCTGGACCCCATCGGCGTAATGGAGCTGCGGGAGCTGGTGCTGAGGCTCAACAGCAAGCGGAACATCACCATCCTTTTCAGCAGCCATAATCTGGCAGAGATGGCGCAGATTGCGACCAAATACGGATTTTTACATAAGGGGAAGCTGCTGGAGGTGGTCACCGCGCAAGAAGTGAAGAAAATCTGCGAGGAAAAGAACATGAAGCTGGAGTCGTATTTTGTGGAGCTGCTTCTGCAGAACCGATAGGATTTATCATAGGGAAGGCCGGTCTATGATTTTGCCTTCCTGGGAACGGGTTCTATGCGGCGGGGTTTATCGCCATCACCGGCGCGGTCGGCTATCGATCATTTACACGGACGGATATCTATTAAAAAGCGAGGATACGGGTCTGATGTCTATGGACTTAAAGGAGCAATACGATAAACTGTACCGTTACTGCTACTTAAAGCTGCACAACAGGGAAAAGGCGGAGGATATCACTCAGGAATCCTTTTTGCGCTTATGGGAGAGCGGACATTACAGAGATACTGACCACGCCATGCAGTATCTTTATACTATTGCGCGCAATTTGTGCATAGACGCCTACCGCAGAAGCCGATACGACGTTCTTCGATACGACGCTCTTCGATGCGACGTCCTTCAATGCGACGCCCTTATGAAAGAGAACCCCGAAAAGGCAGGGGATCAGGCTTCCGATTCTTCTTTCCAGGAAAAGGTCGTCACCGCTCTGACGCTCCGGGAGGCTCTGGACACCTTAGAAGAAGCGGACCGTGAGATTTTGCTCCTTAGATTTGTAAATGATATGCCAATCCATATCATCGGCAGTCTTTTGGGAATCTCCCGATTCGCCGTTTACCGCAGAATCAACAGGGCGATAAAGCAATTGAGGGAAATATTGAAGGAATAGGTATAAACGTACTTTTCAGGCTCAATGCCCAAATCCGATGTATGAACTCAGAAGCATTCAAGAAAGGAAGCGGCTTTATGAATCTAAGAAAAAAGGGGTGTATGCTACGTTCCACAGAACGTAGTGATATGAAACGACAGCTGCAGGAGGCGTTCGACGCCCCCACCCCCCTCCACAGGGAAGAATTCCTCCGCAGTTATCCCATGCAGCAGGTAAGCACCTTCTCCCTGATCGTCACCCAGGCAGGATTTATCCGAAAAGGCATCTGGATATTCTCCCTGTGCGTGTTCGGTCTGGGTCTCTATAAGGCGCATCTGCTGGATCCGGATACCCTGTGGGAGCTTTCCGCACTGGCGCCCTTTATCGCCATGACCCTTCTGTCGGAAAATGCGCGTTCAAAGGCCTACGGCATGGCCGATCTGGAAATGAGCTGCCGTTTTTTCCGCAAAAGCATCCTTCTGGCACGCATGGGCTGTCTGGCGCTCTCGCATTTTCTGTTATTATGCCTGCTGACCCCGCTTGCTTACATCTGCAGCGACTTCACGATCCTGCAGGTAGGAGTGTATTTGCTGGTTCCTTATCTGCTTACCGTTGTGCTGGGACTGTGGGTCACCAGAAAGATTCCCGGCAGGGAATCCTTGATGGCTTGTGCCTTCATCACGGCGGGCGTCAGCTCCTTGAGCATGTTGTTAAAATATCGTTTTTCTTCCCTCTGGACTACCGGCTATTGGAACGGGTGGTTCGTAACCCTTCTCCTGCTCCTTCTCTTATCAGTGCTGGAAGTCAGAAAAACAGTGAAACAAATGGAGGAAGCCAGATGGAACTTATTGTAAACCAGGTCAATATGCATTTTCAGGAGAAACATGCCGTGAACAACGTTTCCTTTCGCCTTCATGAGGGAATCCATGTCCTGATGGGAGAAAACGGCGCCGGAAAAAGCACCCTTCTGCGCATTGTCGGCGGAGTGCTAAGACCTGACAGCGGATCCGTCAGACTCAAAAGCTGGAACCGCTTCTCCGACAGGGGAGGCCCCTTCGCAAGGGAATTGTATGCCCCAGAGGAAGAATACCGCAGTCTTTTAGGCTATCTTCCGCAGGAGATCGGTTTCTATCCCGAATTTACAGGCAGAGATTTTCTCGAATACCTGGCTTCCCTGAAGGGACTTACCAAAAAGCAGGCCGTTCTTCGTACAAAGGAGCTTTTAAAACTGATCTCACTGGAAGATGTGGCGGATAAAAAAATGCGGAAGTATTCCACCGGTATGCAAAAAAGACTCGGCGTAGCACAGACGCTCCTGAACAATCCCAGGCTCCTGATCCTGGATGAGCCTACCGCCGGCCTGGACCCGGTGGAGCAGATACATTTCTTCGACCTGATCCGGGAGATTGGAAAGGATACTATCGTCCTGCTCTCCCTCCACACCATCGCAGAAGCGGAATACCTCGCGGACTCCGTTCTGTTCATGAGGGATGGACGTCTCGTATATCAGGGCTGCCGGGAACAGCAAAGCGGCGGTCTGGAAGCTTTATTTTTAAAATATGAAGGATCTGACAGGAAAACCGTTTAAATTCAGTTACAGTTCACTCGTCCGCCAGCCAATGAGCAGATTCGTGCTTGCACGAATATCTGCTCTTGGCTGAACGGACGAAGGGAGCGCCATTTTATGAGCAAAGGTAGCTGCAAAGCAGCGGAGAGCGCGCAGCGCGACTTTGCGAATGGCGCGGAGTGAACTGTAACTAAATTTAGTTACAAAGATACCATTTGAATTTATACAGTTGATTTTTCCCCATGCGGATTGTATAATGAGGATAAGATTTGTGAGATTCAACATTTTTAAAGGAAATCCGGGGCAATTTTCGTCAGGTTTCCCAATTTCGGTTTTCATCTGTAAATCTACGCAGGGAAGAGGAGGTATCTATGCAGCATTTTAATCCATTGACCAAAAGCAATGACGGGAACGCCAGATTCATCACCATTGGAGAGATCATGCTCCGCCTGACTCCGCCGAACTATGAAAAAATCCGTATGGCAACCAGCTTCGAAGCAAGCTATGGCGGCAGCGAGGCCAACATTGCCCTGGCGCTTGCCAACCTTGGCGTGGACAGCACCTTTTTCACAGTTGTTCCCAATAACAGTTTGGGGAAAAGCGCAGTCCGCATGCTTCGGAGCAACGACGTACACTGCACCCCGGTGATCTTAAGCACCCCGGAACAGACGCCCACGCACCGCCTGGGCAGCTACTACCTGGAGACCGGCTTCGGAATCCGTTCCAGCAAAGTAACCTACGACCGGAAAAACAGCGCGATCACGGAATTTGATTTTGATACGGTAGATCTGGACGCCCTGTTAAAGGATTTTACCTGGCTGCATTTGAGCGGCATCACCCCGGCGCTTGCGCCTAACTGCCGGAAGCTCATTATGGATTGCCTGCGTATCGCCAAGGAGCACGGACTGACTGTAAGCTTTGACGGCAATTTCAGGAGCACCCTCTGGACCTGGGAGGAAGCAAGGGATTTCTGTACAGAATGCCTGCCTTATGTAGATGTGCTTCTGGGCATTGAGCCCTACCATCTGTGGAAGGACGAAAACGACCACAGCAAGGGCGACATAAAGGATGATATTCCCTTCCGCCCCAGCTATGAGGAGCAGGATGAGGTCTTCCAGGCTTTTGTGGAGCGTTATCCCAACCTCAAATGTATTGCCCGCCATGTCCGTTACGCCCACAGCGGAAGCGAGAACAGCCTGAAAGCGTTTATGTGGTATCAAAACCACACCTTTGAAAGCAAGATGTTCACCTTCAATATCCTGGATCGGGTGGGTGGAGGCGACGCCTTTGCCAGCGGTCTGATTTATGCCATGCTCCACGACTTCAAGCCCATGGATATGGTGAATTTTGCAGTGGCAAGCAGCGTGATCAAACACACCATCCGCGGCGACGCCAATATCACCGACGATGTGGATACCATCCGGAATTTGATGAATATGAATTATGATATTAAAAGATAACAGGATGGCGGTAAAGACACCATCCTAAAAAAGGCTTCACCTTTTTCATTTCGAATGTTCCCACAGATTTACCGGTTTTCCGGCAAATCTGTGGGAATTTCTTATTCTCTATGAATTTCTAATTCTCTATACAACCGTTCCCGGAAGCTCCCATCCTTTGCGGCTCTTTCTAAATCCGCTATCCGACCAGCACTGATCAGCTTTAACGTCAGGGAGGAAAAGCTGGCTTCTCCTTCTTTTCTTCCCTCTTTTCTTCCCTCTTTTCTTCCCTCTTTTCTTCCCTCAGATTTACTGTCTTCTATCAGTTCCTTTACCGCCGTGCACATATTATAAGTACCCCCTTCTTCATATTTTTCCTTTCCCTCTATAAAATTTTTTAGTCCTACCAATTCCCCTGCTGCCTCTGCTGTCTCTTCATCCAAGGTCTGGTAGGCCGGATGGCTTTCCAGAAATCCTATCAATGCTTTCTTATCCCTGCGGTATGGAATTAGTTCAAGCAACTCTCTGAGTGGAGAATGGAAACAAGAAAAATCCTCCATTTCATTCAAGCACACCAAATTCATCCTATAATCGGAAAACAACTCTTTCCAATGGCTGTTCCCTTCTTCAAACTGCATCATATCCTTCAGGTTCCTGGGACCGTTCCAAGGTTCTTCCCCATGGTACAGGCAGATGGTATAACAGGGCGCAAGGCGGTCTTCCTTTTGCAGGCCGCACAGGTACTGGTCATCCGTGGACAGGACTCCGGCACTTTTATTCTTTCTCCGCCTTTCCCTGACCTGCTCCCCATACTCATGATAATCGTATCCCATCACCCTCCAGGGCATGGTATAATCTACATGCTCCTGGTTTTCCACTCCCAGAATCCTTAAAGTCATTCCAGATTTCAGAATTTTCTTAATATCCCGTTCCCTCTTTACAGATTTCCTTGGGGCGTCTGCGGACGCAGAATGATCAGACATATCATCTTTTTTCCACAACACAGACCCTTGCTTTTTCCTTTTTGGCAGCTTCTGCCCGTACTCCACATATATTTCAGATCCTTCCGCAAGATCTGGAACCTTTACCACCTTCTGTCCCTGAAAACAACAGCCGTTGAATAAATCTGCAAACCTGGCATTATCCTTCAGATAGTCCAGCATCACATCATTGATCCTTCCCATAATACCTCCCTAAAACAATTTTTAAAGTTCCTTTCAGGTTTCAGGGAGATCCGGCGCCCTCTCCGGTTCTGTCACAGATTCCCCGAAATTCCATTGTTGTGTCCTTCTGAGTATCTGTGGCTGAAATTGCCGGAAAGTGCAGGAAAACGCACTTAAGAACTGCTCAGAAAATAACGAATTTTATAGTAAGATTAGTGTAGCATATCCAATACGGTCCGTCAATAAGGGATGCTCTTATCGATGGTTATTCCAGATACAGATTACTTTTTTACCATACAGACCGTATAATCATTATAATCATAATGTTTTCCTTCCCCCCGTACACAGGAAATCCCAGCAAAATGCGAAACGAGGCAAGAACCTGAAATTCTGTTCCCGCCTCGTATGCAGAAAGTTCCAATAAGATGTGGGATGTGGTCTGGGAATCCAATCCTTCCATCCCCACCCTTGCCTGCAATTTACTTTTAGGTTTGGAACCTGCTCATCTCCTCTTCCGCTTTCTGCAGATCCGGATAACCATACATTTTCACGCTGTTGGTCATGATCTCATAGGTCAGATTCTTACCTTCCCGGGCATGATCCACCACATACCTTCCGTAAAGCTCCAGCATCTTATCGGAATAGGTGCCCAGCTCTCCCCTAAGATAGGTTTCATAGGAGGTGTTATACAGATTATCGTCAGAGGTGTGCACACTTCTGGCGTTGCCCGCGAGGGTTGAATAGTGCGCTTCAAACTCCTCCATCCAACCCACCTGCAGGCTGACAATCGCCTCGATAATAGCCTTCTTTTCCTCTCCAAGTTCCGGGAAATGCTCCTTTAACGCCTCATACTCCTCCGGCGCCGTGCTCTCCATCATGCGGCCATATTTTTCGGTGATCAGGTTATGCCCCCTGGCAAGCTCCCTGTGGAAATCATACAGATACTGCAGCAGCATGGTCCGGTTCCAGGTCAGGTACTGACTCTGCCGCATGATATTAAAGGTATACCAGTCATTCTGGCAGTCCGCCCGGCCTCCCACGTTGCGCACCTTGTCAAAGGCTTCAAACTCCAGCTTTACGATATCCTCCACCAGTTCCTTGTCGCTTTTACGGGCGAACTGGGCTTTCATAAGAAGTTCCTCCGTATGGGCGTCCAAATAGGGTTCCGTGTCGCTGATATAGCCCTTTTCATAAAGCTTTGCCGCAAGAAATCCGGCCAGCTGCTCCACAAGCTCCGGGATTCCCTGCTTTTGTCTGATCTCTTTTTGTCCGGCAGTTTCTTCCCCGGTTCCCATTTGTCCAACCCTCTTCTGCGGGCTTTTTTTCTGCCCGGCCGCTTCTACCTGGGTTCCCATTTGTCCGCTTTCTCTCTTCCCTGCGTCCTCCTGTCTTTCTTTCCCGACGGCTGCGATCTCCAGGAGCAAAGCCTGCGCCCTTTCATAGCCCGCGAGTCCGCTGGCCGCCTTATATAGCCACTTGTCATGTGGCGGATAGCTGTTTTCCATGTAAAGGCACAGCTTCATCGCCTCCCTGAGACAATCCCCCAGCATCATCTGGGCGGTCACAGCATCGCCCCGCTTTCCCATGCGGCCGTAATTATACTGTCCTGTCTGGGAAAATCTCGCGGCGCTTTCCGCCAGCTTTAAAAACAGGATGTGTTCCGGATATCCCCTGCGAAGCTCTTCCCTCACGGCGCTGAAGATCCCTTCCCCGTCGCAGAATACTTCCCCGTTGACGCAGGCAGCCAGGGCGGAATCGGACATCTGTTTCCAGTCTCCGTCCTCCAGCATCTTCCCGGAGACTGCTTCGCTTTTCTTCCCCATTTTTTCTCCAGAATTTTCTCCGGAACCCTTCTCGGAATCATTCCCAGATTTCTTCCCTTCCGCCAGCGGCCTTCCCAGGGTTTCCCAATCCTTCTCTCCAAGCAGGCGGCTATAGAAGCCGTTGATTGTCTGCACCCCCCGCCTGTCCTTTCCCTGGAGACTCACCGTCCTGACATATCCCCTGTATTCCTTTGGAAGCTGTTCATAAGCCTCCTGCAGCGCTTCTCCGATTTGCTCCCAGGTTTCCTGTGTCACCCACAGGCAAAAACCCGGTCCCCAGTCGTGATCCCTGGAAAGCTCATCGTCATAGCCAAAACAATCAGAGCCTTCTCCCACAAGCCCTGCGGCAATCCTGTCCGCATATTCCGGGAAGCGTTCCCGGATCATGGGGCTTCCGTATTCCTCATAATATGCCCTGCAGAGAGACAGCCCGGACTGAAAGTTCTCCTCCGGTTCGCCTTCTTTTTCAGGATCCTCTTCTTCCTGAGAGACCTCCTCCCAATTTTTCATCTGTTTCAGGCAGATTTCCAGATTCTCCTTCAGGCGATGGTAATGTTCGTTTTCCCCCAGAGACCTGCGCACACAGTCCATGGCCTTACGGAAGCTTTCCGCCGCCTTTGCATATTCCCTTTTTTTATAATAATAGGTTCCCAGGGCAGAAACCGCCGCGCTGTAGTGGGCCTCCTCCACCCCGTGCTCTTCAAAAATCGCGATCGCTTTCCGAAAATACCCGGCAGCTTCTTCATCCTGATTTAAGCGAAGGCAGGTTGCCGCCAGGTTGGAATAGGTCACCGCCAGTTCAAAGTAAGCCTCAGGTTTACGCTCCACGACCGACAGGGCGCTCAGAAGGTGCTCCTTCGCCCGTTCAAAATCCCCCATCTCCTGATACAGGAGACTGATGTTATTATCCAGGCTCGCCACCAGCATATCATCCGGCGCAAGCAGCTTCCTGTAGATCTCCATCACCCTATGATAGTGGCTCATGGAATCCGAAAGCCTTCCTCCCGCGCGATAAGCATTGGCTATATTGAGCAACGTCGTGGCATAAGGGATCGTTCCCTCCAATCCCATTCTGTCCATCAATAGCTTCGCCTGATCCGCCAGCTGATAAGAAGCCTCCCTTTGGCTGGTTTCCCGATAATACCCGATCAGCTCATTCAAAAGGGAAAGCAGCGCGCTGTCATCCTCCTCCCACACTGCCTGGACAATGCTTTCTTTCATGAGATTTTCCGCTTCCTGCCCCTTATTTTCATCCAGCAGACTGTCTACCTGTTTCGTAATCGCCGATAAATCCAACATTTCTATAAAACCGCCTTTCTAATTCCGCCGTCGTTTTTGACCCGCAGCCGTTTCTAATCCTGCCGCCTTTTCGGATCCTGCAACCTTTTCGGATTTTACTGCCATTTCTGATCCCGCCGTCATTTCCCCTAAAAAATATTCCTCTAACCTCTCTTGCCAAGAACTTTTATTCTCGCGCCGCCCCGCTGTCCGAATTTTCCTGCCCCATAACCAGCTTTTCCGTCATGTTCCGGAAAGGATAATGCTTCTGGCCGGGAGCTGACTGCTCCGAAGCCTCCCTGATCTGGGCATTCACATTCCGTATCTCCTCACGCAGTCCCGCCGCGGACATCCTGACCGCCCCTTCTCCCCATATGATCATCTGTTCCAGGGCGTCGGAAGTTGCCACCGTCACCTGATACTTTTTTCCGATCTGGTGAACCGTCTTTTCAATATACTGATCGGCAGTCTCCGCTTCCTTCGTATAGACCACATAAATATTATGATACCTCTCCACACTTCCGGGATTACCCTTTACCTTATATGCGTCATAGACCAAAATCACGGTATTCTGGCAAAAGCCCTGGTAATTGCATAAAATATCCATCAATTTGCTTCTGGCGGCGTCAATGCTCACCTCAGACAGCTCCCGCAGATCCTCCCAGGCAAAAATAATATTATAGCCATCCACAAGAAGATATTCCTCCTGCTTCTCCCTAGTTGGATTCTGCTTTCTTCCGACCGGATTCTGTTTTCCTCCGACCGGATTCTGACTCTCCCTGACTGGATTCCCGACCCGGGATTCCAGAATCTCCTGCCCCCTGTTGCGGTTAAACCTGTTGCGGTCTCTTTTAATGGGTCCATAGGTTCTGACAAAAATCTCTTCCAGCTCCTCATCACTGGCATATGCCCCGCTTCCTGACGAACTATATGCCCTGCTTTCTGATGAACTTCTCCCGGCGTCAGAATCCTTTCTCCGTCCAGCCTGCCCTGCTTCATCCGGCATAGCGACGCTCAGGGCACTCCATCCGGCATCATGTCGGTACGTTGCGCTCTCTATGCTTTTCATGTCGATTCCGCTTTCCACATGGGCATAGCGCTCCACCTGATCCCAGCTCACCACAAATCCCGCCCCATGGGCACAGAAAACGCTTCCGGCAGGGTTCTCCAGATCCGCCTCCGGATCATAACCGATCCGTTCTATCACTTCCAGGGCATTGTGACAGGGCTCATAACCGCTTAAAATACAGATCAGACGCCCACGCCCCCTGGTATAGGAAATCACCTCCGACTGGTAACCCCGCATATTCACCACAGGAGCCTTCCCTCTGAGCACCGTGAACTCCCCATTTATTTCAGGGGGCTGAAAGCTGCCCTGCATCTTCTGGAGATCGGTCATGGCGCGTCCGGTCGCTTCCGACGGCACTTCCAGAGAAAACTCATAAACAGGCTCCAACAGAATGCTCTCTGCCTTCCTGAGTCCTTGGCGCACAGCCCTATAGGTCGCCTGACGGAAGTCTCCCCCTTCCGTATGCTTCAGGTGCGCGCGCCCTGCCACCAATGTAATCTTCATATCCGTAATTTCCGATCCGGTCAGCACTCCCACATGCTTGCGCTCTTCCAGATGGGTCAGGACCAGCCGCTGCCAATTGCGGTCCAAGACATCCTCGCTGCAGGCGGCGGCAAACTGCAGACCGCTCCCCGGCTCCAGGGGTTCCATCAAAAGGTGCACCTCCGCATAATGCCTTAAGGGTTCAAAATGCCCGATACCCTCCACGGGAGCCGCGATGGTTTCCTTATAAACAATGCTCCCTTCATCAAACTCCACATACAGTCCAAACCGTTCCCGGATCAGACTCTTTAAAATCTCTATCTGCACCTCTCCCATAACCTGGGCGTGGATCTCTCCCACCGCCTCCTTCCAGACAATGTGAAGCTCCGGAATCTCTTCTTCAAGCCGACGCAGCTTTCCCAGAACCGTCGCCGCGTCGCTGCCTTCCGGAATCCTGATCTGATAGGTGAGCACCGGCTCCAGCAGAGGCACCTCTCCCTCCTGTTCCGAACCAAGCCCCTGCCCGCTTCGGGTATGGAACAGTCCCGTCACGGCGCAGACGGTTCCCTGACAGACCTCCTCCGCCAGCTTATATCCCGCACCGTTATAAATACGGATCTGATCAACCTTTTCCCCGTCGATCACGGATTTCACCTTAAGGCTGCCGCCTGTTATTTTCATATGGGTCAGCCTGTTGCCCTGGGGATCCCTGGAAATCTTGAAAACCCTAGCTCCAAATTCTGATCCTTCCGGACCGCTTCTTACGGACAAGTACTGCTGTAGCCCTTCCAAAAACTCTTCCACGCCGGTGAGCTTCAGGGCAGAACCAAAAAAACAAGGAAAGACCTTTCTGTCTGCGATGGCGCATCTGATCCCGTCTTCGGACAAGGTTCCGCTTTCCAGATACTCCTCCATAAGCGACTCTTCACACATGGCTGTATTTTCCAGCCATACTTCCCTGGTGTTGACAGGCTCCCCCTTTTTACGGCGATTTTTGGCCTCCTCCGGCTCCATGCGATCGACGCTGAAACCAACGCACCGCTCGTCCAGGCGCTGCTGCACTTCTTTTAAAAGCGCCGCCCGGTCCGTTCCTTCCTGATCCATCTTATTGATAAAAAGGAAAACAGGAACCCGATACCGGGCGAGCAGCCTCCACAGAGTCTCCACATGCCCCTGCACGCCGTCGGCGCCGCTCACCAACAAGATCGCCGCATCCAGCACCTGCAGCGTGCGTTCCATCTCCGCGGAAAAATCCACATGTCCGGGGGTATCCAGCAGCGTCAGCTCCCAGTCTCCCAACGTCACAAGAGCCTGCTTGGAAAAAATCGTAATCCCTCTGGCCCTTTCAAGCTCATAGTTGTCCAGGAAAGCGTCCCTATGGTCCACCCTGCCCAGCTTACGCAGCGCACCGCTCAAATATAAAATTCCCTCTGCAAGGGTCGTTTTCCCTGCGTCCACATGGGCCAGAATCCCAACGACTGCCTTTTTCCTATTTTCCGCCATTTATCCTCTCTGCTGACCTTCTTCTCCGGATTTCATTCCGCCGACTTCCCTCTCCGTCGGTTTCCTTCTCCACCGACTTCCCGGATTCCATCGAAGCCTTTCTGCTCTTAAAATGAATATATCATCCTCCGGATCATATTTCAAGGGAAACTGTGTTCCAGCTCGGGTGTTTGACACTTCTTTTAATTGCCATATCGCAAAAATCCTTCATCCAAGCCAGTTATGGCTTATTTTTTTG
>CANPYG010000020.1 GCA_947588205.1 uncultured Acetatifactor sp. | reverse complement strand
TAAAAAAAGCAAGGAAAACCTTGCAAAATAAGGAAAAAATTTAATTGGGATTAGTCAGCAAGTGGCAAACTCGGGAGTATAGCATAAAAAATCTTCAATAGAAATGGCATTTTTCTTTCCAAAATTAAAGTTCTATAAAATTTTCATAAAAGAATTTATGTGGAATTGCGGTAAAAAACTTGAAAAATGTTAACAACAATGCTATAATTCCTCTGTTGCAGTACCTAATCTTTTCCAATATTCTAAGGAGGGAACCTCATGGAAAAACTTTTCAAGCTCAAAGAGAACGGCACAACGGTCCGCACAGAGATCATTGCCGGTCTCACCACCTTCATGACCATGGCTTACATCATCGCCCTGAACCCCAATCTGCTGACTAATTTCGATGTGGGTAGTCCTTTGTGGCACGGTGTATTCATGGCGACCTGTGTTGCATCTGCCATCGGCATGTTTGTTATGGCTTTCCTGGCAAACAAGCCTTTTGCAATGGCGCCCGGCATGGGTCTGAACAGCTTCTTTGCCGTTGTAGTAACCAATATCGTATCCCTCACCGGAATGACCTATCTGCAGAGCTTCCAGGCTGCATTGTGCATCATCCTGATAGAGGGAATTATCTTCATTATCCTCTCCGTATTAAACATTCGTGAGAAGATTGTGGAGGCCATTCCCTTGGGCGTCCGTCTCGGCATCGCCCCCGCCATCGGTCTGATGTTAATGAACATCGGCTTCGGCTCCAATGCGGGTGTCGGCGGCGGTCAGTTCTATGCAATGCGCGATTTCTTCGGCGCGCTGACCCCCAGTGTGGCAAAGGCAAACATGGGAGAGAACTATTCCACAATGGTTCTGACCGTTGTGACCATGTTCATCGGTTTATTCGTCATTGTGGTTCTTGCCCATAAGAATGTAAAGGGCAGCGTTCTGATCGGTATGCTGGCGGCTTCCGTGATCTACTGGATCGGAGAAGCCCTGTTCCTTCATACCAACCCCTTCGCTGACCTGGCAACCGCATCCTTCCTGCCTCCTGTCAGCGATATGGCAAAGACCACGCTCTTCAAATTTAACTTCGCAGGTCTTGCGCAGATCGGATGGTTCACAGTCATTACCCTGATCATTACCTTCTGCATCATCGATATGTTCGATACCATCGGAACACTGGTAGGCACGGCTTCCCGCGCGGGAATGCTGGATAAGGAAGGCAAGATGCCCCAGATGAAGGAAGCCCTTTTGGCAGACGCTGTCGGTACTGTAGCAGGTTCCGTAACCGGTACTTCCACCGTTACCACCTTCGTGGAATCCGCTTCCGGCGTGGAAGCCGGCGGACGTACAGGCCTTACCGCCCTGACCACCGGTATCCTGTTCTTAGCGTGTATGTTTATTTCCCCGATTGCCGCCGTCATTCCTGCTGCCGCCACCTCTTCTGCACTGATCTATGTCGGCGTGCTGATGCTGGCAGGCCTTAAGAATGTAGACTTTGGCGATATGAACCAGGTAGTTCCCGTTGCCGTCATGTTGATCGCAATGCCTATTTCCGGTTCCATCGGACACGGCATCGGCCTTGGGCTGATCATCTACACCGTAATGAAGGTCTTCACAGGCAAGGCAAAGGAAGTATCCGTACTCACCTATGTGATCTCCGCACTGTTCCTCATCAAGTTCTTCCTGGTAGCATAAAGTCAATCTATTGAAAGACCATAAAAGCAGCTACTGCAACAAGAGCAGACTGATGATGCAACCTATCAGATCTCTGCAAAGACATAAAAAGATCCTGTCCGCATCCAAGCAGGCAGGATCTTTTGTATATGCGCCTTGCACGGCTTTATCCACCACAATCTCCCTCCGGACCGACATCAGGGCCGGCCATACCCATTCCACACTATATCTTCCCCGCCCCCTGCTTCAGGATGCGGTTGAAGCTGCCCATAAACATAAGGGTCGTAATCGCGGCTGCCACAATGTCGCTGACAGGCTCCGCCAGAAGCACGCCGAACACTTTATCCTGCATAAAAACAGGGAGAATGAAGATCAAAGGGATCAAAAGCACCAGCTTTCTGAGGCAGGCAAGCAAAAGGCTCACCTTTGCCTGCCCGAGCGCCATAAAGCTCTGCTGGCAGCTTAACTGGAAGCCCAGCGAGAAAATCCCTGCCATGTAGATTCTCAGTGCCCATACGGTATAATCCACCAGGGCTTTATCCGGGGTGAAAATCTGCACGATCAGCCTGGGGAAAAACATCATGACCAGCCAAAATACGCCTATGTAAGAAATACAGAAAACAAACTGTGTATAAAAGGCCTCCTTCACCCGTTCCGGCTTATTGGCGCCGAAGTTAAAGCTGATGATCGGCTGTCCTCCCTGGCAGACGCCCTGCAGGGGCATCACCGCAAGCTGGCTGATGCTGGTAATCACCGTCATCGCGCCCACGGCCAGATCGCCGCCGTATTTTGAAAGGCTGGAGTTAAAGCTGATGGACAAAAGGCTCTCCGTAGAGAGCATGACAAAGCTGGAAATGCCCAGCGCAAGACAGGGCAGGATGACCTTGGGGGAAAGGCGCATGTTTTCCGGCTTGAGCTTCAGGTTTGTCTTTGAACCCGTCAGGAACTTCAGGATCCAAAGGCAGCTGACCGCCTGGCTGATCACGGTTGCAACCGCCGCGCCCTCCACTCCCATGCGCAGGGCAAAGATCAGGATGGGGTCCAAAATAATATTGATGACCGCGCCAATCATCGTGGTCATCATGCTCACCTTCGCGAAGCCCTGGGCTGTGATAAAGGGATTCATGCCCATCACCAGAAGGACAAATACGCTTCCGAGAATATAAATGCGGCTGTAACGGAGGGCATAAGGGAGGGTCGCGTCCGAAGCCCCGAACCAGTCAAGCAGAATGGGCGCGGCGAGATAAAACACTATGGTCAGGACAACGGAAAACAACAGCAGCATGGTAAAACTGTTCCCTACAATTTTTTCCGCCTCATCCTTCTCCTTCTGCCCCAGCGCGATGGAGGAACGGGGAGCCCCGCCGCTTCCCACCATCATGGCAAAGGCGTTGATCAGCATCAAGATCGGGGTAAACAGCCCCACGCCCGTCAGCGCCGTGGCGCCGATGTCCTCAATGTGTCCAATATAAATACGGTCAACGATATTGTAGAGCAGATTGATCACCTGCGCCGCTACTGCCGGTACCGCCAGCCGCACCAGCAGCCTTTTGACATTCATTGTTCCCATATCCTGGGATTCCATTTTCCC
This sequence comes from uncultured Acetatifactor sp., assembly GCA_947588205.1. Taxonomy (GTDB): domain Bacteria; phylum Bacillota; class Clostridia; order Lachnospirales; family Lachnospiraceae; genus Acetatifactor. Next base: position 32,941 of record CANPYG010000020.1, on the reverse strand, counting down.
CATTTTCTTTCCTCCTGTCGCCCTGCTGTTCTGCCTTAATCAAGCACAATCCACCCGATCATCCATTTCCGGCTGACCTCTCTTTATTGAACTTTATCATATAAGCGTATTTTCCGCAACCCGATAAAGGATGAAAAAGATTTTTTTCTTCCGTTTCAACAAGACATAAAGGGCGGTTCTCTCCTGTTTCGTCTCCTCCAGCAGTTTCCCGCTGACCGCCTTCCCGCCGTATAAAACCGTTTCGTAAATCTCTATAAAACGGAGCGGGGGCATATCCTGCATCCGTGACGCGCGCTCCTTAAGCTCCTGCAGGGTCTCATCCTCCCTTTGCCTGACCCCGAGCCATGTCAATATCCTCAGATTTCTCCTGGCCTCTACATTCAGCTTCTCTTCCAGGCTCATTTTCCCATATAGGTATCTTACATATAGAATCTCGCCCGCAAGCGCCAGTATTCCAACCGCGAGGAGGGCGGATATCCCCCAGATGAGCATTTTGAAAGCCCTTTCCAGGTTCCTGCGCCTTACTATCGCCTCGGCTTCTTTCGCATCCTCTTCTTCATTCCCGGACTCCTCCTCCCCGTCCTTCTCATCAGGCAGCCCTTCTTCGTCCATCTCTCCCGCATTCCCATCTTCTTCCCGGTTTTCCTGTGTAGACAGCCCTTCCCTGCCGCTCACCTTCCAGGGCGCATATCTAAAACTTTCATATCCGGGCGTCGGCTCAAAAGGAATCCACCCCAATCCGGCGATATAGACCTCCGGCCAGGAATGCGCCATGCCAGACAGGACGACCGTTTCCCCGTTCCTCTCTACCGGCACACAGAAGCCCTGCACATACCGCGCTGGAATCCCCTGCGCCCTGGCTAACAGAACAAAGGCTGTGGCAAAATAGGTGCAGTATCCTTTCCGGCTTTCCAAAAGGAAATAATCCAGGAACGCCCCTGCATCCGTAATGGTCTTTGGCAGGCTTCCGGGACTTCCCGTATAGGTGAAGGAACGCAGTTCGCTTTCTATCGCCCGCAGTCTCTCCATAGCGGTCGACTTTCCTTCCGTGATCCTGGCCAGGTATTCCGCAGCCTCCTGTGAAAGCGTTACCTCATCCAGATAATTCTCATAGATGCCTTGTCTGTGGGCTGCGAGTTTCTCAGAAATCTGCGCGGTCCGCAGCTGTTCATTCCATAGATACCCGTTCAGCAGCTGTTCGTCCGATAGCTGCCCCTCTGAAGGGCTCCCGTCCGATAACTGCCCCTCTTCCAACAGCCGGTCCGCCAGCTCATCAAACAAATCCTCCCCTATATTCAGCTGATAATACCTAATATGAAAACTGCTCCCCCTTCCAAGCCGTTTTCCCGAAAGCATGTCTCCGCCATCAAAGGAAAATTCCAATTCGGATGCGTCATCCCGTATCTCAAACGCCTTTAACGGTGCAAAAACATACTCCGAACGGAAATACTGATATTCCAGCTGCAGACCGACCTCAAGCAGATAATCCTCCCGGTGGGTTCCGTCCAGCGCTTCCACGGCGTTCAAGGTTTCCAAAGTATCCAGGAAACGCTCCTCTTCTTTCCCATGATCCGTTTTCGTCCACTGCCTTCCATCAAAGGTATCCAATATATTTCCGGTCAGATAAATGCCCGGCACATAAGCCTTTTCCCAACGGAGCTTCATCACCTCGCGGTCGCTCTTACGGACTCCTCCTCCCAGCTTTCCTTCCTCGGAAAAACCGCTGAGGGAAAAATCAAATGTATCATTCCCTCCCGGAAAAAGCTCCCAAGACACCGACTGCACCATCTCTCTCAGCTGCTGATATACATTTTTTACCCCATCCCAGCGCAAGGGCTCCTCCGGCGCAGGCATTACCGAGGTCATGAACAAAAACGCGATCAGGAAAGGGGAAAGCCACACGATCTGCGCCTTGGTTCCCCTATCCTGGGCGCTTCCCCCATGCACCCTGTTCCAGCGTCCTAAAAAGCGCTCCAGATATACCTCCACCACATAAAAAATAACAAAAACCACCCCCATATGGGGAATCGTCTTATGCGTAAACAGACAGACCGCCAAAGCGGTCATGCAAAGCAAAGCCAAGAAAACCTTCAAAAACCGGATCTTTTCTAGCAGAATCTCCAGCAGGAATGCTGCCGCGGCGATCGCCGCCGTCTGAACCAGCTGGCATCCCACGGCCCATCCGGAGCGCTCCGCAGGATATCCCATACACCATCTGAGATATGTTCCCAGAAACGCCGCCTCCGTTTCCAGACCCACAACCGCCGCGGATACTCCCCAAAGCGCAGCTGCGGATAACAAGCACAGAAGTTTTCCCTTCCACGGGAAAAAATTCACGGACGTCATCGCAAGAAGCGTAACAAACAAAACCAGGATATTCAGCCTCGATACATCCGTAAGGCCGAGAATTTTACCCAGCGCAAACACACCGATGCATGCCAGGGCCACAGCATTCAGCAAACGATAGATCCCATTTATATGCAAGCGGCTCCGGATTTCCATTACATCCTCCCCTCCAGCCCTTCCTCTGCGGAAAGCACTACTATCTTCCTTCTTGAGCTTCCCAGCCTTACATATTCCGCCGCATCCTTCTGCGTTACGAGATACAGCACTACGATCACGCCCCCCGCCGTCATCCTCTCCGTGACCTCCAGGATCACAGGCGAAAGCTCGTGCAGCACACAGAATACGATGCCGCCCACAGGCTCTAAGCGTACCGCCCCTTCCAGCACCTGTCCCAGATCCTCCTCTTCCCCAAAGCTCAACTCCGACACCTTTTTATAAAAGTCCTCAAAAGACCGGAGGCCTTCCACCTGCTGCCGGGTAATGCCCTTTTGGCCGTAAAAGGCGGTGAACCTTCTGTTTTTGTCCGCGAAAAAGAAGCCCACTGCCAAAAACGCCTCCAAAATCTTATTTTCCAGAGGAAGATACTCCTTTTTTTCCTGACTGTAACGTCTGGTATCGCAAAAGATAGAAATGCCACGGCTCTCCTTGCCCAGGGTTGTCCTGACCTTGGGCTGCCCTTCCCTGGCGGTCGCCTTCCAGTGAATCTGCTTTAAGCTGTCCCCTTCCACATAATCCCTCACCAGGATATCCGCTTCGCTGTCGCCCATGGCTTCCCTCTGCATCAGGACGGGCAGGTCCGCAATGCTTTTTAATTCGGACAGCTTCACTATGCGCGGCGCAACAAGCGCCTTAATCTGTCCCGAAACCGCATAGCGCAGCCGGAAAAGCCGGAAAAAATCCGTGATAAAGACATCCTTTACCCCTATTTCATATTCTCCCCGGTATTTGCAGACAATTTTTGTTTCAAAGACGGATCTGTCTCCCGGAAACAATTCATATTCGACGTCTTCAAAGGAATCCTCTACATAAGAAAAAGAAGAATGCATCCTGACGCTGACAGAGACATAGGAGAAATAATCATCATTCTGCAGCGTAAAAAAATAAGGCTCCCGCTGCCCGCACACAATGCTCCTTCTGGTTGTTTCCTGATAAATCTTAAACCTGGCATAGACACACAACAAATAAAGGAACGAAATCACCGGAACCATGGATACGCCAAAAAAGAAGCCGTAGCTGACAGCGCCTCCGTAAAAACTGATCGTGATCAATGATAAAATCCACAGGCCCGCCAGAATACACCGGCGCAGCCTCATCGAGAGCCTTTTCCTTCCATTCATTCCTTCTATCTTTCCCTGATCTTCCCTGCCCGGCTGTTTCCACACGCCTCTTCCCCTAGCCGCTCTTTTCCGTCCGGTTCCTTTCACGCTATTCTATCGGCACCTTCACCTGGCGGATCAGCGCATTTAAGATTTCCACGCTGTTCTCCTTTCTGATCTTCGCTTCCGACGAAGGCACCAGCCTGTGAAGAAGCACATCCGGCGCTATTGCTTTCACATCGTCCGGCTTCACAAAATCCCTTCCCTGTAAAAATGCCCTTGCCTGGGAAGCGCGGAGCAGGGAAAGGAATGCCCTGGGACTTGCGCCCAACAGAAACCGCTCGTCCCGCCTGGTAGAAGAAATGATATCATCCATATAACCTATCACAGATTCCTTTACCAGCAGCCCGGAAACCAGGTCACGGATATGAAGAACCTCCTCAGCGCTGCAGGATACCTCCACCCTGTCCGGAGTCTGCCCCTTCAGGAGCTGTAACGCCATCCGTATTTCTTCCTCCCGCCCTGGGTAGCCTATGGTCAGGCGCATCATAAAACGATCCAGCTGTGCCTCCGGAAGCGCATAGGTTCCGATAAATTCTATGGGATTCTGGGTGGCGATGACCATAAAAGGCTGCGGCAGACCATGAACCGCCCCATCCACCGTTACCTGCCCTTCCGCCATGGCTTCCAGAAGGCTTGCCTGGGTCTTGGGAGAGGTCCTGTTGATCTCATCCGCGAGCAAAATCTGGTTCATCACTGCTCCCGGACGGTATTCAAATTCTTCTGTTTTCCTGTTATAAACAGAGACTCCGGTCACATCCCCCGGAAGGGTATCCGGAGTAAACTGAATCCTGCCAAAGCTTCCCTGCATACTTCTCGCCAGCGCATTCGCCAGGGTCGTCTTCCCCACTCCCGGCACATCCTCCAGCAGAACATGTCCCCCGGCAAACAGGCATATGAGCAGCTTTTCCACTACATCCTCCTTGCCGACGAAAACACGATTGATATTGTCCTTAAGCCTTTTTGCCAGTTCAAACTCTTCCATGGAACTACCGCCTTTTGCGCTTATCTATGACCTATCTGTATCCACCTCCATTCTGCCACATTATGAGAAAAAATACAAGGAGCAGAATTTACTCTACAAGCTTCTTTTCATCGGCTTTCAGAAATCATTCTTCTGACGAAGCCGTATAATGCTGCGCCTGCGCCGTCCAGAGCTTATAATATTTCCCGTCCGTCCGGTTCATCAGCTCTTCATGGGATCCTCTCTGCACCAGTCTTCCCCCATCAAAAACCGCAATATCCCCACAGAAACGGCAGGACGACATGCGATGGGAAATATAGACGGTGGTGCGGTCCGCCACCAGGTCGTTGAACCGCTTATAAATCTCATATTCCGAGACAGGATCCAGGGCAGCGGTGGGTTCATCCAGGATCACCAGGGCGGTTCCCTTGCAGACGGCTCTGGCCAGGGCAATCTTCTGCGCCTCCCCGCCTGAAATCTCCACCCCTTCCTTATCAAAATTCCGGTACAGAATGGTATCCAGGCCGCTTGCATGCTTTGCCAGGAACTCTCCCAGCCCCGCCTTTTCCAGGGCTGTCCTCACCCTTTCCCGATCATAGGTTTCGGCGACGGCCACGTTCTCGCCGATGCTGAAGGAAAAGAGCTTGAAGTCCTGGAATACCACGGAAAAGAGGGAAAGGTACTCCTTGTAATCGTAGCGTTTGATGTCGATATCGTTCATATAAATGGTTCCCGCTTCGGGATCATAGAGGCGGCACAACAGCTTAATAAAGGTGGACTTGCCGCTTCCGTTCACGCCTACCACCGCCAGCTTCTCCCCGACCTTGAATTCCATGCAAAGATCCTTGATCGCATATTCTTCGCTTCCCGGATAACGGAAGGAAACGTGGTCAAAGCGGATCCGGTAATCCCCATCCGTGCGCTTCTCCACCGGGATGCGTCCCGACTTGTTTGATCTGGTTGGCGTATCCAGAAATTCAAAATACCGTTCCAGATAATGGGCGTTGTACCAAAGGGAATAACCTTCCACGAATACCATTTTTACTGCCTGCGACAAGTTCTCCAACACCTCCACATACTGCATCATGCCGCCGACAGTGATGAGCCCGGACAGGGATGCAGCTGCGGCAATACAACGGTTGAGCGTCATGACGGCGGTTTCCCCGGTCAATTCAATCAGGCTGTACAGGATGCTCTTGCGGTTCCTTTCGTCCAGCGCCAGATCGTTAAAATGATGGGTATCCATCAGCTTTTCGATCAGGAGATTGCCCAGCCGGAAAATGCGGATTTCTTTTCCCCTCCGGTAATCTCCCAGGAAATCCATATATCCATCCCGTTGCACACAGTTTTCGCTGATCTTCTCCTGACACTCTTCAAAAACTCTTTCTCCCCGGCCCGCACAGACAGACGCCAGCCAGATCCCGAAGCCGGAAAATACGAGCCCGGCCACAAGCCATCCCCGCATCCGGGACAGTTGCAAAAACAAGCCGATAAAGATCGACAGGGCGATGCCGATGGATACCAGATCGGCAAAGAGCCAGGGAAGGCTCCAAAGCGCCTGCAGATTTTTGCCGTCGTTAAAGGTTTCTCTTTCCACCCTTTTAAAGGCGGTCCGCACCTCTTCACTTTCCAACGCCTCATAATCCAGGCTCATCAGCTTATCCCCGAAGACCATCTTTTGCCGATAGCCAAAGGAAAATCCCAGCCCCGCGCCCGCCGCGTCGATCAGTTTCCGCAACAGATAGATCAAAGCATCGCCGCCGAGAAGTCCCGCAACGATCATCAACAGGCGCATCGGATCCCGCCGGTACAGAACTTCATCCAGGAGCCTTGCGGAAAAAATGATATTCCAGTAACCTCCGCATACGGACAGAAGGGCTCCGATATAATCCAGAATGGTTTTTCCCCTGGCGATCCGCCACATCAGCCTCTGCGCCCGCCAGTTCAGGCGCAAAACCTCCGCCGTCTGCTTCCATATGCTCTTTTTCTCATTCGCTGACATAACTGCTCACCTCCCATGACGGATCCTGCTGTGAAGTAAACTCCTGTGATCTATCGTGCTGATAATAATGGCTTTGAATCTCAAACAGACGGTAATAGGCTCCCTTTTTCGCCATCAGTTCGTCATGGCTGCCCTCCTCAAGGATCCGTCCTGCTTCCATCATCAGGATCCGGTCACAGAAGCGGGTGCTGGCCAGGCGGTGGGAAATGTAGATGGAAGTCCTATTTTCCGTCAGCCTCCCATAGCTTTGGTACAGATCGTTTTCCGCAATGGCGTCCAGCGCAGCGGTGGGCTCATCCAGGATCAGGATGGGGGCGTCCCGATAAATGGCCCGGGCCAGCAGAAGCTTCTGAGTCTCCCCGCCTGAAAGATTCCGCCCCTCCCGGAACATTGCCTTCGGCATGGGCGTATCCATTCCTTGCGGCAGCTTTTCAACCGCTTCCCACAGTCCCGCCTGTTCCAGACACCGACGCACCCTGTTTCGGTCGAGCTGCTGTGTCTGACAGCCCGCCACATTTTCACCGATGGTTCCCGGCATCACCACGAAATCCTGGAAAGCCACGGAAAACATCCGATAATATGCATCCCGCTCCCAGTTTGCGCCGGGGATCCCGTCAAGGGAAATCTGCCCCTGCGTAGGCTGATACATTCCGCAAAGAAGCTTTACCAACGTGGTCTTCCCTGCCCCGTTTGACCCCACAATGGCGATCCGTTCCCCAGCCCGGATCTGCAGGTTGATCTCCTCCAGCGCCTTTTTCTCCGCATTGGGGTAGGAAAAGGATACCCTGGAAAGGGTGATGGACGGCGCATGACTGAGCGGGGGGAGGGATTTTACGGGCACCTCTTTTCCCGCCCCTTCTTCCACCACAGCCCGGTAATCGACGATGGAAAGCATCATTTCCCGCAGTTTCCCAATCTCAGTGCCGAAGGAAAAGAGGGTTTCGCTCATCTGGATCGCCGCAGCCACATAGAGGGCGAATTCATCCCCTGTGATCCGGCCTTCAAGCACGCCCCAGATCAAAAAGCCATAGACGGCTGCCTGCTGCAGGACAAAAGCGCCCCGGGAAATCAGCGCCGCAGCCAGCTTCTGTTTCAGCTCCCGTCTGTTCCATCTGCTGCGCTCCTCCATATATCCCCTGCTTTTGGGCAGCAGCCATTCATCCGTGGCGTACAACCTCTGATCCTTCGCGCTGTCAAAATCACAGGTGATATTGGAAATGTAGTCAATCTTCCGCTCCAAAGATTCCCAGTGGATGCGGTTTTTCTTCGTCCAGGCAATTTGACGCTGCCCGGCCCACTTCTGGATCAGGCAGCAAAGAAGCATCAGCGCAATCACCAGAGGATGCAGGGTCACCAGAATCCCGCCGAGGATCAAAAATTTAAGCCCGTCCATCATGACATTGACAGAATTATAAATACACTCGCATACATCCCGGCTCCAGTGCTGATACAACTCCTTCGCCCGTTCAATCTTTCCCCGGTAAACCGGATCCTCCAGATTGCTGTAGTCCGTGGCGCAGATTTGGTGAAGCACCTTTTCTTCCAGGATATGACGCAGCTTCAGGCACTGGTTTTTCATCTGCAGGGTAAAGCAAAGGCTTCCCTTCGCCAAAAGAAGCAGCCAGCAGAAGCCGATCACCGACGCCAGCAGAAGGGTTGTCGATACGCCCTCCGTCACCAGCTTCACCAGCAGCTTCGGCAAGTACACCCCCAGGCAGGCTGTCGCCACCCCGCCGGTCAGATGAAGCAGCAAAAGCCGGAAATTGCGCCGATCCGCCCGGAACAGTTCGCGGTAAAGATAAGCATAATTGGAAAATATGCCGCCCTTTTCCTGGATGCTGTCTTTTCCCTGCATACTGCCTTTTCCTTTTTTGTGCACTCCTTTCATTCCCCTCTCTCCTCCTTCCATTCTCTCCTCCTTCCATTCTCTCCTCCTGCCTTAAATTCTTTCTTGTACAAGCTTACCATACTCTTTTCCTTTTCAGGATTTTTTTGCGCGAACGGTATCCCTGGGAACGCGAATTGCCGCTGTCCCCTCTCGGGCAGCGGCAATCATTCCTATTATCTGTGAGCGCTTGTCCTGGCGGCAGACGACGTTTCTCCTGCCTGCAAGCACTCATTTTGACGGCAAACGCTTTTCCACCTGCGCGCACTCATCCTGACATTGACGGCAGGCACCGTCGGAACATCGGGCAGTTTCCTGCATGCAGATTTTTCCCTTACAATGGCAGCAACACTTCCGTCGCGAACACGGTCTCATCATGCTGGCGGTTCACATGGCCATGATATTTTGCGGCAATGCTGTCGATGCTGAGCAGCCCCATTCCACGTCCCGGCGATTTGGTGGAACGGTAACGCCCGTTTTCCTCCCGCACCGAAGTGTTGTGGGAATTGGTCACGGAAAGATAGAGCTGGTCCTTTAACACGCCGATGTAGAGATTCAGGAACCGTTTCTCTCCTTCCCCCTGGGTCTCGCAGCCTTCGATCCCGTTATCCAGAAGATTTCCCAGGATCGTGCAGAGGTCGTATTCGCTTACAGACAGCGAGGGCGGAAGGATAACCTTGACATTCACCGCGATCTGACGGGACCGGGCAAGGGAAATCTTACAGTTCAAAATCGCATCCAGCATGACATTCCCCGTTTTGATCAGGGTATCGATTTGGGAGAGTTCTTCGTTCAGAGAGACCATATAGTCCGAAAGCTCCTGGTATTCTCCCAGATCCAGGTGCGCTTTCATCACCTGCAGATGGTTTTTATAATTGTGACGCCAGGTGCGCATCTGCCGGTACATATTTTCCACTTCCCTGCAGTAGGTCTCCATCTGCGCCATCTGCCAGGAACGCATCCTCTTGTCTATTATCCGACGAAACACGTCCTCTCATCCCTTTCCCTTGTAATAATCCACAAACACGCGGAACAGCTCCTTTTCCCTGCGCCTGCTCACCGGCAACCGGCTTCCGTCGTCCAGGAGCACCTCGCATTTGCCGATTCTGTTCACATGACCCAGGTGAATCAGATAAGACCTGTGGCAGCGGAAAAAATCTTCTGCCGACAGGCGCTGCTCCAGCTCCTTCATGCCGACTGATCTCACCTCCCGACACCCGGAGGTCAAATGCAGGGTCACTGAATGGGAAAATGCCTCCGCATACATGATCTCATCGACCGGGATCAGGGAAACCTCCGTCTCCTCCGTAAGGAGCAGGCTTTTCTTTTGCCTGCCCTCCGCAGCTGCCGCACATGCCCGGTCCAGAATCTCCCACAGCCGCTCCTTCTCTACCGGTTTGACCAGAAAATGAAGAGCCTGAACGTCATACCCCTGATTCATATATTCTGCCATGGCAGTGACAAATATGATCACGATCCGGGTATCTTTTTCACGGATTTTGCGCGCCAGCTCCATACCGCTTTGCTGCCCTTTCCCCAGATCAATATCCAGCAGCAGGATGTCCAGATCCATGCTTCCGCACCAGTCAAACCAGAGGGCGGAGGAATTGTCGTACAGGCTCACTTGCAGCTGACAGGACCGGCTTTTCGCCCAATCCTCCAGCATCCTCCTCAGGTTCCTCTGCTGTGTCTCCATGTCCTCGCAAATACCGATCTTCAACCCCATAACACTGCCCTCTTCACCATCTAAGGACTTCCCTTTCTCTTTTAAAGGGCAGGACCGGCATCCGTCGGCTCTGCCCTTTTCCATGGGAAAGAAACGCCCCAACACGTCTAATAAGTTATAATGATTCCCTGGTCCTGGGCATAGAAGCTGCACAGGCCTGCGCAGGGCACCACACTGACGGACGCATCTGTCCACCTTGCACAGATATCCCCCCGAAGCTTCTCCGCGCCCTCCGGATTCATGCAATGCGCGATCACCACAGGTCTCGTTCCGTCAAAGCCCGTCCTCTCCATTTCCTCCAGGATCCTGGAAAGCACCCTGCACTCTCCTCTGGTCTTATAGAAGAAGTCGATCCTGCCGTCCGGGGTACGGCGTCCCAAAACCCTCATATGCAGCTTTCCCGCGATAAACCCGACCACTCTGTTCACGCGCCCGTTCTTGACCAGATTTTCAAAGCTGCACAAGGCAAACATAATGTGTCCTGCATCATTGAATTCCTTCAGGGCGGTGCAGATCTCGTCAAAGGATTTTCCTTCTCCGATCAGCCGGTTGACCAACCGGGCCCCACTTGCAAGGGCTCCGGAATCGCTTAGGGTATCCAGTACAAAAATCTTCTTGTCCGGGCTCTCTTCCAGAACCATCTGCCGGGCTGCAATGGCGGCGTTATAGCTCCCTGAAAGATTGCTGCTGATTGTCAGGGCGATCACATTGTCCGCCTCTCTGTAATAAGCGGCCCATTCCTCCGGGCTGGGGCATGCGCTGGTGCTGACGCCCTCATATTCGGTCATGGCGCGGATCATATCTGGCACATCCAGAGACGCAAGATCCACATATTCCTTCTCCCCGATCGTTATTTTGAACGGCACAATTGCAAAAGCAACGCCCGGCGCGGTATCCTCAAGGGTACGTATCTCACAGGAACTGTCTGAAACAATCATCCACCTCATACTATCATCCTCCTCATGCTGTTTTCCACCTGACATCATAATACACCAAAAAGCCCTTGTAGTAAATACCTTTCTTTAAGATTTGTTAATAATCTCTTTAAAATGTAGTATCCAAAACCATCAAGTATCATTGTTCAAGACACATTTTATAAAATAATGGAATATATTTCATTCTATTTGAAATATATTCCATCACCATCATTTCACCGGTCTGCAATTTTACCAATTTTCTTATCTCATCGCGTCCTTCATCGCTTTAACATACCCTCCCACATACCGGGGCGCATCCTTTCCGTATTTTTCAATCAGCTTTACAATGGCCGATCCTACAATGACCCCGTCAGAAAGCTCCGACATCCTCTTGGCCTGCTCCGGCGTGGAAATTCCAAAGCCGACAGCGCAGGGGATCTTAGTATTCTCACGGACTGACTGAATGATGGAGGAAAGGTCTGTCTTAATCTCGCTCCGCACGCCGGTCACGCCCAGGCTGGAAACGATATAAACAAAGCCCTCCGCTTCCCTCGCGATCATCGCGATACGGTTCTTCGAGGTGGGCGCGATCAGGGAGATCAGATCCACCCCGTACTTATGGCAGAAGGGAAGGAACTCTTCTTTTTCCTCAAAGGGCAGGTCGGGCAGAATCAGTCCGTCAATCCCTATCCTGCCGCAGGCGGACAGGAAACGATCCGCGCCGTAGGAAAACACCACATTCGCATAGGTCATGAAAACCAGCGGTACGCTTACGTCACGGCGCAGCGCCTGGACAAACTGAAAGATTTTGTCTGTTGTGATGCCTCCGGTAAGCGCCCGGAGATTGGCGCCCTGGATCACCGGGCCTTCGGCCGTCGGGTCGGAGAATGGAATTCCAAGCTCGATGAGATCCGCCCCGTTCTCTACCGCTGCCCGGACCACTTCTGCCGTGACCTCCAGATCAGGGTCGCCGCAGGTTACAAAGGCTATGAACGCCTTTCCGTTTTCAAATGCGCTTTTGATTCTACTCATGGATATCCTCCCCTCTGTAGCGGGCAATGGCCGCGCAGTCCTTATCTCCCCTGCCGGAGATGGTAATGACGATCAGTTGGTCCTTCTGCATCTGCGGTGCGGTCTTCATGGCGTAGGCTACGGCATGGGCGGACTCAATGGCCGGAATGATCCCCTCTGTTTTTGCCAGATATTCAAAAGCGCGCACCGCTTCTTCATCCGTAACAGGAACATATTCCGCCCTCCCGATATCGTGCAGGTAAGCGTGCTCCGGACCGATGCCCGGATAATCCAGGCCCGCGGAAATAGAATAAACCGGGGCGATCTGACCGTATTCATCTTGGCAGAAATAAGACTTCATGCCGTGGAAAATGCCTAACCTTCCGGTATTCACGGTGGCCGCAGTTTCAAAGGTATCAATACCCCTGCCGGCAGCCTCACAGCCGATCAGCCTCACATTTTCATCCGGAATAAAGTGGTAAAAGCTCCCGATGGCGTTGGAGCCCCCTCCCACACAGGCGATCACGGCATCCGGGAGCCTGCCCTCCTTCTTGAGGATCTGCTCCCTGATCTCCTTGGATATCACAGCCTGGAAATCCCTGACAATGGTGGGAAAAGGATGCGGCCCCATAACAGAGCCAAGGCAATAATGGGTATCGCTTATTCTGGAGGTCCACTCCCGCATTGCCTCGGAGACCGCATCCTTCAGGGTGGCGGTTCCGGTCTTTACCGGTATTACCTCCGCACCCAAAAGACGCATCCGGTAGACATTGAGCGCCTGCCTGACGGTATCCTCCTCCCCCATGAAAACAACGCATTCCATTCCCATAAGCGCCGCTGCCGTGGCGGTGGCCACCCCGTGCTGCCCCGCCCCGGTTTCGGCGATAAGCCTGGTTTTTCCCATCTTCTTCGCAAGCAGGGCCTGCCCCAGCACATTGTTGATCTTATGCGCGCCGGTGTGGTTTAAGTCCTCACGCTTCAGATAAACCTTCGCCCCTCCCAGGTTCTTCGTCATCTTTTCCGCGAAATAGAGCCTGGATGGCCTTCCTGCATATTCATTCAAAAGCCCCGCAAGCTCCCGGTTAAATTCCGGATCGTTTTTATAATGGTTATATGCGTCCTCCAATTCAATCACGGCGTTCATCAGCGTCTCCGGAATATACTGTCCGCCGTGAATGCCAAAACGTCCCTTTGAATTCGTCATAATCTGTCTCCCTTTCTGCCCGTATCCACATTATTTGCTGCGTCTGCTGCCCTTACCGCTCCCGCAAATGCGGTCATTTTTGCCTTATCCTTGAAATGATCGGATTCAATGCCTGAGCTGACATCCACGGCATAAGGATGCAGGAGAGCTATCGCCTGCCCCACATTCCCAGGCGTTAAGCCCCCCGCAAGAAAATAGGGCCGCTTAATGCCCGGGATGAGCTTCCAGTCAAATGTGGTTCCCAGGCCTCCGCTTCCGGCGTCCAGGAGCACAAGGTCCGCGCTGCTTAGCTCTGCCTTATGGATATCCTGCCCCGTGCTTATAGAAAAAGCTTTTATCACAGGCTTTCGGGTAAGCATCTTCAACCGCCTGATATAGTCCTCATCCTCCCTGCCGTGGAGCTGGGCAATGTCTATGATCCCTCTCTCCAAAAGACCGGCAACGGCTTCCACTCCTTCATTCACGAACACGCCCACAGCCTTACAGCCCGGATCCAGCATGTTTTTAAGCTCCCCTGCTTTTTCCGGCGACACATACCGCCTGCTCCCGACAGCGAAGACGAAACCGACATATTCCACCCCGAGTCGGTTGACCGTCTCTATGTCGCAGGGACGTGAAAGACCGCACATTTTAATCCTTGTCATAACGCACCCCGCAGTTCCCGAAGCTTCGCCTTTTTATCCTGAGCCTTCATCAGGGTCTCCCCGATCAGCACCGCATCCGCCCCGATCTCTTTAAGTCCCGCAACATCCGCTGCGTCCTTCACTCCGCTCTCTGAAACAAAAAGAATTCCCTCCGGAATCATCTTCCGCATTCTGCGGCTGTTGGTCGTGTCCACGGAAAAATCCTTCAGATTGCGGTTGTTCACGCCGATAATCCTCGCCCCCGCCTGCAGCGCCATCCCGATCTCAGCCTCATCATGCGCTTCTACGAGGGCGGAAAGCCCAAGACTGTCACAGACTCCGATATATTCCTTCAACTGTTCCGGGCTTAAAATGGCGCAGATCAAAAGTACCGCAGACGCCCCTAACAGCTTCGCCTCGTAGATCATGTATTCATCCACGGTAAAATCCTTCCGCAGGCAAGGGATGGAAACCGCCTCTGCAATCCGCCTCAAGTATTCATCGCTTCCCAAAAACCACCCGGGCTCTGTCAGCACAGAGATACAGTCGGCGTCCGCCGCTTCATATTCCCTTGCGATCTGAAGGTATGGAAAATCTGGCGCAATAAGCCCCTTAGAGGGCGACGCCTTTTTGCACTCACAGATAAAGGAAAGCTCCGGCTTCTTCAGGGCGTTCTCAAAGGCAAAGCCTCCTTTAGGAAGCTGCAGTGCCTGCTCTCTGACAAAAGCCAGAGACCTTCCCTCTTTTGCACGCTGTACCCTCTTTTTCGCATGCTCCGCAAGCTTGTCGAGAATCGTAACTTCAGCTCCCTGCGTTCGGTCAGCCTGTGTGTGACCGCTTCGCATTTGAGCGCCCTGTATCTGAATGTTTTCTGTTTCGTTCATTTGCACCGCTTCGTCCTCCCGTCCTCCATTATGCCGCTTTGCCTCATAACGCCCTGCGCTGCCGGCCTTTGTGATGCTTCGTTTGTGATGCTTCCTTCCGCCTGATCCCCGCCAGTTCTTCTGAAGCCTCTTTCCACCTCATGATTTCCTTTACGGAGGTATCCATAATGCCGGTCGCACCTAGCGGTTGCTGACCTCAATCAGTTTATTCAACGTTGCAAGGGCAGCCCCGGAATCAATCAGTTCTGCCGCCAAACGGATACCCTCCTTCATGCTCTCCGCCTTGCCGCCAATATACAGGGCTGCGCCTGCGTTCATCAGCACCGCATCCCGCTTGGGTCCTTTTTCCCCCTTTAAGATTGCCAGCGTGATCTGCGCATTTTCTTCCGGCGTACCGCCTACAAGCTCCGCTTTTGCACAGCGTGTCAGACCGAAATCCTCCGGAGAAATCACATAGTTCTTCATCCAGCCGTCCTTGAATTCGCAAACAGTGGTGGGAGAACTCATAGAGATTTCATCCAGCTTATCCTGACCATATACCACCATACCCCGCTTTACACCCAGATTAATCAGAACCTGTGCCAGGGGCTGTACCAGATATTCGTCATATACCCCCAAAAGCTGCATGGCAGGAGATCCGGGATTGGTAAGGGGACCCAGGATATTGAATACAGTGCGGAAGCCCAGCTCCTTGCGTATCGCTCCCACATATTTCATGGAAGCATGGTATTTCTGGGCGAAGAAGAAGCACATCCCCACCTCGTTTAAAAGCTCAATACACTTCTCCGGGCTCTGCTGGATGTTGACCCCCAGGGCCTCCAGGCAATCCGCCGTCCCGCATTTGGAGGATGCCGCCCGGTTGCCGTGCTTCGCCACCTTCATGCCTCCCGCCGCCGCAACCAGGGCGGAGGTGGTTGAAATATTGAAGCTCTGGGCATTGTCTCCTCCAGTGCCTACGATCTCAAACAGCTCCATGCCGGAATCCACCCTCATAGCGTGATCCCTCATGGCAGCGGCACAGCCTGCGATCTCATCCGTGGTCTCCGCCCTGGCGCTTTTGGTGGAAAGCGCGGAAAGGAACGCCGCGTTCTGGGTGGGGGTGGTCTCCCCGCTCATGATCTCATTCATGACGGTATAAGCTTCGTCATAGGTAAGATCCTGCTTATTGACAATTTTTTCGATGGCTTCTTTGATCATAATTCATATCTCCTTTATAAAATTTTTTAATATTGTTTTTCCATCCGGAGTCATAATGGATTCCGGGTGAAATTGAACTCCATAGATCGGGTATTTCCCATGCTGCACCGCCATCACTTCCCCGTCTTGTGTGCGGGCTGTGACCTTCAACTCTTCCGGAAGGGTATTCTCATCCGCAGCCAGGGAATGATACCTGGCTACCGGCGCTTCCTCAGGACAGCCCTTAAAGAGCGGGCTGGAAAGATCGAACCGTACCATGGACTGCTTTCCGTGCATCAATCTCTTTGCATAGGTGACGGTGGCGCCAAAGGCAGCGCATATGGCCTGGTGACCGAGGCAGACCCCCAATATGGGAATCCTGCTGCCAAGACTTTTTATCACATCCATGCACACCCCCGCATCCTCCGGCCTTCCCGGTCCCGGAGAGAGAATGATGCGGTCCGGGGCAAGGATCCTGATGTCCTCCACTGTCATTTCATCGTTCCGGATCACCCGGATCCCGGGATCCTTCTCTCCTGCCTGCCCGCACTCCCCTTGCGCTTTCCCACGTCTTTCCTGCCCGCACCCGCATTCCGCCTGTTCATGTCCTTCCTGCCCGCGCTGACGCTCCGCTTCCTGGCATATTTCTCCCACCAGCTGATACAGGTTATAGGAAAAGCTGTCATAATTATCTATCAATAAAACCATGTTCACACCTCCTGCCCGCCTGGGCGGTCATTGTATCTCTCCTGCCCGTCTGGGCGGTCATTGCCTCTGATATCCGGAAATCCGGTCTATACCTCCTGAGCCAGCATTAAAGCGTTCAGGGAGGCCTTCGCCTTATTCAGGCATTCCTCAAATTCCTTTTCCGGAACGGAATCCGCCACGATCCCCGCCCCGCTTCTGACAAATACCTTGCCGTTTTTCTTATAGGCGATGCGGATAGCGATACAGGTATCCATGTTGCCGGTAAAGTCAATGTAGCCGATGGCGCCGCCATAGATCCCCCGCTTATTGTTTTCCAGCTCCCCGATCAGCTGACAGGCACGGATCTTCGGCGCCCCGGAAAGGGTTCCGGCAGGCAGCACCGCTTCGATGGCGTCTAAGGCGTCGAAATCCTCCCGGATCTCTCCCCGGACAGTGGAACCGATATGCATCACATGGGAATAACGCTCGATGGAATGCAGCTTTTCCACCTGCACGGTGCCGAACCTGCTGATCTTCCCCAGGTCGTTTCTTCCCAAATCCACCAGCATATTGTGCTCCGCCAGCTCCTTTTCGTCGGAAAGAAGCTCCTTTTCCAGGGCTTCATCCTCCTCCCGGTTCTTTCCCCTGGGGCGGGTGCCGGCCAAAGGAAAGGTATGCAGCACGCCGTTTTCCAGCTTCACAAGCGTTTCCGGGGAAGCCCCTGCCACCTCCACGTCCGTTCCGGAAAAATAGAACATATAGGGAGACGGATTGATGGTGCGCAGCATCCGGTAGGTGTTGAACAGGCTGCCCTCAAAGGGGGCCGACAGCCGGTTGGAAAGCACGATCTGGAAGATATCCCCCTCCCGGATATGATATTTTGCCCTCTCCACCATTCTGCAGAAGGTTTCCTTATCAAACAGCGGGGTAACCTCCCCCAGGAGCCGTCCTCCGGGTTCCTTTCTGCGCTCTCCGCTCCTTAAAAGCTCTGCCATCTGGGTAAGCTCCATCACTGCCTTATTATAGCCTGTTTCCGGCTCTTTTAAGGACATGTTGACTATCAGGATGATCTTCTGTCGGATATTGTCAAAAGCGATGACCTTGTCAAAAAGCATCAGATCCACATCCTGAAAGGCTTCCGTATCCTCCACCCTGCATTTTACGGAAGGTTCGCTGTAGCCCAGATAATCATAGGAAAAATATCCCACCAGACCGCCGGTAAAGGAAGGAAGATAGTCAAAATGGGGGCTTTTGTACTCCGCCAGGATCTGACGGAGGTACCCGGAAGGGTCATCCGTCTGAAAGCTGATGGTTCCTATCCTCATCCTTCCGTCCACACAGTTGATCTCCAGCTTCGGATCATACCCCAAAAAAGTATATCTCCCCCACTGATCGTTCGCCACCGCAGATTCCAGCAGATAGCAATGGGTGGATACGTTTTTTAACACCCTCATGGCTTCAATGGGGGTAATAAAATCCGACAGGATCTCGCAGCTCACCGGCAGAACCTTGTACTTTCCCATGGCAGCGATCTTCTTTGCTTCCCCTAAATCCGGTAAAAAATTCAACATTTTCCGCGCCTCCATACCTTTATTCTTCAAAAAACCTCCAAAGTTGTACAAAAAAACGCCCCTGACAGAAAAAGCTCTGTCAAGGACGAATAAAATCTTATCCGCGGTGCCACCTTGCATTCACGGGAATCCCCGTGCCCTCAGCAGGATACTGAACCAGCCATATTGTCCGCCATGCTGCCTGTGACATACTGCCCACATGTCTAATGCATGTTTGCGTACTGCCCTTGACATATCGTCCATGGCGTGCTTGCGTTCTGTCTTTATATCCCCGGCAAATTACGTCTGCCTCCAACGTCGCAGAATACTCTGTGAAGCTTCACATTTGACTGCGCCCTCAGCGGTCCATTTGACAACTTGTTTCCCATCCGGCTCTCAGCATCCCGGACTCTCTGTAAAGGCATCATTGCCGTTATCTCCGCGTCAACGGTTTAATGTATTAAATTTTCTTCATTATAATGCGGCACTGCCTTCCTGTCAAGAAGAAATTTCAGGAAAAGTCAGTCAGATTGGTACAAAATCGTAACAGTTCAGCCGCGCCATTCGCAAAGCCGCGCTACGCGCTTTCCGTCGCTTCGCGACTCCCTTTGCTCATAAAATGGCGCTCCCTCAGTCGCCAGACATGATGGAAAATTCGTGCAAGCACGATTTTCCATCAAATCAGGCGACTGGCTGAACTGTTACACAAAATCTTTACCTCTCTTGCCGCCCTAAACCTTGGCCCCTTTTCCTGTATGCGGATGCTTCTGGGCATATGCGACAGCTTCTGTATTGATCCGTGTCAAGTCCATTTTGTCAAAATACTCTCTCCGCCAAATAGTATAATCAAAACTATCTCCCTTGATCATAGCTACAAAGCGTTCCGCATCAACGATCCCAAGCTTTTCAACCAAATATGCGAATCCAGTATCTAGGAGTTCCACAGCGTTATTCATTTATCGATCGCCTCCATTCTTCTGATAAATTCCTCCGGTGCCACGATCTGTATTTTGTCCGTCTGATATTTCAATAGTCTGTCATCCGTAGTAACAAAATAATCGCATTCCGCTAAAACAGCACAGGCTACATGGAGAGCATCCATGTTTTTTACACCTGTTGGGGTAATGTCCTCTGCTATATTCACGGCTTGCTCTGCACGTTCTACCCCTACATAATATGATTCATAAGCATTCATAAAATCTGAAATTGCTTGTTTCTTGTGTGAAAACCGATTTTTGCTGTTCTCATATTCTAATATATATGATGTTACAAGATCAACTTTGCCAAGTTTTATCATTTCCTGAATATATAATTTAGCCTCTGTCTCTAAATGTATCCTTATCTGAGTCTGGTCATCATAGGGCCTATTATAACAGCAATTATCCAAGTATACTTTCATAATCCACCGCTTTCTTTTCTTATATTATAATCCATTCCGTATAAATCATGCAACAATTTCCAACAAAAAAACGGAAGAAACTGTTGCTTCGCAAATTTCATTTGCAAAAGCGGCAACCCCTTATCAAAATTAAGATTTTCTGTCACACCCGAAAGTAAAAATCTATTTTCCTTCATTATCCAAATCGTCCTCTGTTCCGCATCAGGTGTTTTTTCTGCCCCTCCAAACACAAAAATCCCCTGAAAATACCCGTTATTCAGGATTTTCAGGGGACCTCACTCGCTTTACGCTTTGGAATTACATTCCCATCTGCTTCGCTACTTCTTCCGCAAAGTTCTCGTTCTTCTTCTCAATGCCCTCGCCGGTCTCAAAACGGACAAAGCTCTTTACGCTTAAGTTTGCGCCGTTTTCCTTGCCAACCTGCGCGATATACTGGGCAACGGTCTGCTTGCCGTCCTCAGCCCTTACATAAACCTGCTCCAGAAGACAAACTTCTTTCAGTTCCTTGTTCAAACGACCTTCCACGGCACCTGCGATCACCTTCTCGGGCTTGCCTGCCATCTTGGGATCCTGCGCAACCTGTGCAGCCACGATCTCTCTCTCATGAGCCTTATAGTCCTCGGGTACATCGCTGGTGGCAACATACTTCGGAGAAAGGGCCGCAACCTGCATGGCAATGTTGGTCATCGCTTCCTTCACCGCATCATTTACCACATCGGCAGCTGCTTCCACGATAACGCCGATCCTGCCGCCGCCATGTACATAGGTCGCTACAAAGCCGTCCGCTGCGGTTACCTTTGCAAATCTTCTGATGTTCAGGTTCTCTCCGATAACGGCGATCTTATCCACCAGGGCTTCCTTCACGGTCTTAGAAGTATCCTCCGCCCAGGTCTCTGCCAGGAAAGCATCGATGTCCGCCGCATCAGAATTCACTGCCTGAGCTGCCACCGCTTCCACATATTTCTGGAAATCCTCATTCTTTGCCACAAAGTCTGTCTCAGAATTCACTTCCACCACCGCTGCAGTCTTCTCGTCCTTGCAGGCGATACGGCAAAGACCCTCTGCCGCAATCCTTCCGGCCTTCTTCTCAGCCTTGGCCTGTCCATGCTTTCTCAGATATTCCACTGCCTCATCCATATTGCCATCGGTCTCGCTCAGAGCCTTCTTACAATCCATCATGCCTGCGCCGGTCATCTCGCGCAGTTCCTTCACCATTGCCGCTGTAACAACCATATTAAACTCTCCTTCTGTGCCGTCTGACACTCTTCCTTATATAATTACTTGCTTATCACTTTCAGGCTTCCCTATTAAAGTTTGGGCCGGAAAAGAAACCTTCCGGCCCAACAAAACCGTCTGTCAGTCTGAACCTGATTACTCAGCGTCGTCCTGCGCCGCAATTTCCTCAATATCTACAGGCTCGGAATCAGCCTCCGGCTGCTCCAAAGACTCCTGCCCTGCCGCATCGGCAGCCTCGCCCTGATTCGCTTCGATCACGGCGTCAGCCATCTTGGAAACAATCAGCTTCACGGCCCTGATGGCGTCGTCATTGCCGGGAATGATATAATCCAGCTCTTCAGGATCACAGTTGGTATCGCCGATCCCGATCAGGGTAATCCCCAGGGAATGGGCTTCCTGTACACAGATTCTCTCCTTCTTGGGATCTACCACAAAGATGGCATCGGGAACTCTTGTCATCTCTCTGATACCGCCCAGGTTCTTCTCCAGCTTCTCCCATTCCTTCTTGAGGGCAACAACCTCCTTCTTAGGCAGAACGTCAAAGGTTCCGTCCTGAGACATGGTCTCAATGGCGCGAAGCCTGTCGATACGGGAACGGATGGTTCTAAAGTTGGTCAGCATGCCGCCCAGCCATCTCTCATTCACATAGTACATGCCGCAGCGCTCAGCCTCGGTCTTCACAGCATCCTGAGCCTGCTTCTTGGTTCCTACAAAAAGAATCGTGCCGCCCTGGGATGCGATCTCAGAAATCGCACGATAAGCCTCATCCACCTTCACTACAGACTTCTGCAGGTCAATGATGTGGATCCCGTTTCTCTCGGTGAAGATATAAGGAGCCATCTTAGGGTTCCATCTTCTGGTCTGGTGTCCGAAATGAACACCCGCTTCCAACAGCTGTTTCATAGAAATAACGCTCATAACAATACCTCCATCTGGTTAATAGCCTCCGCACTCCTTTTCCCTGGTTCCGCGTCAAGAACCAGGCGGCCTCCAATGCCTATCCCCGCCGACCGCCAGGCAGCTCCCGACCGTCCGCTCAGACACCAACACTGAATTGAAATGCGTGTTTTATAGTCACAACACGAGGATTATAACATAAGAAAACCCCTCTTGCAAGGGGTTTTTCATAAAAATCTCACTCTCTTCCGTTCTTTCTTTTCAGCTCCTCGATCTCATCAAACACCACATCGTTGAGCACCTTGATATAGGTTCCTTTCATGCCGGAGGAACGGGACTCGATCACTCCCGCGCTTTCAAACTTCCGCAGCGCATTTACAATGACGGAGCGGGTAATGCCCACCCTGTCCGCGATCTTGCTGGCGACAAGGATTCCTTCCATCCCGTTCAGCTCATCAAAGATATGCGTGATGGCTTCCATCTCAGAAAAGGACAACGTGCTGATAGCCGACTTCACCACCGCGATCTTACGGTTCTCCTCCGCGCTCTCCTCGTTGACGGCGCGCAGCATCTCCAGACCCACCACCGTACTGCCATATTCACAGAGAATGATATCGTCAATATCATACTGTTCACTGCACTTATAGATAAAGAGTGTGCCAAGACGTTCCCCTGCGATCTCAATGGGGGAAATGATCGCCTGAAACTTTCTGATATCAGGGCTTTCAAAGCCCAGCGTCTCAAGATTTACGTTTTCCTTGGTGGAAAGGACAGCCAAAAGCCTCTCATTCAGCATACTGTCAATGAAATCCCCAACCGTATCCACCAAAAGCTCAGTAATCGTCTCAATCCTGTCTGTCTTACCGATTCCAAGCACCTTGCCCTTACGGCTGATCACCAGCACATTGGAATTCAGGATCTCCCGCATCACCTTGCAGATATCGTTGAAAACGACCTTGCTTGTGTTGTTATTGTGTAACAGCTTACCGATTTTTCTT
Source organism: uncultured Acetatifactor sp. (assembly GCA_947588205.1). Classification (GTDB taxonomy): domain Bacteria; phylum Bacillota; class Clostridia; order Lachnospirales; family Lachnospiraceae; genus Acetatifactor. The sequence goes on along the minus strand of CANPYG010000020.1, from coordinate 10,060 downwards.
GTCTTATCCAATAATTGTACACTGCTCATACACATTCCTCCATCTTATGCAGCAACAACGACTTATCAATCATCCTCCGCTCTTGTATGCTTTTCCAGAAACAACTTTATTTTAGCATAAAAAAATTCAGATGACAATGTGTATTTTTCAGATTTTTGTGTACTATTTTAATTTCTAAGACAATTCTGACACTTTTTTGCAATATCTTCAAGCGGTCTGGAAATCCTTGTTATGCCCCGATATTCGCTTCCCTTTTTGCGGTAACATAACCGCAATGTTCATCCATACATAACAACTTATTGCCCTTTTCCAGAAGAAGGGAGCCGCATCTGGGGCAGACCTCTCCCGATGGCTTCTGCCAGGTCATAAAATCGCAGTCAGGGTTATCGATGCACCCGTAATAAACCCTTCCCTTTTTTGACTTATGTTTCACGATGTCCTTACCGCATTTCGGGCACTTCACGCCGATCTTCTCAAAATACGGCATGGTGTTGCGGCACTCGGGGAAGCCGGGGCACGCCAGGAAACGGCCGTGGGGACCGTATTTAAAGACCATTTTGCGCCCGCACCGCTCACATACCACGTCAGAAACCTCATCCGCAATGGTGACCTCCTCCAGCTCCTTCTGCGCCTTCTTCACCGCCTCGTCCAGGTCAGGATAGAAATTGGACACCACCGTCTTCCACTTGACGGTTCCCATCTCCACGCCGTCCAGAAGGGCCTCCATATTTGCAGTAAAGCTCACATCCACAATGGAAGGAAAGGCGTTCTTCATCATGCGGTTGACCACATCGCCCAGCTCCGTCACATATAGATTTTTATTTTCCTTCACCACATATCTGCGCGCCAGTATGGTAGTGATGGTCGGGGCGTAGGTGCTGGGTCGTCCGATCCCAAGCTCCTTCAACTCCCCCACCAGGGAAGCCTCCGTATAATGGGCGGGCGGCTGCGTAAAATGCTGCTTCGGATCAAAAGATACAAATTCAAGGCCGCTATCCTTCGTCAACTCCACGGAAAGACGATTCCCTTCCTCCTTCTCTTCATCCTGCACATAAACGCAGGTAAAGCCATCAAAGATCATGTGGGATGCCGCCACTGTAAAAATATGCCCGTTTGCCTCGATCTTCACAGAAACCGTACCATATCTTGCCGCCGCCATCCGGCTCGCCACAAACCGCTTCCAGATCAGCTGGTACAGCCTAAACAGGTCGCGGGGCAGCTGATCCTTCAGCTTAAGGGGCGTGCGTTCGACGCTGGTCGGCCGGATCGCTTCATGGGCATCCTGTATCTTCTGTCCCTGACCGTTCTTTTTCTCATTTGCTTCCGTGGTCGCATATCCGCTGCCAAAATTGGAGTCTATATAATCCCTGACCATATGCTCCGCTTCTTCAGAAACCCTGGTGGAATCCGTCCGGAGATAGGTGATCAGGCCCACCGTGCCTTCCCCTTCGATATCCACGCCCTCATATAACTGCTGAGCCAGCCTCATTGTCTTCTGCGTGGAAAAATTCAGCACCCTGCTGGCCTCCTGCTGCAATGTGGATGTCTCAAAAGGCAGGGGCGCCTTTTTGCTCCGCTCTCCCCGCTTCACTTCCGCGATATGAAACGCTGCCCCCTGCAGCTGATCCATTACGGATTTTACCTGTGCTTCATTCGTAAGGACAACCTTTCCCTCTTTTGTGCCATAATATTTTGCGTTGAGAGGCTTCTTCTCCCCTTTTACCCGAAAACAGGCATCCAGGGTCCAGTACTCTTCCGGGATAAAAGCATCGATTTCCTCCTCCCGGTCGCAAATGATCCGAAGCGCGACAGACTGTACCCTTCCGGCGCTCAGCCCGCGTTTCACCTTCGCCCACAGAAGCGGGGAAATCCTGTATCCCACCATACGGTCCAGAATCCGTCTTGCCTGCTGCGCATCCACAAGATCCATATTGATCCCCCTGGCATGTTTTAAGGATTCCTTCACCGCATTCCTGGTGATCTCATTAAAGGTGATCCGATATACCTTCTTATCTGAAAGCTTCAGCGCATAGTACAAATGCCAGGAGATTGCCTCTCCCTCCCTATCAGGGTCGGTCGCCAGATAAATTTTATCCGCCTTCTTCACTTCCTTGCGTAAACCCGCCAGAATATCCCCTTTTCCCCTGATCGTAATGTATTTCGGTTCATAATCATGCTCAATATCAATGCCCAGCTGACTCTTGGGCAGATCCCGGACATGGCCGTTGCTCGCTACCACCTCATAATTGGGCCCTAAAATCTTTTTGATCGTCTTGACCTTGGCAGGGGACTCCAAAATCACCAAATTCTTTGCCATACTCTACCTCACCCTTCATAATCCTGTATTCACCCTCATTTGTAACCCGATCCATATGACCTTCATCCAAACTTCCCTGAACGACCAGGCGCTTTCCGTTAATCGTGAATCACTATACACCAAAAATAAAAATCATGCAAGAAAAATTTTCACCTCATCCTCCGCTTACGCCTGTATCCCTCCCGCCTGGCTGCAACCTGGCTGCAACCTGGCTGCAAGCCTTTCCCCAAAAAGAAAAACTGTCTGCAGAGAAATGATCCCTCTACAGACAGCTATTTTATGCACTCAGTATGATACTTATTCGATATATCTCACTTCGGTCATCAGGAACACAGCTTATTGAGCATTCTCACATCCGCTGCAGGCTTCCAGCTTTTCCTCTTCCGTCTTTTCGCAGGTATCACAGCCGCAGTCTTCCGCTTTCTCCTCACAGCGGCCGCATTCCTCTGCCTTCTCCTCACAGCCACAGGCCTCTGCAGGGGCGCTGTTCGCTTCCTCTTCAACGGGCTCCTCTTCAACAGGGGTCTCCTCTACCGGTGCAGGCGCGCCGCACTTGGAACAGAACGCGTCCTCCTTGCCCATCTCATGTCCACAATTCGGACATACCTTCAAACCCTTCTTCTTCATCAGTTCCTTCTTAAGACGGGCAATCTCTTCATAAGTGGCATCGATCAGAGCGATCTTCTCCCCTACAGGCTCAGCGATGTCTTCACCCTTCTTCTCATACACAAACTGCCCCAATTCCCTGTAATACTTATTGACAAGAGTTTCCTGGGAGGCGATCTGGTTATTCAGGCTGACCAGTTCCTTAATCTCCTTCGCCTTGTCCACAACGTCCTTGCTCACATTATTGATGGTTTCACTCGCTTTATCAAAAAATGCCATTCCAATTTCTCCTTTCGGTATATATTTGATAGATTGATTATATACCTTTTCCATCCCTTCCACAATAAATTTCTGATAAATTTTTTCTAATAAAAATTTTTATAAAAAGAAAAACTGAAAACCATTCGGCTTCCAGCATCCTTGGGTTGGGCTATTCATTAAATAGTCAACAGCTCGTAGGAGAATCGAACTCCTGTTTCCGCCGTGAGAGGGCGGCGTCTTAACCGCTTGACCAACGAGCCATTCTTCATCTGCATCAGCGCTCGCTTGCAGTACTTGTTTATCATAATACAAGTTTTCCTAAATTGCAAGTGTTTTTTGAAAAATTTGAAAAATTTTTTGTATCAGTACTGCCAGCCGCCGGAACTATTCTACTATGATACGAAATCAAACAAGCTGATCTGGTTGGACTCGGGCAGCTTCCCCAGAAGCCCCAGCTGATCCATCAGGTCAACGACCGTCTTGGACACCTTCGTCCGATCCCTAAAATCATCCTTGGACAGGAAAGGACCGTCCTTCACCGCCTCCACGATGGCGTCCGCGGCTTTATCCCCCATTCCTTCAATGCTGCTTAAGGAAGGCATGATTTTACCGTCGATCACCTGGAAGGCGCGGGACTGGGCCGTAAAGAGATCGATGGGGATAAATTCAAAGCCCCTGACATACATCTCCTGCACCACGCGCATATCGCCGTAAGCGTCCTTCTCCTTATTGGAAAGGCTGTCCATCCGCTTTTTATAATCCGCCATCACTGCCTCAAGGTGCTTTTGCCCCTGGCACATCTGCTCATAGGAGAAGGCCTTGGCACGGATACTGAAAAATGCGGCGTAATAAGCCAAGGGATAGTTGATTTTGCAGTATGCGATCCTCCACGCCATCATCACATAGGCTGCGGCGTGGGCTTTGGGGAACATATACTTGATCTTTTTGCAGGACCAGATATACCAGTCAGGCACATTCTTTTCCTTCATGGCGGTTTCCCATTCGGGCTTCAGACCTTTGCCCTTCCGCACGCTCTCCATAATGGTAAATGCCAGGGAAGGCTCCACGCCCATCTGGATCAGGTAGAGCATGATATCGTCACGGGTACAGATGGCGGTGGAAATGGTGGCTTTCCCTTCCTGGAGCAGGGTCTGGGCGTTGCCCAGCCACACATCGGTGCCATGGCTTAAGCCGGCGATCCGCACCAAATCGGTAAAGGAGGTGGGCTTCGCCTCGATGAGCATCTGCATGGCGAAATCCGTGCCGAACTCCGGGATTCCCAGCGCCCCCAGCTTACAGCCCCCGATCTGCTCCGGGGTAACGCCCAGGGCGTTTGTGTTCTGGAACAGGGTCATGACCTGGGGATCGTCCAGGGGAATGGTTAAAGGATCCCGCCCCGTCAGATCCTGGAGCATCCTAATCATGGTAGGATCATCATGACCGAGAATGTCCAGCTTTAACAGGTTATGGTCGATGGAATGGTAGTCAAAATGGGTGGTGACCGTATCCGTGGTCATATCGTTGGCGGGATGCTGCACCGGGGTAAAGGAATTGATGTCCTGTCCGATAGGCAGCACCACAATGCCCCCGGGATGCTGGCCGGTGCTTCTTCTCACGCCGGTACAGCCCTCGGTGATCCGGTTGATCTCGCAGGTACGCTTGTGGATCCCCCGCTCTTCATAATAATTCTTCACATAGCCAAAGGCGGTTTTGTCCGCCAGGGTGGCGATGGTGCCGGCGCGGAAGGTCTGCCCCGCGCCGAAGATCACCTCCGTATACTTATGAGCCTTGGACTGGTATTCTCCCGAGAAATTCAGGTCAATATCAGGCTCCTTATCGCCCTTGAAGCCTAAGAAGGTTTCAAAAGGGATATCAAAGCCGTGCTTGTCCAGGCGATTGCCGCAGACCGGGCACATTTTATCCGGCATATCCACGCCTGCCCGCCCGCTGTAGGCCTTCACCTCGTCGGAATCGAAATCCACATAGTGGCACTTGGGACATAGATAATGGGGGCTTAAGGGATTGATCTCTGTGATGCCGGCCATGGTGGCCACAAAGGAGCTTCCCACGGAGCCCCTTGAGCCTACCAGATAACCGTCCTCCACCGATTTCCACACCAGCTTCTGGGCGATAATATACATCACCGCAAAGCCGTTGGTGATAATGGAGTGCAGCTCCTTTTCCAGCCTCTTCTCCACAATCTCCGGCAGCTTCTCCCCATACATCTCATGGGCTTTCGTGTAACAGATCTCCGTCAGGGTCTTATCGCTGTTCTCTATGACAGGAGGGCATTTATCCGGACGCACCGGGGAAATGGTCTCGATCATGTCCGCGATCAGATTGGTATTGGTGATTACAATCTCCTTCGCCTTCTCTTCTCCCAGATAAGAGAATTCCTCCAGCATCTCCTCCGTGGTATGCAGGTAAAGGGGCGCCTGGCTGTCCGCATCCTCAAAGCCTTTCCCCGCCATGATGATACGGCGGTATACCTCGTCCTCCGGATCCAGGAAATGGACATCGCAGGTGGCCACCACCGGCTTGTGGAACTGCTCGCCCAGCTGCACCACGCGGCGGTTCAGATTCTGAATATCCTCCACGGAATTGACATTGCTTATTTTTTCTGAATCGATCATAAAACGGTTATTGCCAACCGGCTGGATCTCCAAATAATCATAGAAACGCACCAGCCTGGCGATTTCCGCATCGGATTTCTCATCCAACAGCGCCCGGTAAAGCTCCCCGGCCTCACAGGCGCTCCCCAGGATCAGCCCGTCACGGTACTTCTCGACCTGACTCTTGGGAATCCTGGGATGCCTGTTAAAGTAATCCAAATGCGACATAGACACGAGTCGGTACAGATTGATCCGCCCCAGGTCATTCTTTGCCAAAATAATGGCATGATAAGAAGGAAGCCTTTTGACCGCTTCCACGCTGGAGGCTCCAAGCTCATTGACCTGACGCAGAGTCTCGCACCCATTTTCCCTTAACATGGGAATAAATTTTACGAAAATTTCCGCAGTAGCCTCGGCATCATCCACAGCACGGTGATGATTTTCCAAAGAAACGCCCATGGTCTTTGCCACGGCATCCAGCGTATGCTTTGCCTGATTCGGCAAAAGCACCCTGGCGATGGCCACGGTATCCACATAGGTAAAACCGGCATCCAATCCCAATCTCCTGGCGTTTTCCTGAATAAAGCCCATATCAAAGCCGGCGTTGTGCGCCACAAGCACAGTTCCTTCACAAAAGGCTAAAAACTCCGGAAGAATCACATCGATCCCCGCGGAATCCATCACCATTTCATCATTGATGCCGGTCAGCTTCTCGATTTCAAAGGGGATGGGCACATCCGGGTTGACAAAGGTGGAAAATCTGTCCACAATCCTCCCGCCGGATACCTTCACCGCACCGATCTCTATGATACGGTTTTTCACAGGTGAAAAACCAGTCGTTTCGATGTCAAATACCACAAAATCCGCGCCCAGATCCTGCCCTTTATCCGCTGTGACGGTTTCCTTTAAATCGTCCACCAGATAAGCCTCTACGCCATAGAGGATCTTGAAGAAATCCTGCCTGTCCGGATTCCCATCCCCCGCTTCCTTGCGCTTCTCCCTCTCCGCCTTCCACAGATCCTCCCAAACGTGGTTGGCATCCGTAAAGCTCTGTACGACGCCGTGATCCGTAATGGCAATGGCGCGGTGCCCCCATTTATAAGCACGCTTTACAATGTCCTTCGCTTCCGAAACGCCGTCCATGTCGCTCATTTTGGTATGGCAATGAAGCTCCACACGCTTTAAAGGAGCCCTGTCTTTTCTTCCCGTGGTAAAATCAGGAATCTTCATCACGCCCACCAAAGAACCGATAGTCAGATCATGATCAAACCGGTCCATCACGCTCATACCTTTGAGCTTTACAAACTCGTCCTTTTTAATTCCCTGCTCTATCTCGCCCACCTGGTCGTTGCGCGCAAAAAGCTTTACCGTTATCGTATCCGTAAAATCCGTAACGTCAAAGGAAATCAGGGATTTCTCATTTTTGAGTTCCCTTTTCTCATACCGGATGATCTTACCCTGAATGATGACCTCTCCGATCTCGCCGATAATCTCTTCAATTTTAATGGGTTCTCCTTCAAAATCCCTTCCGTATAAGACATCCGGGTTATCGGAACGCTTTACACGATCCCTGTCAAAGCCGCCGTTTCGGCGGAACTCCGCATTTCGGCGGTATTCTCCGCTTCTGCGGAACTCTCCATTTCTGCGGTATTCCCCATTTCTGCGGTATTCTCCCTTCTTGAAATCGCCTTTTCCTGAAGCGGTCTTTTTCAAAGCAGCTTCTCCCGCATTTTTTGCGCCTGAATGATTGTCGGCGCCATATTGACCAGCTCCATGATTGTCAACGCCGTCATTATCGGCTCCGCTTTCAGCGACGTTTCCAGCGCCGTTCTTCTCCCCTTTGCCGCCTTCCAACACAGTATCCCCCTGAAATCCCATGCCCAACAGGAGACCCTTCCGGTCTGTCTTCGCGGGCGCGGAATCTACGGGTTCATCCTCCTCATCCAGGAACCGATCCTGATTTTTCGCCTGCACCGCAGCCCGAAACAGCTCCTGCAGGGTTTCCTCCTTTTCCTCAGTCTTCACCTGCTTGTACTCCACGCCCACAGTTACCGGGAATCCGCAGCGCTCCACCAGGATTTTTTCCAGAACACGGACCAGTTCCTCTTCGGTATCCCGGGCAAGCACATTATCCTTTATGGTGAAAAGGACTCTCCCCTCCTGGGAATAGTCAATCTGCGCGGTACGGAAGGAATTATATAGAATATGGTTGTATTCTCTCAGCTCTTCCTGGATGCTGTCATGGTAAATATCCATCAGCTTTTGGGGCGTATACTGTGCGGAAAGCTCAAAACGCTCATAAATCTTCACCGTAAGCTCATTTTGCGGAAAGAGCTGCCTTTTGATCTGCCGTTCTGTCTGCCAGATATCATCCTTGAGGATCAGCCTTGTGCTGTAGAGATAAATTTTCAGGGAATCTCTCTTTTTGGTAGCAGAAATTCGCTCCACGCTGGCCTGCTCCATAATATCGTGAACGGAACCTTCCAATTGTAATGAAGGAAATACTTCAAAAAATGCCTTGCCCATATTACCATCCTATCTTTTCCAGCAATCCATGCAGCCGCTGCTTTCAGCTTTCTGGCTTCTGTCATGCGCAGTACTGCCTCCGTTTTCTTACTGCTGCCAATGATCCAGCTCCTCCTTTAGAACCCCCAGGAGCTCATTTTCCGGCACCTTACGGACAATCTGCCCCTTCTTGAAGAGCAGACCCTCTCCAATGCCGCCTGCAATTCCAAGATCCGCTTCTAACGCTTCTCCCGGACCGTTTACCACACAGCCCATAACGGCCACCTTGATATCCAGGGGATAATCCGCCGCCATGCGCTCTACCTGCCCTGCCAGCCCGATCAAGTCAATTCTGGTCCTGCCGCAAGTAGGACAGGATACCACCTCGATTCCCCCTTTCCGGAGTCCCAGGGTACGGAGCAAAAGCTTCGCAGACTTAACCTCCTCCACGGGATCCCCCGTCAGGGAAACCCGGATCGTATCCCCAATCCCCTGATACAGAATGATGCCCAAGCCCGCTGCGGATTTGATGTTGCCGCTCCACAGAGTCCCCGCCTCCGTAATTCCCACATGAAGGGGGTATCCGGTCCTATCTGCCAAAAGCTCATGAGCCTTCACGCACATCAGCACATCTGAGGATTTGATGCTGATCACAAGATTATCATAATCCAGGTCTTCAATGATATGTACCTTATCTAAGGCGCTCTCCACAATCCCCTCTGCGGTCACGCCATTATATTTTTCAATCAGATGCTTTTCCAGGGAACCGCTGTTGACGCCCACACGGATGGGGATGTTACGTTCCCTTGCGGCGTCCACCACGGCCTTTACCCGTTCCCTGGAACCGATGTTTCCCGGATTGATGCGGATCTTATCGGCGCCGTTCTCTACGGCGGCAATGGCCATCTTATAGTCAAAGTGAATATCCGCCACCAAAGGGATGTGGATTCGCTTTTTGATTTCCCCCAAGGCTTTAGCGGCCTCCATGGTAGGAACGGTGCAGCGAATGATCTCACAGCCCGCCTCCTCCAGCTTGAGGATCTGCCCGACCGTGGCTTCCACATCTTCCGTCCTGGTATTGGTCATGGACTGGATCAGTATGGGGTTTCCCCCTCCGATCACCCTGTTCCCGATTTTGATCTGCTTTGTATGCTCTCTGTATGACATCTGAATCTATCCTTTCCCAATGGGCAGGCGTCCTGCCTTTTTCTAAGGTTTCCCGCCTTTTGCCAGGGCTTCCTGCCTTTTTGCCAGTTCCGCCCTCATCCGTCCGGTTTTATTATAGCCGCTTTGCGCTTCTTTGGCAAGAAAATATTCGGAACAGCAAAATACCCTTTTCCTACGTTTGCTGCGAAACTTCTCGATTTACCAAACTACGAAAAGACAGAAAAAAATGAAACGGAACCTTGTGGGAGCATTTGTCGGGAATCGTCTTAAACAAACCCGTATATGCTTAGGGAAATGCCCGCTAACGGCCTCAATTAGCCCTGCTTTCTTCAGCTTGGTAATGAGGTTTCCGGCAGCGGTTACAGATATGTCTGTAATGCCCATAGCTTGTGTAAGATAAAGAAGCAATAGAAGTGTAAAAAATTTTGCCGTTCCCATCCGGCGTTCCCCAGCGCTGGACAGGTCAGTCGGTCATTCGGGCAAGTCAACCTTGCCGACAAAAGAATATTTGAATGAGTTCGATCCCTTCGCTTTTTCCGAGATTACGGCTATACAGCTTTTCCGTGGAGTTGCACCAATGCTCATGGACACC
>CANPYG010000019.1 GCA_947588205.1 uncultured Acetatifactor sp. | reverse complement strand
CCCACTACCTCGTCCAGGGGTTTATCCTTGCCAAACCACCTGGAATGTAAAAGCATGGCGCGGGATGCCGGTCCGATGAACCATCCGAAATTCAGGCGTTCCTCCGGCTCGCACGCCCCCAGGAAATACCATTTCCCATCGCACCAGGCCTCTACCCAGGCGTGATTATCATCGCAATGCGCCCATAACGGTGCATAGACCTGACGCGCAGGGATCCCCAGGCTCCTCAACACCGTAGTGCCCAGGGTGGATTCCTCGCCGCATCTGCCCGTCGCAGTGCTGTACAGGGTGCGCGCATTCTGGGTCCTTCCGTCTGTGGAGCGGTAGGTGGCCTCCTGGCAGCACCAGTAATTCGCCTCAATGGCGGCATGGTACATATCCTTTCCCTGAATACGCCCGGCCACCTTATCATAGAAGAACCCTCTGGTATCCACAAGATCCTCATTGTTCACACGATAATGCAAAACATAATTGGCAAACAGCTTTTCAGGCACCCGGCCCGCAAAGGGACCCTCCTTCCAAAGGAATGCGCCGTGCTTTGCATATGCAGCAAAGAGGGACGCCGGATAATCCAGCAGATCGCTTACAGGCATCGCGCTGTAAAGGAAAACAAACGCCTGTGCCTCATCCTCCCCCAAGCGGTCCAATGTGGTAAGGATCTCCTGCTTTTTCTGCTGTAAAAGCGGCAGTCTGAGACCTTCAATCCCCTCTGCTGCCTTCTCTCCCGCAAGCGCTTCAATCCTGTCGTCCAGCAGCGCCATCTGTGCGTCAAAGGCTGTTTTTATCTCCTGATAATAAGCTTCTGAAAACATAGCAAACTACCATGTCCTTTCCTCGTCACTGATATTTGTTTCTGTTCTTTTTGTCTTCTATTTTACTGATTCATCTCTTCATATAAAGTGTCCAGAAGGACTCTGGTCGGATCGCAGCCGTGCTCCCAGTAGAAAATGCCGCCATAACCCTTTTCCCGGACATATGCTGCCTTCTCCTTTAAGGACCTGGGATCGTCAAAGGATAAGAAGGTGGAGCCATTGAACAGATACGGGGCCTTAGCTTCGTCATCCCAGTAGTAGGTATAGCCGTTCTTATTGATATAATCCGCCGCCAGGACCGCGTAATCCGGTCCATATCCGCCTCCCTTCGGCGTGAGCGCCAACAGTCCGTGATATCTGTCGGGCACATCCTCCCACTTTCTGGAATAAAAGGCAGCGCCCATTAAGAGCCTGTCAGCCGGAACGCCATACGACTCAAATAAAGCCAGGGCCTGGGCGCAGCTGTTGCGGAACACGTCCCCCAGGTTGGAGAACAGGGCGGTATGATGGCCCGCCAGGGCATGGAAGCCGCATTTTAAGTCATAGGTCATGACATTGATATAATCCAGATAATCCATCAGCTTGGGCAGCTCGATACAATTCACCATATAGAGGTCGGCTCCCGCGGCAATGGTAAGATACTTTTTCCCTCCCAATTGATCCAGATGCCTGCGGATCGCCTCGCAGAACAAGGTGAAATTATGCTTGTCGTCAGGGGACACAACGCTGCTGTTGGAGGGCACGCAAGGGTACTCCCAGTCCAGATCCACGCCATCCAGATTATATTTCACAGTGGCCTCTGCCAGGGAAGCAGCAGCCTTTTCCCGCATTTCCTCAGATGCACAGCAATAGGTGAAGGCGTCGTTTTCAGCCTGTACCATGGACAGAATAATGCGGAGCTTACTGTTCCATCTGCGGATTGTAGGGATCAGCTCCATCTTGTCAACGGGTCCCTCAACGGTCACGCTGCCGTCACGGTGCAGCAGACCGAACGCGATATTGATGCCGGTAAGCTTCCTGGCATCCGCCTCATTAAACTCCCCCTTGCCGACATATCCAATGATTTCGTTTTTCATCGCAATCTCCATTCCTTTTCTAAATGATATGATACCGGGACAAAATATCTCCTCCGCCCGCGTCGCCGCACCCTGTTCAATTCAGGGTCAGGCTTGCAGAAAAGATGTAATTCATATCGCCGCGTTCCTTTAGCGTCTCCTGCATAGTCTCAAAGGAGCGTTCCAACAGGCGTGTCTCCTCACGGCCATCCGGATACTGCACCGTTACAGGCTGGTCCAGGTCGAGCATCCCATCCTTCAGGAGCACGGTTATCGGCACCGAGCAGGTATTGCTCTCCACCACGATGCGATTTTGCCCCTCATCCAGTCTGACGACGATCTTTTCGCCGCCCTCGGGCTCCACTTGTCCCTCCGCGCGCAGCCAGAAAAAGCTTCTCACCTGCCGCTCCTGCTGCAGCTCAAGCCTCACGCAGGGCTCCCAGATCAGACGCTTCGGCAGGGGATCCCGCACAAAGCCCTGCAGGAAATGAATCGCGTTGGAATCCACCTGCCTTCTGGTCACAAGGCCGGTAGCCAGCCATGCCCGGTTATCGATCAGCACCGTCTGGTCCTCCATGGAATTGTCACGGAAACCATGCCCCTTGTCCACATGCACATATACATTGTGGACATATCCGTCCGGTTCCTCATTCTGCAGTCTGTCCAGATACTTCTGGTACTGCACCGTCACATGATTGCGGTCATAGGCATCGTCATGAATCCCGACCTGCAGCTGGATCGGAGTATGGTACAGGTTTGCAAGGCTGATCTCATTGGGATGACCCGCGGACATGTGAAGCGCCGCGAAGCGGTCGGGCATACAGGGTCCGATCAGGTACACTCCATCCCCGCCCGCCGAATAACCCAGCAGATAGATTCTGTTAGGATCGGCTCCGTTAAAGACGATCAGGTTCTCAATCAGACGGTCATAAAGCGGATAGGACTCCGGATTCGCATGAGTGTCCCAGGTATCCCGCACGCCGCGCGGGTTAATATAGATTCCGCTCTGTACGCTCCCCTTATAAATTCTCGACATAAATTCCCACTGTTGATCGTTGATGTCCGGGGTGGGACCGTAACCTCCCCCGTGCAGGGCAATATATACCGGATATCCGCCCTCCTGGGGCTCCCCGATCACCGACATGCCGTACCTCATACTGACCCCTCCATAGGTCAGACACTGTGCTTTTGCTTCCGCCCTGCGCCCTTCATCCGCATAAAGTTCCTCGCAATGCTTCTTCCAAAGCTGCTCCATGCATTGCTGCGCTTCCAAGCCATTCATCGCTTACTCTCCTTTTGTAACTTCTTTTTCCCTGCGCCCCATAAGCTTTGACGGCATTTCATGCAAATTGCCGCTGCAAATCGTTTTTAATGTCTTCCCGCCCCGAGCCGGATACCAAAGGCAAAAGTAAATTCATTTTCTCCGAAAATGTACTGCTTCTCAGGTCCCGGTCCGCAGCTGTTAGAGCCGATACCATCCTGCTTATAGTCTATGCACAGGATTGTATGGCCTGACTTCTTCAGTTCATAATTATGGTTCTTCTCCGTGATCTCTTCCTGCGTATAATAGGAAGCGTTGAAGGAAAACGGAACCAGGGAGGCAACGGAAAGCTTCAGATCCTCTCCCGCCATCTCCACAAAGCTTGTATCCCAATGGCTTCCATTCTCCTGCGGGAAAACATAATCCTCCCAGAGGTCTTCCACGGTCGTTTCAAACAGTCCGTGATAGCTCGCCCTGTGCTTGTCAGTGTAGCTCTCATAAGGACCATAGCCATAATAGGTCACCTGCCCCATATCCTCAGGCAGCATCAGACGGATGCCAAATCTGGGGAGCTGCGGAAATACCGGATCCTTCTTCACATCCAGGCGTACATCGACGCTTCCCTCAGCCCAAACTCTCCAAACGGCACGGATGTCCATGATACGCTGAATGAAAATGCCTCCCAAGGAAAGGACACTCTCGATCTCCACATACTGACGCCCCTTCTCCCTGCCCTGACGGTACCCGGTACTATAGGTCCTCGCCACGGTCTTATCATAATGGGCATTCCTCCAGGTATGACGGATATTTCTGTCATTATCGGTAGGGGCGCGCCACAGATTGAACTCCATGGGATGCTCCAGGAGATTTCTGTTATGGTACACCATCCTGTCGAACAGGCCTGTCAGCTTGTTGTAGGTGTAAGAGAAGCTTTCTGATTCCACAACGATATCACGGTCATTCTCTTCCACACACAGCCCGGCATCCGCGTCATCCGCCCCGCCGCATACGCCTGTATCCTTCTCCTCTGCGGAAGGATTCGCGCATCCGCAATACGGCCGTTCCAGCAGCTGTCCGGCATATACGCATCCTCCGTCCGGGGCAAGCTCCACCTCATCAAAGCCCAGCTCCTTTCCTGCCGGAAGCACGCCCCATTCCTCCTTCAGGAGCCAGTTCACCTTTAAATAGCATCTTCCGTGCCCAGGAACCGACAGCGCAAGCGCGATCTCCCCTTCCCCGTGGGGGGCGATATCCAGCAAAGAGGGCTCCGTCACCTGACCGCACGCATAGATTCTTCCGTCGCAGCTGGCGGTCCAGCTCATCACACAATAATCCTTCAGGTTCAGGAAATCCATATAGTTATGGACCTTCAAAATCTGTTTCTCCGCATCCCATGCCACTACCCTGGCGGGGCGGTTCACATTGCCATACTCGATCAGACCCGTATGGGGTCTTCTGTCCGGATAAACAAGACCGTCCATGCAGAAATTGACATCATGCGGATACTCGCCGTGGTCCCCGCCGTAATAATAAATCTTCCTGCCATCCGCAGTATAGCCCTTATCAACGGCGTGGTCGCACCATTCCCAGATAAAGCCGCCGCAGGCGCCGTCATACTGCTGATATACCTGGAAATAATCCTCCAGATTGCCGGGGCCGTTCCCCATGGCATGGCTGTATTCGCACTGGATCAGGGGCCGCACCAGGGGCGCGTCATACCTGCGCGCGCTGTCCCTCTCCTCGCCCTTTGCCGCAAAATAGCTGTGGATCTCATCCACGCTGATATACATTCTGCTGTACAGATCCAAGTTGCTGTAATCGCAAACCTGTCCCTGGTCGCGGTGATATGCGTTCTCGTAATGAGTCACACGGCTGTCATCGTAGGACTTTACCCACCTTAAAGCTTCCTCAAAGGTGCAGCCGTAGGCGCACTCGTTGCCCATGGACCAGGAGAAAACGCAGGGACGGTTTTTATCCCTTTTCACGCACTTCATCACACGGTCCACCGTAGCGGCGGTAAAATCAGGGTTGTTGGCGATCCACTTCGTACAGTTGCCCCAGCCCTGTCCATAAGGCTCAATGGTTCCGTGGCTTTCATTGTCCGCCTCATCCACCACATAGAAGCCGTATCTGTCGCAGAGCTGGTAAAACTGCGGCGCATTGGGATAATGGCTGGTGCGGATGCCGTTAATATTAAATTCCTTCATCAGCCTGAGGTCACGATGCATCTGTTCAAGGCTGATGGTAAATCCCGTCACCGGATCGCTGTCATGGCGGTTCACGCCGTGGATCTTGATATTCTGTCCGTTAAAGTAGAGCACGCCGTCATGAATGGCGATCTCCCGCAGCCCAAGCTGCTCCACGATCACCTCTCCCGGCGTCTTTAAGACAACTGTATACAGGTAGGGATCCTCCGCGCTCCAGAGATGGATGTCCGACATCCCGAAAGAAACATTTCCCTCTCCCGCGACGCTGCATACCTGCTTTCCTGCCGCGTCCTCAATCATAACCTCCACCGGAACCGGCCCGCCCAGACAGGTGAACTCGATATCCACCTGTGCCTTTCTCTCTGCGCGGTTCAGCTTCGTCCTGATAAAATAATCAAATATACAGCTTTCGGGGCGGCAAAGCAGATATACATCCCGGAAAATCCCGCTCATGCGGAACTTATCCTGATCCTCCAGGTAACTGCCGTCACACCATTTTAACACCAACACCGCAAGCAGGTTATCCCCTTCCCTCAGAAGCCCGCCCACATCGAATTCACTGGTGGAATGGGATACCTGGCTGTAGCCCACGTACTGACCGTTCAGCCATACATAAAAGCAGGAATCCACCCCTTCAAAGTTTAAAAATACCCTGGGCAAAGACTCCTCCTTTATCCAGTTAAAATGATGCAGATACGCCCCGCAGGGATTTTCCTGGGGCACATAAGGCGGATCCATGACAAAGGGGTAACGCACGTTGGTATATTGATGATGGTCAAAGCCATGCATCTGCCATACGCTGGGCACAGGAATCGTGGTCCACCCGTTCACCGCCTTATAATCTTCCCGATAAAAGGCATCCTTCAGATCATAAATACTGTCATAATAATGAAAATCCCAGCTTCCATTCAGCAGATGAAAGCGGTCTGACTGCTCTCTGTGCTCCACGAGGTCTCCCTTCCGGGTACCCGAAGGAATATAATAAGCGCGGTCAGGCATGGTATTCTCATGCAGAACGTTTAAATCCTCATAATGTCTCGGTACTATCATCGTAATCCTCCGTTCTACGCAATACTTCCATAAGATGCGCCATACCGGAGCCCGCCGCCCCGGTATGACTGGGTTACCGGTAAACCAAACTGTGTTCCGGACCTTATTTCTCCAGCTTCAGGGTTACAACCTCATAGGGCTTAAGCACCACGGAAATCTCATTGCCGCATACCGGCGCCTCTTCCCAGGTCTCCTCCAGAAGGTTACAGACATAAGCCTTTGTAAACGCCGTATTTACTGTTACCTTCGTCTTGGTATAAGCATTTTCAGACTCATACATACGAAGCACGACGCCTTTTCCGTCTTCGGAAGCCTTCACGGTCTCCAGCACCACATTGGGCGCCGCCACCCCGGCAAAGGATGCCGACTTCGCTTCCAGGTCGGCGGCGTGGGTCTGTACCAGCAGCGGCTGGTTCAGCTTGTAGGCTTCCTTCACCGTGCCGGCCGCCCTCCAGCCCTCCGCATGGGGGTAAAGCGCATAGGTGAAGAAATGCTCCTCCTGGTCTGTCACAGGATTGGGCTCAATGCCTGACTTGATCAGGGTGACCGCCATATTGCTGTCCTTTACGGAATGGCCGTATTTGCAGTCATTCAAAAGACTGACGCCGTAATGCCCCTCGGAAAGGTCGATCCACTTCTGGCCGCAGCTTTCAAAGCGCGCCATATCCCAGCTTGTATTGGTATGTACCTTCCTGGTCAGGTTGCCGAACTGGATATCAAAGGTCGCCTCGTCGGTATGGACCGCCACAGGAAAATGAGCCTTGAGCAGGGTCTGGTGCTCCTTCCAGTCCACATGGTTCTGGAATTCAATCCTTCTGGAATCCGCATAGAAGATGATCTTCTGGTCAAAATCGGACTTGCTGGCATGTCTCTTGATCTCCAGCACCGCCCGGACGCTTCCGAGCTCAGTCCATTCCATCTTCTCCACCTGGTCCACGGGCCAGGACTTCTCGGTATAATAAATATCTACATCCCAGTTATCGAAATAAATAGGCTTATCCTCATACATGCGCAGGGCGTTGATGCTCTTACCTTCCTGCACCACCTCACGGTCGTTCTCCTTGTCATAGATGCGGTCGATTTCACCGTTTTTGTTCAGATGTACGGTATAGAAAGGGGTCTCCAGGGTATATTTGTCCGCCAGGGTAAATACACCGTTGGATTCAGGCGCACACACCGCTGTCTGCCCTTCGCCAGAGGCTAAAGTCTCCTGCAGCCTGCCCTTATGGAAAATACGGTAGCCCTTGGAAGGAATGTCCTTTACAAAGACCACAGCGCCCTCCGCCGTCTTCTGGCAGGGATACCTGTTTCCTTCCTCATCATAGAGATAATCCGCATCACAGTCGCCCAGAAGCGCCACATCATCACGGCGCATACCGGTCGTATTGAACACCATCACCTCTTCCCCATCCCCGGACAGGGCATGGATGCGCTCGTCAGACAGCCTCTTAATCCACTCAGCCATCTGCGCGTATTCGCGCTTTGTCACCTCATAGACCTCATGGATGGAGGAACCGGGCAGGATGTCATGGAACTGATTGATCAGGGCCATCTTCCAGATACGGTCCAGATCCTCTGCGGGATACGCGATCTTATCCGACGCCAACACCGACAAAAGCTCCAGATCCATCAGTCCGAGCTCCGTCTTACGGTTGGAACGCTTATTGCGCGCCATGGAGGTGAGGGTTCCCCTGTGGTACTCAAAATAAAGCTCGCCTTCCCATACAGGAAGCCTTCTGTTGCCCTCCACTCTCTTCTTCAGTTCATCAAAGTATACCCCTGCGAACTCCTGGCGCACCTTCGGGATTCCCTTCACGCCCTTTTCCATACGGATAGAGGTCTCCAGCATTTCCCTGGTAGGGCCGCCGCCCCCGTCCCCATGTCCGTAGGAAATCAGGATATCATTGTTGATATCTTTGTTCTGATAACGCAGCCAGCCGCCCATGATGGCGTCCGGATGCAGCATTCCGTTATATGTAGTGAAGAAATTCGTCACCGGCTGCCCTACGCCTAGGGTGGTGATCAGGTGGGTCAGCACCTCGCTTCCGTCAATGCCGCGCCACCGCATGGTATCATAAGGCACCTTGTCAAACTGGTTCCAGGCAAGCTTCGTGGTCATGAAATAATCAATGCCGCACTTCTTCATGATCTGGGGCAGCGCGCCCGTGTAGCCGAATACATCCGGCAGCCACAGGATACGGTTATCCACACCGAATTCTTCCTTGAAGAACCGCTTGCCGTGCATGAACTGACGCACCAGCGACTCCCCGGAGGTGAGATTGGTATCCGCCTCGACCCACATGCCGCCTTCCGGCTCCCAGCGCCCCTGCGCCACACGCTGCTTCACCTTCTCGAACAGCTCAGGATAGCGTTCCTTTAAGAAATAGTACAACTGGGGCTGGCTGGACATAAAGCGGTAGTTGGGGTACTCTTCCATCAGCTTAAGCACCGTGGCAAAGCTTCTGCTGGTCTTCTCCCGGGTCTGCGCCACGGTCCACCACCAGGCCACGTCGATATGGGTATGACCAATACAGGTGGCGATCACATCCGAATATCCCGCCATATCGGTATATAAGGCCTTATCTATGTAGTCGGAGGCTTCTTTTAAAGTTCTGTAAAACTCCTCGGAATAAGGAGTGCGGAGGTCGATCAGATTCACTGTCTCATTCAGGACATTCTCAATATCCTTGCGGTTCTTGTCGTCCGGATCCATCCTAGGGAAGGCCCAGAGCGGCACCTGAAGGTCATAGTAAACCTTCTCGATGAGGGCATCCACCTCCCGCATGGACACATGCAGCTGGAACTCGTCATGAAGCGTGCCGGTATAAGCCTGCAGACCGATCTGAAGCTCCTCTCCTGCCACCGCCTTCTCCCTTAAGAAAACATCCTTGTGGTTCATGTCGATTCCCTGAATGGCTTCCCCGTTCACAAAGAGCAAAAACTGGGGATTCTTCCCGTCATCCCACTCCTTGATCTGTGTGCCCACATGCATCCACAGACGCTTTCCTGCAAACTCCTGCGGTACCGTATAGGTTGCCTTGAACCAATAATGCTGATCCGATCCATACCAGTGCATGGTCTTACAATCAAATACCTCCCACGGGGCGCTGTCCGCCTCCGCGTCTTCCGGGTGAATAAAATATCCCTTCTTATACACCCAGTCCGTCACAGGATATTTCTGCTTTGTACGAAGCTTTTTCAGTTCATCGCAGATTACCTGTACCCTCTTGTCTAAAAAATGCATCTTTCCTCCTGTTCTGCCCTTCAGGCATCTCCCGCCTTCTGGCGGGGATTCGCTTGGAACCCATGAAGCTTCTATCTCCGCTGAATCTTAAAAATGTTCATTTAGCCGATCACTTCTGCATCTGCCGGGGTTCTGCATCCGCCGGGGAAATCATTTTCAGATATACAATGTTGTTTACATTGTTAACATTGTTAACATTGTTAACAATACATTCCCGCTTTAAAGTGATAAAACCGTTAATTCTGCCCATATCGTTAACATTTTTAACATTCAGTTAGCTTTTTTATCCATTCAATCTTATCATTCAAAACACGCCATCATTTTAGCATATCTTACATGAATAGGAAATACTTATTTTGCTTTTTTTTCATTTATTTTATAATATGCGGCCAGCATCCTTGACCTTATCTTATTCCCGGAGGTGTCGGAGTTTTATGCTACATACAAACTGCCGGAAAAAGGCCGCTCCTACGGGATCGGCCAGTGGGCAAGACTATTTAAAGCCACTACATGGGAGGAAATCAAGATGTTGGCAGAGGAAAACCATAGCATGAAGAAAACCACTGTCAGAGAATTGAAATACGTGCTTTTCCTTTCCGGCCGGTTACAGGAATTCATATTTTATCAGGGTCAGTCCCTGGGGCGGCGCGGTAGGTCCGGCCGCGCCCCTGTCTTTTGCCGCCAGTATCCTTTCCACATCGGCCGGTTCACGTTTGCCCTGTCCGACCTCCAGCAGGGTTCCGACAATAATTCTGACCATATTATAGAGGAATCCATTTCCGCAGACACAAATGACCAGGTCTTCCCCCTCCTCGCGTACTTCCGCTTTATACAGGGTACGAACAGTGCTTTCTACCTGTGCCCCTGACTGGCAGAAGCTCTTAAAATCGTGCTCCCCTTCCAGGAAGCGCGCTGCCTCCTGCATTTTCGCCGCATTTAAACTGCGGTAGCAGAACAGGGAATACAGCCGTTTCGTTGGCATGGGGAACTGTGCCCTGTAAATGCGGTACTCATAGGTCTTGCGGCTGGGAGCCTTTCTGGGAGACCAGTCGGACGGAACCTCCTCCGCAGCCTGAACGCGGATATCCTCAGGAAGCCTTTGGTTCAGGGCATAGGGGAACTTTTCAGCCGGCATACGGGCTGTTGTATCAAAAACAGCAATATTTCCCAGGGCATGGACCCCGGAATCCGTCCGACTGGCGCCTATGACTTCAACGGGCTCCCCCAGCAGCTCCGTCAGACAGCGGTCCAGTTCACTTTCTATCGTAATTCCGTTCTGCTGAACCTGCCAGCCGTGATAATTCGTGCCGTCATAGGCGACCGTGAGCCGAATCCTCCTCATAGCGCAACACCCTCCTGTATCCAAAACTACAGTCTGCCCACCACTATGCCGCAGACCAAATAGATTGCCAGACTCAGGTAAGCGATCCGGTCGCGGGACTGATAGATCAAAGGCTTCATCTTGGTACGCCCCTCCCCGCCCCGGTAACACCTGGCTTCCATCGCCATGGCAAGGTCATTCGCCCGGCGTATCGCCGAAATAAACAGCGGCACCAGAAGCGGCACCATAGCCTTCGCCCTCCTGATCAGATTCCCGTTTTCAAAATCAGCCCCCCGGGCCATCTGCGCCTTCATGATCTTATCGGTTTCTTCCAGCAAAATCGGAATAAATCGCAGGGCAATGGACATCATCATCGTGATCTCATGCACAGGAACCCGTATCAGCTTAAGCGGCCTCATCATACGCTCCATACCGTCCGTCAGATTGTTGGGTGTGGTCGTCAGCGTCATGATGGACGAACCGACGATCAGGAAGGAAAGGCGGATTGCCATAAATACCGCATATTTCAAGCCTTCATAGGTGATTCTGATGCGTCCGCCGAAAAATTCCACCAGCGGAGTGCCCGGCGTCAAAAACAGGTTGAAGATTACTGTGATCAGCAGCAGGAAAAGGATCGCCTTCATACCCTTGACAATGTATTTAAACGGAATCCTGGACAGCGCAATCACAACCGCCAAGAAAGCGGCGGCAACCAGATAACCGAATATATTTTCAAAGAAGAACAGGGAGATAATATACAGAATAGTGCCCCCCAGCTTCACTCTCGGGTCCAGCCTGTGGATCACGGAGTCCGTCTGATAATATTGTCCCAATGTAATATCTCTTAACATACCAATTCCTTTTCTTTTCCCTGCCGTTTCAGGGCTTCCACGATCTCCTTGGTCGCCTCATGGATGTTTCAGGGCTTCCACGATCTCCCTGGTCGCCTCATGGATGGTTGTGACATCCACATCCACATTCAGGCCTTTCTCGCTCAGCATATGCATGATATATGTGACCTGGGGAGCCGCAAGCCCTATCTCCTCCAGTTCTCTGTAATGGCGGAAGATCTCCCTGGGACCTCCGTCCAGCATAACGCTTCCCTGATTCATGACGATGATCCGGTCCACATATTCCGCCACATCCTCCATACTGTGGGATACCAGCAATATGGTCATACCGGTCTGCTCCTGCAGGCTCTTGATCTGATGGAGGATTTCATCCCTTCCCCTCGGATCCAGACCCGCCGTAGGCTCGTCCAGGATCAACACCCTTGGCTTCATGGCGAGCACTCCGGCGATGGCAACCCGGCGCTTCTGCCCGCCGGAAATCTCAAAAGGTGACATATGGTACAATTCCTCCGGGATCCCGACACTCTCCAGGGCTTCTCTGGCACGGGCCTCCGCATCCTCCTGGGACAGACCGAGATTCTTCGGTCCAAAGCATACATCCGAAAACACATCTATTTCAAAAAGCTGATGCTCAGGATACTGGAACACCAGCCCCACCTTGCTGCGAAGCGCCCGCTTATCGAAGCCTGCGCCGTCAATATCCTCCCCATCAAAATAGATGTGGCCGCTGGTCGCCTTCACGAGCCCGTTTAAATGCTGCATCAGCGTGGATTTGCCGGAGCCGGTGTGCCCGATGACGCCGATAAACTGCCCATCCGGAATCTCCAGGCATATATCGTTCAGGGCTTTCTGGGCTAAAGGCGTATCCGCCTCATAGATGTAATTCACATGATCCAGCAAAATAGGCATCCTCTGTCCTCCCGTTTTTCGCTTAACTGTCCCTGCTACAGGTGCAGCGCCTCTACCAGCTCCTGCGCGGTCAATATTCCGTCCGGCAGGTCAATTCCCTGCTTTTTCAGCTCCCAGGCCAGCAGCGTGACCTGCGGAACATCCAGACGGAGCCCTTTCAGTCTCTCCACCTGGGAAAAGATTTCCCGCGGCGTCCCCTGCATGGCAATTTTCCCCTGATCCATCACAAAAACCTTATCTGCGTGAATAATTTCCTCCATATAGTGCGTGATCAGAATAATTGTGATCCCTTCCACATCATTCAACGCCCGGACCGCGCGTATTACTTCCTTCCGTCCATTGGGATCCAGCATGGCGGTGGGCTCGTCCAAAACAATGCATTTCGGATGCATGGCAAGCACGCCTGCAATGGAAACGCGCTGCTTCTGTCCCCCGGAGAGCTTATTGGGCGAATGCTTCCGATATTGATACATTCCCACCGCCTTTAAGCTTTCCTCCACACGTTCCCAGATCTCCCTGGTGGGAACCCCCATATTTTCAGGGCCGAAGCCCACGTCTTCCTCTACCACCTGCCCGATGATCTGATTGTCCGGGTTCTGGAAAACCATTCCGGCACTGTGCCTGATATCCCAGACCGCTTCCTGCTGCCTGGTATCCTTTCCGTCCACCCACACAGTCCCTTCCGTCGGACATAGGATCGCATTCATATGCTTCGCAAGGGTGGATTTGCCGGAGCCGTTATGTCCCAGGATGGCAATAAAGTCTCCCTGGGCAATATCCAGGTTCACATCATCCACTGCCCTGATTGAGCCCTCTACATTGCCTTCCTCATCGCGCCTTACATATTCATATACCACATGCATCGCCTGAATGATTCCCATACATACCCCCGCCGCAAGATCCGTGTGATTCCCATATCTGTTTCCGCCGCACGACCCGCACGATTCCCATACTTATTTCCGCCGCAAGATCCGCACGCTTCCCATACCTATTTCAGCCGCACGACCCGCACGATTCCCATACCTATTTCCGCTCCCCGGACCGAAACTTCATGACATAGCAATCCTATTTTACTAGATTGAAGCACAAAATACAACAGTTAAATTTTTGCCCGACGGATAATCCCGTCGGAAAGGGGCAGCAAAAAGACCAGCCGCAAGCGGCTGATCCCTTTCTGCTTTCTTTGCAATTGTGTACTCTCTGCATATTTGATCCTTTGGGATCATCTATCCAGATACCGGTCTTATACCAGCTCCAGAACAACCTCCATGGCTGCGTCGCCCTTGCGGGGTCCGATCTTCACGATTCTGGTGTAACCGCCGTTGCGCCCAACATACTTAGGGGCGATCTCATCGAACAGCCTTGCTACAAGGTCAACTTCCTTGGTCTTTCTCTTTCTGCCCGCTGCTTCCTTGGGAACATCCACTACAGGATAAAGAACCCTTAAAATCTGGCGTCTCACATGGAGCCTGGAAGGAAGATCCTTCTTGATCTCCTTTTCAACGGTCTCGAACTTGGTAACTCTCTTGCCGTCTATAACTTCCTTTACCCTCTTGCCGTCCTTGTCCTTTACGGGAACCTTGGCGGAGACCTTAACCATCTCGAAATTATCCTTCTCCTTGATGGCCATAGCGATCAGGCCTTCTGCGATCTTTTTGACTTCCTTGGCCCTGGCCTCTGTGGTAATGATCCTGCCATGCTGGATCAGGGCAGTTACCTGATTTCTCAATAATGCTTTTCTCTGGGGTGAATTTTTCCCAAGCTTTCTGTACATTGCCATAATGTATCTTCCTTTCTCCCTTCATGGGACATCCGGCAACGCTCTTTGGACTTACTTACCGAATGCTTATATGCCATATAGAGAGGAACCGTCCCCGCACTCATCGGATTTTACCGGGAACAGCCTTCTATGCGCATTTCAATTATACTTTCAGGATGCCTTTCAAATTACGCTTCCTCGCTGGGATTCAGCTGCAGGCCCAGCTCCTTTAACTTTGCAAGCACCTCTTCCAAGGATTTGCGGCCCAGGTTACGGACCTTCATCATATCCTCAGAGGTTTTGTTGGTAAGCTCCTCAACGGTATTGATGCCCGCCCTCTTCAAGCAGTTGTAGGAACGGACTGAAAGCTCCAGCTCATCGATGCTCATCTCCAGCACCTTTTCCTTCTCGTCGTCTTCCTTCTCCACCATCACCTCTGCGGTCTTGGCGTTCTCGGACAGATCGATGAATAGGCTCAGATGCTCGCTGAGTACCTTGGCTGCCAGGCTGACAGCCTCATCCGGGGCAAGGGTTCCATTGGTATAAACATCCAGGGTCAGCTTATCATAATCAGTGATCTGGCCCACACGGGTATTGTCAATGGTCACATTCACACGCTCAACCGGTGTATAAATGGAATCAATGGCGATTACGCCGATCGGAAGGTCATCATGCTTATTCCTGTCAGCGCTCACATAACCACGGCCCTTTGTGATCGTCAGTTCCATATAAAGCTTTGTATCCTTGCCGCACAGGGTAGCGATGGTCAGATCAGGATTCAGGATCTCGATATCCTGGTCAGCCTGGATATCGGAAGCCTTTACCACACCCTCTCCCTCGTACTCAATGTAAGCGGTCTTGGGCTCATTGGTCTCGCTGGTATTTTTAATGGCAAGGCTCTTAATGTTCATGATGATCTCAGTTACATCTTCTTTTACTCCGGGAATGGTACTGAACTCATGCAACACACCTTCAATCTTCACCTGGCTCACTGCCACGCCAGGAAGGGAGGAAAGCATAATTCTCCGTAAAGAATTACCAAGAGTGATACCATATCCTCTTTCCAGCGGTTCTACTACGAATTTTCCATACTTTTTGTCTTCCGAAATCTCTGCAACCTCAATATTCGGTCTCTCAAAATCAAACAATGCAAATACCCTCCTTTTATGAACGTTAATGGGTTACATAAAGTCGCCATAAGCGGACAATGGAAAACCACGTCCGCTCAGGATTCTGATTACTTGGAGTACAACTCGACGATAAGCATCTCATTGACAGGAACATCGATCATCTCTCTGGTAGGAAGATTCTTGATGGTTCCCTTCAAGCCTTCGATATCCACATCCATCCACTCAGGAGTGAGTCTGCCGCCGGTTACCTCAACGATATCCTTATATCTCTGTAAGGATCTTGCCTTCTCCTTGATCTCGACCACATCACCGGCCTTAATCAGGTAGGAAGGGATCTGAACCAGCTTGCCGTTTACCAATACATGCCTGTGTCCAACGATCTGTCTTGCCTCTCTTCTGGTTCTGGCAAAGCCCATCCTGAACACTACGTTATCCAATCTTCTCTCCAGCATCACCATCAGGTTCTCACCGGTGATACCCTTCATCTTGTCGGCCTTCTCATAATAATTCCTGAAAGGCTTCTCCAACACGCCATAGATAAACTTGGCCTTCTGCTTCTCCCTCAGCTGCAGGCCGTACTCACTTACCTTCTTGCCTGCACGGGCAAAGTTCCTATTGGACTTCTTGTCATATCCCAAAACAGAAGGCTCGATTCCCAGAGCCCTGCATCTCTTTAACACGGGTACACGATTTACTGCCATTTCAATTTTTCTCCTTTAATTATTGTTTACAGCGCAATGAATCTTCTGATTCTCAGCCAGCGCTTTCTTCCAACGATTTCGTTACCAAATTATACACGACGGCGCTTAGGCGGGCGGCATCCATTGTGGGGAACAGCGGTTACGTCGCGGATGCTCACTACCTCCAGACCGCTTGCAGACAGCGCTCTGATCGCAGCCTCACGGCCTGAACCAGGACCCTTTACAAATACGTCGACTGTCTTCAGTCCATGGACCAAAGCAGCCTTTGTAGCTGTCTCTGCTGCCATCTGTGCAGCATACGGAGTAGATTTCCTTGAACCTCTAAATCCCAGACCACCGGCACTTGCCCAGCTTAACGCGTTTCCTTCAGTGTCCGTCAATGTGACGATCGTATTATTGAAAGAAGACTGGATATGTGCCTGTCCGCGTTCAACGTTTTTCTTGACACGCTTCTTTGTTACTTTCTTCGCAACTTTCTTTGCCATTTTAAACTAACCTACTTTCTTGAATGATATGCTACTGTTTGTTACAAAACCGACCAAACCGCCGGGTTCTCTAAACCCGCCGTTATTTCTTCTTATTGGCGACGGTTCTCTTGGGACCCTTGCGGGTTCTTGCATTGGTCTTGGTTCTCTGTCCGCGGACAGGAAGACCCTTACGATGACGAATACCCCTGTAACAGCCGATCTCCTGAAGTCTCTTGATATTCAGGGCAACTTCTCTTCTCAGGTCGCCTTCTACCATGACCCCCAGCTCCTCGATAGCTTCGCTAATCTTCTTCACCTCATCATCAGTGATGTCCCTGACACGAGTATCAGGATTCACCCCTGCTGCCTTCAAAATCTTATTGGACGTTGGTCTTCCAATTCCATAGATATAGGTCAAGCCGATCTCAATTCTTTTTTCCCTGGGTAAGTCAACACCTGCAATACGAGCCATTTACGTTTCCTCCATTTTCTTTGTTCCGCACAAGTGCCGCCTGGTCTGTCTACCGGCACATCCTCCTGCGCGGATACCATTGTTACTAATTGATTGGGGCCTTCACCCAACCGGACACATATCCGATCTTTCTGTTACTCCGCGGCTTCCCGCCCGTTACAGCGGTAACAGCGTCCTTCACAGTATCAACAAGTAATCTCCCGCAAGCTCCGTCTTACTTATGAGAAGCACAGGGCTGCCCACAAGCTACATTATGTTAATCATAGAATTATTTTCATTTTCAGACTTACGAAATCAACTTCTACGAATCAGCCGCACACAACGCTTAGACAGGAACCCACACACCTGACATGATTCATGTCGGCCGGTGATTATCCTTGTCTCTGCTTGTGCTTGGGATTCTCACAGATAATCATGATGCGTCCTTTTCTCTTGATTACTTTGCACTTTTCGCAAATAGGCTTTACTGATGATCTAACCTTCATCTTAAATCCTCCTTTCAAAAAGACCGTTTCTCATTATAACACGGAAAAATTCGGATTGCAAGCACTTTTTTATTTATCTCTCCAAATAATGCGTCCCTTGCTCAGGTCATAGGGGGACAGCTCCAGGGTCACCTTATCGCCCGGAAGGATACGGATGAAATTCTGGCGCAGCTTTCCGCTGATATGGGCAAGTACGCGGTGTCCGTTCTCCAGCTCCACCTGAAACATGGTATTGGGCAGCTTCTCCACAACAGTTCCTTCGATTTCGATTACATCACTTTTTGACATAAATACCCTCCATTATTGGTTTTGCGTTGCATAGATTATTAATACGTACCGGTCACGAGTTTGTATCTGTTATAAGCTTCCTGTAGCACTTGACCGCATATTTGATCCGGTCATCCAGATGGGGAACCCCGTTCTGGATCGCCTCCAACAACTCCCGGTCCACGCTGCAGTTTGTAAGCTGGACATGCTTCCTGTTTTTTCGTTTGGGATTATCGGTTCTTTTCAGCCGCCCATCCGCCAAAGAAAGAAGGCCCCCGTTACAGGAAATCACAACATATATGCTGCCCTTATCATGTCCCGCCCTGGAAATCACAATTCTTCCTGTCATCGTCTTCTCCTGATCTTCGCCTGAAACACGTCTTTTCCCTCACCGGGCCTGCGCCCTCCGCATTCTGGGCGGCTGTTTGTATTCCGGCAGCCGTCCTCATTCTGAACTGCCCCCTGCATTCCGACCGTCTTCTGCATTCTGGGCCGCAGACCGCCCCGGCACGGAACCCGGACTTTTTTCCGCCCAGTCTGTTTCCTATCAGTATAAGGTCAGGATCTCCGGTTCCCCGTCCGTGATCAGGATCGTATTCTCATAATGCGCGGACCAGCTGCCATCCATTGTCACCACAGTCCAGTCATCATCCATCCAGACCACATCTGCCCTGCCCATATTGATCATGGGTTCCACCGCAAGGGTCATACCGGGGCGGAGCTTCGGCCCCCGCTTTATCTGTCTGAAATTTGGGATCTCGGGATCCTCGTGCAGATGTGTGCCGATGCCATGCCCTACCAGATCCCTTACAATTCCATATCCGAAGGGCTTCACATATGCATCGATGGCATTGGAAATATCATGAAGGTGATTGCCCGCCCTTGCCATCTTAATTCCGGCAAAAAAGCTCGCCCTCGTCACATCGATCAGCTTTTCCGCTTCCCGGCTGATCTTTCCCACGCCATGCGTCCTGGCAGCATCCGAATGATAGCCTCTGTAAATAAGCCCGGCATCGAGGCTGACGATATCGCCCTCCTGCAGGATCCTCTTTTTGCTCGGGATTCCATGGACCACTTCATCATTTACTGAGACACAAATACTGGCGGGATACCCGTTATAATTTTTAAAATTAGGCACACATCCCATTTTGCGGATCATCTTTTCGCCAAGCTCATCGATCTCCCAGGTGGAGATTCCCGGGCGGACCGCTTCCTCCAGCTCCTTATGCACAATTGCCAGCAATCTGCAGGATTCCCGCATCAACGCAATTTCCCGTTCTGATTTGATCGTGATGGCCATTTTATTTCTCCAGAATCTCCACAATTGCGGCGAACACATCGTTCATACTCTGTGTCCCGTCCACTGTACGTAAGATGCCCTTTCCGGTATAATAGTCGATCAAGGGCTGGGTCTGCTCATGATAGACCTTCAGTCTGTTCTGGACAGTCTCGGGCTTATCGTCATCCCGGAGCACAAGCGGCTGACCGCAATGATCACAAATTCCTTCTTTCTTAGGAGGAACATGCTCTATATGATAAGTTGCCCCGCAGGACAGACAGGCCCGCCTGCCTGACATTCTTCTGATGATACTTTCATCGGGAACATCTACGTTTACAGCCACGTCGATGGCATCGTTCATCTCGCCGAGCGCACGGTCCAGCACCTCCGCCTGGGGAATGGTACGCGGAAACCCGTCCAGCACATAACCGTTCTTACAATCATCCTTCGCCACACGGTCCAGCAGAATCTTCACTGTCAGCTCATCGGGAACCAGGAGCCCCTGGTCCATGTACTTTTTCGCTTCTTTGCCCAGCTCGGTGCCGTTCTTAATATTAGCGCGGAAGATATCGCCTGTGGACACATGGGGAATTCCATACTTCTCCGCAATCATAATTGCCTGTGTGCCCTTTCCTGCGCCCGGTGCCCCTAACATAATGATTTTCATTCTGTTCCTCCATTCTATGAAGAACCCTCTCTGCCCAGCCCTGTCACAGGCCCTGCCGCCTATGGCAGCATGGACATCATCCTCATATTAAAACTGCAAATTACGCCCGAACCATTCAAATGTGGTCCGGGCATAATTTCATAACATATCAGTCTCGCAATTAATCATTTAAAAATCCCTTATAGTTACGAACCAGCATCTGTGACTCGACCTGCTTCATCGTCTCAAGGATTACGCTCACGATAATGATCAGGCTGGTGCCGCCGAAAGACACGCTCGCGCCGAATACACCGTTGAAGATGTACGGAAGCACGGCCACGATCGTAAGCCCTACCGCACCGATGAATACGATATAATTGAGCACCCTGGTCAGATATTCGCTGGTCGGCGCGCCCGGTCTGATACCCGGGATAAAGCCGCCCTGCTTCTTCATATTATCGGCCACCATCAAAGGATTGAAGGTTATAGAGGTATAAAAATATGCAAAGAATACGATCAATACAACATATACCAGCATACCGACCGTATACCATGGTCTGTTGGGATTACACCAGTTGGAGCTGTTCATTCCCGCAAGGATTGCCCCCCAGAAACCCGTTCCCTGATAACCCACAAAGGAACAGATGATGATCGGGAACTGCAGGATGGACTGTGCGAAAATAACAGGGATCACGCCCGCAGTATTCACCCGCAGCGGAATATTGGAGGTCTGCCCCCCAACCATCTTTCTTCCCTGCATCTTCTTTGCATACTGTACCGGAATCTTGCGGATACCGTCATTTAAGATGATTACCAGCACTACCATACCAATGATGATCGCGAAAATAATCACGACCGCAAGGATTGCCGTTGCCGGCGCCGTATCAAATTTGCTGATCACGAACTTCTGGAACAGATTGCCGATATCCGACGGCAGTCTGGAAATAATATTGATGACCAGCACAATAGAAATACCGTTTCCGATACCATTCTCAGTGATTCTCTCACCAACCCACATCAGGAATGCACTACCTGCCGTCAGCGTTACAATTGCCGTGATAACACTCAGCGCATTGAAATTCGTGAGAAGCCCCTGACGGCCGAAGCCGATCGCCATGGCGGCAGAATGAATCAGGGAAAGTCCAATCGTCACATATCTGGTAATCGCAACAATCTTCTTTCTTCCTTCGTTCCCATCCCTCTGCATCTCCTCCAGCTTAGGAATCGCTATTGTGAGCAGCTGCATGATGATTGAGGATGTGATATACGGGCTGATGTTCAATGCCAGGATAGACATATTCTCAAAAGAACCACCAGTAATCGCGTTAAAGAAACTGAAATCTCCCGCCTGGGAGGCGAACCACTGCTGGAAGAAAGCGGTATTAATTCCCGGAACGGGCAGCTGTGATCCAATACGGATCACAACCAGCATTCCGAGGGTAAATAATATCTTTTTTCTGATTTCAACAATTTTAAACGCATTTTTCAGGGTGTTAAACATTTACATCACCTCTGCAGTTCCACCAAGAGCTTCAATCTTCTCCTTTGCGGAAGCACTGAAAGCATTTGCCTTAACAGTAAGCTTTTTGGTTAAATCTCCGTTTCCAAGTATCTTTACACCATCAGCCGGATCGAGCTTTCCGATCTTAACGATACCTCTCTCCATCAAAGCCTTGACGTCCACTACCGTATCGTTTTCAAAAACTTCCAGCTCGCTGATATTGATAGAAATGATCTTCTTCGCGTTTCTGTTCTTGAAACCTCTCTTGGGAAGTCGTCTGTATAAAGGCATCTGTCCGCCTTCAAAACCGATCCTCGGAGCTCCAGAACGGGCTTTCTGACCCTTATGGCCCTTACCGGCAGTCTTACCGTTGCCTGAACCATGTCCACGGCCTCTTCTGAAATTATCGCTGTGTTTGGAACCCTCAGCAGGTCTTAAATTGGATAAATCCATTCCTCACACCTCCTTGTCTAATTATACTTCTTCAACTTTAATTAAGTGACTAATCTGACGAATCTGTCCTCTTGTAGCTTCGTTATCGGGAAGGATAATAGACTTATTCAGCTTGCGAAGCCCCATAGATTCCACAGTCTTTCTGTTCTTCGGTACGGCACCAATGGTGGACTTTACCAAAGTGATCTTCAACATTTTCTCTGCCATTGTAATTCTCCTTTCCAGTTCACCTGCTTTTAAGCAAAAATCTCATCTACAGATTTACCGCGGCTCTTAGCGACCTCTTCTGGAGCCTTCAACTGGCTTAAACCGGAGATTGTTGCAAGTACGACATTCTGCTTGTTGTTAGAGCCCAGGGACTTGGTACGGATATTCTTAATCCCTGCCAGCTCGCAAACGACACGCGCAGGACCTCCTGCAATAATGCCGGTACCTTCGGGAGCCTTCTTTAAAAGCACGGTGGAAGAACCAAAGTTACCAATGAAATCATGTGTGATAGAATGATTCTCATCCATGGCGATCTCGATAAGATGCTTGGTGGCATCCTCCTTGCCTTTGCGGATCGCTTCCGGGATTTCAACAGCCTTGCCCAGTCCAGCGCCGACATGACCATTCCCGTCCCCAACTACTACCAATGCGGTAAAACGCCTGTTACGGCCGCCCTTTACCGTCTTGGACACGCTCTTGATGGCAACAACCTTGTCGTTCAGTTCAAACTGGCTCGGATCTATGATTGTACGTCTCATGGTTTGATCTCCTCTCTTAGAATTCTAAGCCAGCTTCTCTGGCCGCATCAGCTAATGCTGCGATCTTACCGTGGTATATAAAGCCGCCTCTGTCAAAAACAACTTTCTTGATACCCTTTTCGACTGCCCTCTTGGCAATCACTGTTCCCAAATATGCTGCTGCTTCAACGTTATTGGTTTTCTCAAGCTCAGCCTTTACCTCTTTCTCAAGAGTGGAGGCCGCTACCAGAGTATTGCCAACTGTATCGTCGATAATTTGAGCATACATATGATTATTGCTCCTAAACACTGCAAGACGGGGTCTTTCGGCAGTGCCGCTGAAGCGGTTACGAATTCTCAAATGCTTTTTCATACGAACCTTTTGTCTTGATTCCTTGCTAACCATCTTCATACTCTCCTTATCTGTTATTTCTTACCAGTCTTACCAACTTTACGTCTGATCACTTCATCAGCATACTTGATACCCTTGCCCTTATAAGGCTCAGGTCTCTTCTTGTCTCTGATATCAGCTGCGAATTGGCCAACCTTTTCTTTGTCGATACCCTTCACGATAATGACGTTCTGTCCTTCCAGAACAGTCTCAATGCCTTCCGGATCGGTCATCTCTACCGGATGGGAAAAACCCAGGGATAAGGTCAGAACCTTACCGGCCTTAGCAGCCCTATAACCAACACCGTTGATCTCCAGCCGCTTCTGGTAGCCTTCCGTAACGCCCACCACCATATTGTGGATCAGGCTTCTGGTCAGACCGTGCAGGGACTTCATCTTCTTTAAATCATTGGGTCTTGCTACATGAACCGTAGCGCCTTCTACTGTGATCGTCATCTCAGCAGGAAGAACTCTCTCCAGAGTTCCCTTGGGACCTTTCACGGTCACCTTATTATTTTCTGCGACCTCTACAGTTACGCCTGCAGGAATCGCGATTGGCATTCTACCTATACGTGACATGCCCGTACCTCCTATAATAATTATGGGATCTAATGTTTTTAAATTTCCTTGATTCCGGGGAAGAATTCGCGTAAAGCAAATCTTTCAATCCCCTGACTTCAAACCTTCCGCAGGAAGAATTCGCGTAAAGCGAATCTCCTCAATTCCAGGGAAGAATTCGCATTATGCGAATTCTTCTCGACGAATGCATCGCATTCGTCGTTTTACCAGACAAACGCCAGCACTTCGCCGCCTACGCCCAGCTCTCTTGCCTTCTTATCTGTGATTACGCCCTGGTTAGTAGAAATGATGGCAATCCCCATTCCACCCAATACCTTGGGCATATCCTCCTTGCCTGCATAGACACGCAGTCCAGGCTTGGAGATTCTCTTGATGCCGGAAATGATTCTCTCGTTCTTATTGGCGCCATACTTCAGTTCAATATGAATGGTCTTGAAGCTTCCTTCCTCAATCACATCATACTTCTTAATATAACCCTCTTCCTGAAGGATGTCTGCGATTGCTAACTTCATCCTGGAAGCAGGAACATCAACTGTATCGTGTTTTGCAGAGATTGCATTACGGATTCTTGTAAGCATATCTGCAATAGGATCGCTCATTGTCATTATGACTTCCTCCTTAATTCTCTTGACCTCTTATAACATCAGCCTTCCGTTCAACCCATGAAGAATACCTTATTCACCACCCAGCTTAAAAAGCCCAGGGGAAGAATTCGCAAAGCGAATTCTTCGGGCTCCCGCTCTGCGGGAGCCTGTTACCAGCTCGCCTTCTTCATGCCGGGAATCTGTCCCTTATATGCCAGCTCACGGAAGCAAACTCTGCAGACTCCGTACTTTCTTAAGTAAGCATGTGGACGGCCACAAATTCTGCAGCGGGTATAAGCCTGTGTGGAAAACTTAGGCTTGCGCTGCTGTTTAATCTTTAAAGATGTTTTTGCCATGCGAATTTACCTCCTTATTGTTTTGCGAACGGCATGTTGAACAGGGTCAACAGCTCACGTGCTTCTTCATCGGTTTTCGCCGTCGTTACGAAAATGATATCCATGCCTCTGGTCTTATCAATCTTATCGTACTCGATCTCGGGGAAAATGATCTGCTCCTTGATACCAAGCGCATAATTGCCTCTTCCATCGAAGGAGTTGGGATTTACACCTCTGAAGTCACGCACACGGGGCAGAGCCAGATTCACAAGACGATCCAGGAACTCATACATCTTCTCACCGCGCAATGTGGTCTTACATCCAATCTTCATGCCTTCACGGATTTTGAAGTTTGCAACGGACTTCTTCGCCGTGGTAAGCACTGCCTTCTGTCCGGTAATGGTCTCCATATCCTTTACGGCATTCTCAAGAACCTTAGCATTTTCCTTTGCTTCGCCGACGCCCATGTTTACGACGATCTTGTCAAGCTTGGGAACCTGCATGATATTCTTATAACCAAATTTCTTGGTCATTGCATCTACAATCTCTGTAGTGTAAAGATCTTTCAGTCTGCTCACTTTTTTTCCTCCTTCCTATCAATTAGTCGATCACTTCACCAGTTGACTTCGCGTAACGAACCTTCTTGTCGCCCTCAAACTTAAAGCCGATCCTGGTGGCCTTTCCTTTGTGGACATACATTACGTTAGACAGATCGATAGGAGCTTCTTTCTGAATGATACCGCCATTGGGATTTGCCTGAGAGGGCTTCGCATGCTTTGTGACCATGTTGATGCCTTCTACCAGGACCTTGCCCTTTTTGCCAAGTACAGAAAGAACTTTGCCTTCTTTCCCATTGTCTTTGCCGGCGATTACTTTCACGGTATCGCCTTTTTTAATTTTCAGTGTTGACATACGGCACCTCCCTATAATACTTCCGGAGCCAGGGATACGATCTTCATGAACTGCTTCTCACGAAGCTCTCTGGCAACCGGCCCAAAGATACGGGTTCCTCTCGGAGTCTTATCATCCTTGATTATTACTGCAGCGTTCTCATCAAACCTGATGTAAGAGCCATCCTTGCGGTGGGCGCCACGGACTGTACGCACCACAACAGCCTTCACAACATCACCCTTCTTTACAACGCCGCCTGGTGTTGCATCTTTAACAGAAGCAACTATAATATCACCAATCTGTGCATATCTTCTTGTCGAGCCGCCCATAACACGGATACAGAGCAATTCCTTTGCGCCAGTGTTATCAGCAACCTTAAGTCTGCTTTCCTGCTGAATCATGTTATTTCTCCTTCCAGGTCTCCCGGCATATCAGAACAACATGCCTGGACACATTATTTTGCTCTCTCTATGATCTCTACAAGACGCCATCTCTTATCCTTGGACAGCGGCCTTGTCTCCATCACCTTAACAGTATCACCGATGTTACACTCGTTGTTCTCGTCATGCGCCTTCAGCTTGTAGGTGTTCTTCACAACCTTGTTGTACAGCGGATGCTTCACATGCTCTTCGATTGCAACAACGATCGTTTTATCCATCTTATTACTGGTAACCTTGCCAGTACGGGTTTTTCTCAAATTTCTTTCCACGACTAAACTCCTTTCTTCTGGGCCGCTTAAGCTCTTGCCTTCTCGGTCATCACAGTCTGGATACGGGCAATGTTCTTTCTTACTTCCTTGATCCTTGCCGTATTATCCAGCTGATTGGTAGCGTTCTGGAATCTCAGGTTGAAAAGTTCTTTTTTGGCAGCCACCAGCTCCTTTGCCAGCTCTGCTTCGGATTTGGTCTTTAATTCTTCAACAAATCTGCTTGTCTTCATTCTGATACACCGCCTTCCAAATCTGCTTTAGAAATGACTTTACATTTACACGGCAGCTTATGCATAGCAAGACGCAACGCTTCGCGGGCTTCACTCTCCGGAATTCCGCCAATCTCAAACATTACGCGTCCGGGCTTTACAACTGCTACCCAGTACTCAACAGCGCCTTTACCGGAACCCATACGGGTCTCAGCGGGCTTCGCTGTGATCGGCTTATCAGGGAAAATCTTAATCCATACCTTACCGGTACGCTTCGTATAACGGGTCAGGGCCACACGGGCTGCCTCAATCTGATTAGACTTGATCCAGCAAGGCTCAGCAGCAACCAGACCGAATTCGCCATAGGTAAGTGTATTACCTCTTAATGCTTTACCAGCCATCGTACCGCGGAACTGCTTACGACGCTTTACTCTTTTTGGCATTAACATTATTTATCGCTCCCTTCTGGCTTATTTCCTTTTGTAGGAAGGACTTCGCCCTTGTAAATCCAAACTTTTACGCCAACCTTGCCATAGGTGGTATTCGCCTCGGCAAAACCATATTCGATATCTGCACGCAAGGTCTGAAGAGGAATGGTGCCCTCGCTATAGGACTCGCTTCTTGCGATCTCGGCGCCGCCAAGACGGCCGGAGCATGTAGTCTTGATTCCCAGGGCTCCGCTCTTCATGGTTCTGCCCATGCAGGACTTCATGGCACGTCTGAAGGAAACACGGTTCTCCAGCTGCAATGCAATGTTCTCTGCTACCAGCTGCGCATCCCTGTCGGGTCTCTTGATCTCTTTGATGTCAACCAGGACCTTCTTGTCGGTCAGCTTGGAAAGCTCTTTTTTGGTAACTTCAATCTCTGCGCCGCCCTTGCCGATCACAACGCCGGGCTTTGCAGTATAAATAACAACCTTAACTCTGTCGGAAGCTCTCTCGATCTCAATCTTGGAAACTCCGGCACTGTATAACTTCTTTTTCAGGAACTTTCTGATGTTATAGTCTTCTACCAGATAGTCAGCAAACTCCGCATCAGCGTACCATTTGGAATCCCAATCTTTAATAACGCCGACTCTAAGGCCGTGAGGATTAACTTTCTGTCCCATAAATTTTTCTTTGACTCCTTTCCATGTCCCGCCTCGCCGGGACAATATCCTCTTTACTTCTTCTCATCCAGAACGATCGTGATGTGGCTGGAAAGCTTTTCGATCCGATAAGCCCTGCCCTGTGCCCTGGGATGAACTCTCTTCATTGTCGGCCCCTTATTCGCATAGCACTCTGCGATATAAAGGTTCTCAGTATTCATACCGTTATTATTCTCAGCATTCGCAATCGCCGACTGCAGCAGCTTC
This sequence comes from uncultured Acetatifactor sp., assembly GCA_947588205.1. GTDB lineage: Bacteria > Bacillota > Clostridia > Lachnospirales > Lachnospiraceae > Acetatifactor. The sequence goes on along the minus strand of CANPYG010000019.1, from coordinate 8,956 downwards.
TTGATCACCCTGGACGCATATCTGGGATTGTACTCCAGAATTGCCAGCGCGGTCTGCACATCCTTGCCTCTGATGGCATCCAACACGAAACATGCTTTCTGAACAGACACCCTTGCATAAGACAGCTTTGCTGAGGGTCTCGTATCTTTCTGCGCGTTTCTCTCTCTCTTTATTTGGGATCTATGTCCTTTTGCCATAGATAATGTCCTCCTTTCAACTCAGGTCCTGCCTGTGAAGCCGTATCTTTACAACCTCTTTTATTTGACCTTAGACTTCTTCTCGTCCTTGCCATGACCTCTGAAGGTTCTGGTAGCAACGAACTCGCCGAGCTTATGGCCAACCATATCTTCCGTCACATATACAGGTACATGCTTTCTTCCGTCATGGACAGCGATCGTGTGGCCAACGAAGGAAGGGAATATCGTGGAGCGGCGGGACCAGGTCTTAATGACCTGCTTCTGTCCGGACGCGTTCAAAGCATCAACTTTCTTCAGCAGACTCTCGTCTGCGAAAGGTCCTTTTTTCAGTGATCTACCCATTGTCTTTCCTCCTGTTTTTATGAAAACATATTATTTGATTGCTCTTCCGTCACGTCTTCTTACGATCAGCTTATCAGACGCCTTCTTCTTACGGGTCTTAAGACCAAGAGCAGGCTTGCCCCAGGGAGTGCTCGGGCCGGGACGGCCAATGCCGGCCTTACCTTCACCACCGCCATGAGGATGGTCGTTGGGGTTCATAACGGAACCGCGCACGGTAGGACGGATGCCCATATGGCGCTTGCGTCCGGCTTTACCAATATTGATCAGGTTATGATCACCGTTGCCAACGATACCGATTGTTGCCCGGCACGTCAAAGGAACCATTCTCATCTCGCCGGAAGGAAGACGAAGTGTTGCATACTTTCCTTCTTTCGCCATCATCTGCGCGCTGTTGCCGGCGGAACGGGCCAGCTGTCCGCCTTTGCCGGGATGCAGCTCGATGTTGTGGATCTGGGCACCAACAGGGATCTCGGAAAGCGGCAGGCAGTTGCCTACCCTTACCTCGGCTGTAGGTCCGTTCATGACCTTCATGCCGTCAGTCAGTCCCTGGGGAGCGAGGATATAGGACTTCACTCCATCCGCATAGCAGATCAGTGCGATGTTGGCGGATCTATTGGGATCGTACTCGATTCCGATCACTGTTGCAGGAATGCCATCCTTATTTCTCTTAAAATCAACCAGTCTGTATTTTCTTCTGTTGCCGCCGCCATGATGTCTTACCGTGATCTTACCCTGGTTATTACGGCCTGCATTCTTCGAAAGAGATACGCACAGGCTCTTCTCCGGGGTCTTCTTGGTGATCTCGGAGAAATCAGAGCCGGTCATATGTCTTCTGGAAGGTGTATATGGGTTATATACCTTAATTCCCATCGTTTTAATCTCCTTTTATCATGATTTTCGCGCGGCAGCCCGTCTGCCACATACATAAATCTGGATATCATCCGCGGTATCTTTACAGTCCGGGATAGAACTCGATATCCTTACTGTCCTCGGTCAGCCATACGATCGCCTTCTTGGTCTTGGCAGTCCTTCCGACGGTCATACCGCGCCTCTTCTTCTTACCATCCATATTCATGGTGTTTACTTTCTTCACCTTGGTGCCATCGAACATCTTCTCAATGGCTTCCTTGACCTGAGTCTTGTTTGCCTCGGGATGAACAAGGAAGGTGTATTTCTTCTCGCTCATACCAGCCATGCTCTTCTCGGTAATGACAGGCTTTAAGATAACGTCATAGTATTTGATATCAGCCATTATGCGTACACCTCCTCGATCTTGGTAACAGCGTCCTTAGTCAGGACCACCGTCTTCGCCTTCATGACATCATATACGTTCAGGGAATTTACCAGTGTGGTGTCGATAGTCGGAAGGTTTCTGGCGGACATTACGACATTTTTATCGTTATCAGCCAGGACTACCAGGCCCTTCTCCACCTTCAGGTTATTCATGACCGCAATAAATTTCTTTGTCTTGATCTCGTCCAGCTTCAGTTCATCCAGTACGATCAGACTGCTGTCCTGTACCTTGCTGGTCAATGCGGACTTAAGGGCCGCTCTCTTTTCCTTCTTATTCATCTTAAAAGAATAATCGCGGGGAACGGGCGCGAACACTACGCCGCCATGCGTCCACTGGGGAGCTCTTGTGGAACCCTGTCTTGCATGTCCGGTTTCCTTCTGTTTCCAGGGCTTTTTTCCTCCTCCGGATACTTCTCCACGCGTCTTGGCCTTCTGTGTGCCCTGACGGTTATTTGCAAGCTGTTGTACAACTGCCATGTGTACCAGATGCTCATTGATCTCCACACCAAATATGGCGTCGTTTAATTCAATTGTACCAACTTCCTTGCCTTCCATATTATAAACAGCTACGCTTGCCATCTGATTGATCCTCCTTCCTTCCTAAATTAGGCTTCAACCTTGACGGTCTCTTTGATGGTTATCAGAGCCTTCTTCGGTCCGGGTACGGAACCCTTGATCAAAAGCAGATTCTTGTCAGCATCTACTCTTACAACTTCAAGATTCTGGACAGTTACCTTTACACAGCCCATATGACCAGGCATTCCCTTGCCCTTGAACACACGGCTGGGGGAGGAACATGCACCGTTGGAACCCTGATGACGATGGAACTTGGAACCATGGGCCATCGGTCCTCTGTGCTGCCCGTGTCTCTTGATGGCGCCCTGGAAGCCCTTGCCCTTTGAAATGGCGGAAGCATCGATGTGATCGCCCACTTCAAAGATGTCGGCCTTGATCTCTGCGCCCAGAGAATAATCGCCTGCGTTCTCGAACTTAAACTCTCTTACATATCTCTTGGAGCTCACGCCGGCCTTCTTGAAATGTCCCTGCAGCGCCTTGGAAACGCCGTGCTGATGGATCACTTCCTTCTTGCCTTTGCCGTCCTTATTCACGATCCTGTCCTTCTTATCAACGAAGCCTACCTGCACTGCGCTGTAGCCATCGTTCTCAACAGTCTTGACCTGGGTCACCGCGCAGGGACCAGCCTGAAGAACTGTTACGGGGATCAGCACGCCGTCTTCGCCGAAGATCTGGGTCATGCCGATTTTGGTTGCCAAAATTGCTTTCTTCATGATTACCTCCTGTTTTTGTTTCTACATAGCGGACCACGATGAACTGACAAGCAGTTCATCGGGAAATACCGCGGGGCGGTATTTCCGGGGGGATTAGGAATCCGGACCCGGTTGCCGGGAAAGATTGCCGCACAACATCATCTTAACGGGAACTGACCCCACCCCTGTTCATACGTCTTTGTAGAGGTTTGGTTTGTTTTGTTTGGGTTGTCTTAATTACTTGGTCTTCATCTTAATGTCGATATACACGCCTGCGGGCATCTCAAGTCTCTGCAAAGCATCCACCGTCTTCTGGGTCGGTGTGATGATATCGATCAGTCTCTTATGGGTTCTCTGTTCGAACTGCTCCCTGGAATCCTTGTACTTGTGTACGGCACGCAGGATGGTCACAACCTCTCTCTTGGTGGGAAGGGGAACCGGTCCGCTCACCTGGGATCCATTTTTCTTGACTGTTTCGATGATTTTCTTGGCAGATGCATCAACCAGCTGATGATCGTAAGCCTTCAGGGTGATTCTCATAATCTGATTTGCCATAAAAAAAGTCGCCTCCTTTTCGCACTTTTCATTTCAAGCGGATACTGCATCCGGCAATATCACGCTTTCAGTACGACAAGCGGTGACTGTACACTCTCCCGTGTGTGTCCATATCCTCGTGCAACCCAGCCGGGATTCTAACCTCACACGTCGTTTCTACCCTGCGGTAGACTTTAATTGGTACAGTGACTTGCCGTCAGTTTTCTAACTTGACATTCGCTCCACGGAAAACCTGCTGTCGATCGCCCGCCAGCAGCAACCTCGCGCTTCACAGCTATCATGTCACAGCACCAATCATTCTACCATAGCGTTCCTAACTTCGCAAGAGAAAAATTGTATTTTTTTTCGTACAATCGAAATTGTTACAGCTTCCTGCTCTTCCAGGCAGGCGTCCTGAGCATCACCCTGCAGATGTTGGCGGCGCTCCTTAAATATTCCTCCCTGGTCACCGTGCCCTTCCCAAGGCTTTCCAGGCTGTTGTCGTTCTGGGAATTGGAGCCCGCGTCCTCCACCACCATAAACAGGTCGTTCTGAGCCCGGACCATGGCGGCGACGTTTTCCGCCCTGCCGGGCCGTTCCCCTTCATCATTCCCCCTGGCGCCCCAGTCACTCATGACAATGCCTTCAAATCCCCACTCGCCCCGCAGGATGGTGGTCAACAGGTCATAATTGCTGGCAGTCCAGAAGCCATTTAAGGGATTATAAGAGGACATGATGGTATAAGCCCCTCCTTCTTTCACGGCGATCTCAAAGCCCTTCAGATAAATTTCCCTGAGAGCCCGTTCCGAAACCACCGCTTCCACAAAGTGCCTTCTGTATTCCTGGCTATTGCAGGCAAAATGCTTGATGGTGCCCGTCACGCCGTACCGTCCCAGACCTTTCAGCTGGGCAGCCGCCATCCTGCCGGCTAACAGGGGATCCTCGCTGAAATACTCGAAATTACGGCCGTTCAAGGGGTTCCTGTGAATATTCATGCCGGGGCCAAGAAGCATATCGATCTGATTTTTCCGAAGCTCCATGCCCTCCCATCGATAAAGCTCCTCCAGCAGGGCCTCGTTAAAGGTACAGGCAAGGGCAGTTCCGTTGGGCAAGGAAAAAGCGATGGTGCCGCAATCCATGCGGAGCCCGGAAGGCCCGTCCGAACAGCATACCTCCACAAGCCCGTAATCCCGCAGCCTTTGGGTAACTCCCCCAAAGCCTCCTGCGGTTCCCGGTGTCACCTCAAGGGAGACCGAATGCTCTCCCCGCACCATACAGGCCAACTCCTCATTCGTCAATTGATTCAGGAAAGTTTCCATGGGCACCTTCCCTGCTTCCACATCCTGCAGGCGATAACCCAGATCCCCTGTACAGCCTTCGCCTGCGCTTTCAGGCAGTCTTTCCAGCCGCCTTGCGGAGGGCTCCTTCGTCCTAAGCGGCACATCCTCCATCGTCATGCGGCAGGCGCCCGACGCCTCCAGGGCAGGTTTCATCCGCCGGAAAGCCGTCACCGGGGCACAGGCCTCTTCGCACTGGCTGACCACCGTTTCTTCCAGCCGTTCAAAGCATCCCGCCAAAGCCGCGCTTCTTACATCGCCTCCCACATAGAAAGACCATTTCCCGGCTTCCATTATGTAGCAGGATTTGTGTCCGGTCACGCCGCTGTCGTCGTAGGAAGCCAGTCTGTTCCAGGAAATCTCTATGGTCACGGACTCGGTCTCCCCGGGTTCCAGCCTTCTGGTTTTGGCAAAGCCGCAGAGACTGCGGGCAGGCTGTCCAAGACTTCCCTGAGGGGCGCTGCAATAGACCTGCACCACTTCTTTTCCGGGATATCCGCCCTTGTTGGTCACATCCGCATGGACCCTGACTCCCTGATCCAGCACCTCTATCCCCATTTTCTCAAAACCGAATTCCGTATAGGACAATCCAAAACCAAAGGGATACAATACCTTTTCCCGGGCAAAGGTTTCAAAATAACGGTATCCAACGTAAATATCCTCTTCATAAAGATTACGGTCTTCCCCGCCGTGGTTCTTTGCAGAGGGATAATCCCGGATATCCCGGGCAATGGTATCCGCCAGCTTTCCGGAAGGAGACACGGTTCCGTTTAAAACATCCAGGACGCCGTTTCCTCCCTCCTGTCCGCCCTGCCATACATACAGGACGGCAGAAGGCTTGTATTCCTCCACCCATTTCATATCGATGATATTTCCCACATTTAACAGCACCACCGTGCGCCCGAAGCATCCGCATACCTTTTCCAGCATGTCCCGTTCTTCCGGGGTCAACAGATAGCTCCCTTCTTCTGCCTGATTGTCCTTATCCTCCCCGGCTACCCTTGCCAGAACGATCACTGCCGTATCGGACTGCTCTCTTGCCCTGCGCACCAACTCCGCGCTTAAAGGCATCTCCTTCTGGCACCAAGGCTCTGTGGCCCAGCCATGCCCCCCGTCAAAGGGATTTTCACGGATCCAGTCCTCATAAACCCTTTCCACTTCCTTATTTAATACAAAATCGCTCTCCATCAGGGCTTCCCGGATCCCCGTCACATAGCTGGAGCAGATCATTCCGCCGGAGCCTGTACCGCTCTTATAATAATTGAACTGGCTCCTGCCGAACAGGGCGATCTTCTCCCCGGATCTAAGCGGCAGTACATTTCCCTCATTGCGCAGCATGACGATGCTTTCCGCCGCCGCTTCCCTGGCCTTCTTTGCATAGGCTTCCAGGTTAAAATCCTTCAAATCGAAATTTAAACTGTCCATCCTTTTTTCTCCTTTTCTCTTTACAACTTTTTAAGCAATTGCAAAACTGCAGCTGTCTGGAACGGAGGATCAAGACTTTATCACAATCTGCATTGATAAAATGATTTTATCACAATATTCCGCATCCCACAACCATTCTTCCCACTTTCTTCCTGCAGGTTTCCTCTGTGATTCCCAGACCGCAGCCCGAACATCCTACAGATTCCCGGACTGCCGCAGCCCAAACATCCGCACTTGACAATCCCCATATAAATAGGTATGATTTCAGCAGGACTTGGAAATTTAGAAAGCTTGGAAAGGATCTGACAGCTATGTGGATTGCCGACAGATGGAAAGACTACGAAGTAATAGACACCTCCCATGGGAAAAAACTGGAGCGGTGGGGAAAATATCTTCTGATCCGGCCGGATCCCCAGGTCATCTGGAACACGCCTCTTGTCCACAGTGGATGGAAAAACTGTAACGGCCACTACCACAGGAGTTCAAAGGGAGGCGGCGAATGGGAATTCTTCGGGCTGCCGGAGGAATGGAGCATTTCTTATCCAGGGAAACTCACCTTCCATCTCAAGCCCTTCAGCTTTAAGCACACGGGCCTGTTCCCGGAACAGGCAGCAAACTGGGAATGGTTCTCAGGACTGATCCGTAACGCCCGTAAATCGGGAAAATCCGTTAAGGTGCTGAACCTGTTCGCTTATACCGGTGGAGCTACCTTGGCAGCCGCGGCGGCAGGGGCGTCCGTCACCCATGTGGACGCAGCCAAGGGCATGGTGGGTTGGGCAAAGGAAAACGCCGCCTCATCCGGTCTCGGGGAGGCACCCATCCGTTACCTGGTGGATGATTGCATGAAATTTGTGGAACGGGAGATCCGCCGGGGAAACCTCTATGATGGGATCATCATGGATCCGCCTTCTTACGGTCGGGGACCCAAGGGTGAGATTTGGAAGATGGAAGAAAATATCTGGGATTTTCTGATGCTCACCACACAGCTTTTGAGCAAAGACGCCCTGTTTTTCCTGATCAATTCCTATACTACGGGTCTTCAGCCCGCGGTGCTGTCCTACATGATGAATACAGCCATTGTCAGGCGCTTCGGAGGCCATGTGGAAGCTGACGAAATCGGGCTTCCGGTAACCCAAAGCGGACTTATCTTGCCCTGCGGTGCTTCTGGCCGCTGGAGCCGGCAATGAACTGTCCGTACCACTCACAAACCCTTTCCTGGGATTCTTCTAATAAAGCAGCGGCCTCCTGTGGGGAAAAGCCTCTCTTGTACAGGTTTTCTGCCACAAGCCGCGCCTTATCCCGTGTGCCCTTTTCCATCCCTTCATTCCTACTGTCTTCCAGCAATTCCTTTAATGCTGTACACATATTATAACCTTCCTCCTCCCGATAATTCTCCAATTTCTCACAAATATTCTGCATTCCGATCAATTCTCCCGCTACCTGTGCGGTCTGGACATCCAATGTCCTGTACTCCGGTCTCGAATCTATAAATTCACGCAATGCCTTTTTATCCTTTCTATATGGAATTAAAGCAAAAAGCTCCCGCAAAGGAGAATGAAAACATTCATAATTATGAAGTTCATTCAGACATATTAAATGTATTTTATAATCGGAAAACAAATTCTCCCAATCTTGCGCGGCTTCTCCAAAATCCATCATATCCTTCAGGCTTTTGGGTCCATCCCAAATCTCCTCTCCGTGATACAAGCAGATCGTATAGACCGGAACCAGCCGATCTTCTCTGCGCAGACCACACAAATATTCTCCCTTCGTTTTCAGGCAGCCTTCCCGACGGTTTTTCCGTTTCAAAGCCCCTGTCTGGTTTCCATATTCCTGGGCATCGTAATTCATCAGCCTCCATGGAATGGCATAATCTACGTGTTCCTGATTCTCAACAGCCAAAACCCGAAGCACTACTCCACTGCGAAACCATTTCTTCAAATCCCTTATACGCTGCCTTGTCTTCTGGTCATCCTTTTTCCCGCAGGCGGTTGTCTTTCTCTCCAAGGACACTGTATCATGCTCCACATAAATCTCTGAACCTTCTGTCAGGCTCTCGGCTTCAATGACTTTTTTCCCGCCAAAACAGCATCCGTTAAATAAATCCGCAAACCGTTCGTTATCCTGCAGGTATTCCAGCAGCGCATCATTGATTCTTCCCATGCAATACCTCCCTTTGCAGGGGTACTGCATTCCCTTCAATTCTTCCGCATCCCCTGCCGCTATTCAATTTTGCCTAACCTCCGGTGAAAACGGCAGAAACGCCATAAACAACAGAATATTAGAAAGAAATGATTTTATAACTACGTATATCGCAAAAACAACATTCGATATACATTAACATACTATATTTCTCCCAAAATGTCAATAAAAAATATTTAAAAATGTTTTTTCTTATAAAAAATATTTAAAAATGTTTTTTCTATCTGTCAAGCATTTTTGAAAATGTCTCAAAAAATCAAAAACATTAGCACCGTTTATTCAATGCGGTGCTTCTGTTATTTTTGGGGCTCTGCCCCAAACCCCGCTCCTCGTCGGAGGGGCAGGGGAACAGCGGTGC